>VXWI01000039.1 GCA_009835985.1 Acidobacteriota bacterium | reverse complement strand
CCTTTCGAGTGGTTCAGGGTATGGCTCAAACACACAAAAATCCTTACAGGCTCGGATCACGACGGTGATGGCTCCCAGCAGGGCGAAGATCGCCCAGCTGATGGTGTGCGCGTGCTTCATCGCGAAAACCGCCTACTGGCCGCCGACCCAGCCAGCGCTCAGCGCGGCCCGGTCCACTTCCTCGCCCCGGAGGTACACCGATTCGATCATCCGGGTGTTCATGATGTCGTCGAGCGGGTTCGCCTCGAGCACCACGAAGTCGGCGCTCTTGCCGGCCGCGACGGTGCCGGTGTCGTGCAGCATGAGAAATTCGGCCGCGTCTCCGGTGGAGGCGACGATCACGTCGTGCGGGCTCATCCCGGACTCCACCATGTCCCGCATCTCGATGTGGGGACGCCAGCCCGCGTTGCCGTCGGTGCCCATGACGATCTTCATCCCGGCCTCGTGCAACCGGACCAGGTTGCGCGCCTGGATGCCGAAGGACTCGTGGGCCTCGGGCCGCTCCTCGTGGGCCGCCTGGGTCGCCTCGAGCGCTTCGCCGGACAGCGTTCCCGACAGCCAGCTCATGTCCTCGTAGGCGCCGCGGGCGCCCATGTTCGCCATCAGAACCACGTTGGGCCGCTCCTGGACCATCGCCACGAACTCGTCGTCCACGTCCATGTCCCGGACGCTGTGGGCGAAGGAGTCCACACCGGCCTCCAGGAGTCCCTTCGCGTCCTCCAGCGTGAAGATGTGGGCGGTCACCCGCAGCCCGTGCTCGTGGGCCTCCTCGATGATCGGGCCGTAGAGATCCGCGGTCAGCTTGTCGTACTGGCCGCCGCGGTCGTCCACCCAGATCTTCAAGATGTCCACGTTCGCCGCGGCGATCTCCTGGACCGCGGCCCGTCCCTCCTCTGCGGTGTTGATCCAGTAGGGCGCCTCGGACCGCCCCGGCTCGTGCCGGGTGATGCCGCGGCCGGCGGTGAGCGCGAGCGCCGCCCCGGCGACCGGAGCTTCCCGGACCGCGGCCGCCGCGTCGCCGTCGTCGTGGCCCAGGCTCATCGCGGCCCCCACTCCGTAGTAGGCGCGCCGCTTCAGGTCGTCGATGAGGCCCTCGCGGTCCACCTGCAAGTGCACGTGGGTGTCGATGAGCGCCGGGATGACGAACCGGCCCGAGAGGTCCACCCGCGCGGCGCCCGCCGGTGCCGCCACGTCGCCAGCGGCGCCGACGGCGACGAAGCTGTCATCCTCGATCACGAAGACGGCGTTCTCGATCGGGTCGCTGCCGTCGCCGACGATGACGGTCGCGCCCTCGAACACGGTGGCGTCCGACTGCGGCGCCTGCTCGGTGGGGGCGCAGGCGCCGAGCAGCAGCAAAGCGGTGAAGAGCGTGGCGCAGGCCGCGCCGGTCCGGTTTCGGAACATGCTGTCTCCTCCTGGTGTTGCGGCGGGTCTATGGACCCTCCGCGAGAGCTTCGATTCGGACAGGAGAGCCTACCGGCTCCGGGGCTTTCCCCGCATCAGCGACAAAGGCCCGCATCCAGTAGTCTCCGTACCCGTGATCCGGCCGCCGGTTGGCGCGGTCGGAGAGGAGCCGGGGTCATGAGACAGCATCAATTTCTTGTCGTCGCAGCCGGATGCATGTTCGCCGGGGGGCTCGCGTGTTCGCCGGCGGGAGGCGGCTCGGCGCCCGCGTCTGCCGACGAGATCGCCGGCCCGATCGGCGCCGCCGAGCTGGTGGACCTGCGGTCCGCGGTCGGGGGCAGCCGCTCGCCGCAGTGGGCGCCGGACGGTTCGCTGATCACCTTCGTGTCGGCCGGGGGCGACCTTGGCGGCGTGGACCCCGCGACGGGGTCGTTCCGGATCCTCGCGGAGAACCTGACGCTCAGCGGGGTGGGATCGCTCGGGGCCCCGCAGCCAGTCTGGTCGCCCGATGGGCGCTTCGTCGCCTACACCACCGACCGCGACGGCACGCCGGACATCTACCTGTGGTCGGCCGAGGCGGGTACGGACCGGCGCCTCACCCGGCTTTCGGCGCGGGCGAACGGCCTCGCCTGGTCTCCGGACGGGCAATGGATCGCGTTCGCCGGCGACCGGTTCGGGAACATGGACATCTGGAAGGTGTCGGTCCCCGGGGGAGAGGTGCACCGGTTGACCAGCGACCCGCTCTACGAGGGGTATCCGAGCTGGGCCCCGGACTCCGGGTCGCTCTTCTACGTACGCATGGACGACCGCTGGGTGGACCACGACGTGATCGAGGTCACCCCCGACGGCGGGAATCCACGCACCGTGGTGGAGGACCGCGGCTTCTTCGACTACCGCGCGGGCCGGGGTTTCGGCGCTGCCCAGCCGTCGCCCGACGGCGAGCACCTGCTCTTCCGCTCGCAGCGCAGCGGCTGGCTGAACTTCTGGATCGCGCCGCGCGCGGGTGGTGAGCCCCGGCCGCTGGCGGCTTCGGACCACGACCAGAGCGACGCCCGCTGGTCGCCCGACGGCGCCTGGGTCAGCTACACCGAGAATCGGGGCGGCGTCCATTCGCTGCGGCTGGCGGCGGCGGACGGGTCCGGGGGCCGGACGCTCGTGGAGCGGGCGAACGGCGCGGCGCTCCGTCCCGAGTGGTCGCCCGACGGGAACCGGATCAGCTACACCTTCGAGACCCCGGCGCGTCCCGCCGAGCTCTTCGTGCTCGACGTCGCTTCGGGCGAGAGCGCGCTGGCGCACAGCGAGATCGGCGCGGACGCCGAGCCCCGGGTCCAGCTCCCCGAGAAGATCAGCTACCCGAGCACCGACGGCCTCACCATCGAGGCCTACCTCCACCGGCCCCCGGACGCCGCTCCCGGCGAACGCTTCCCCGGCATGGTCTGGATCCACGGCGGACCCACGTCCCAGTTCGACGAGCAGTTCCGGCGGCACCAGCAGGTCCACTTCTTCGCGCAGCGCGGCTACGTGGTGCTGATGCCGAACATCCGCGGGAGTTCCGGCTACGGCCTCGCCTTCGAGGACCTCAACAACGGCTGCTGGGGACACTGCGACCTCGAGGACGTCCTCGCCGGAGTGGACTACCTGAAGGGCCGTGCCGACGTGGACCCCGAACGGATCGGGGTCACCGGGACCAGCTACGGAGGGATCATGACCATGGCGGCGGTCGCCTTCGCCCCGGACGTCTTCCAGGCGGCGATCTCGCTGTCGGGCTACGGCGACATGACCGAGTTCCACTCCACGGTCCACGAGCTCCAGCACATCAAGCTGGTCGAGTACGAACTCGGGCCGTATCCCGAGAACCGCGAGACGTACCTGAACAGCTCATCCATCCTGAAGGCGCACCAGGTCACGACGCCGACGTTCGTGATCCAGGGCGAAGGCGTGGCCGCCGGCTGGCGGATGCGCGAGGACCAGCCGCAGGCCGCGCTGAACTTCGCCCGCAAGCTCGACCAGCACTACAAGATCGTGCGTTACAAGGCGTATCCCGGTGAGGGGTACTACGTGTACGGGAGGGACAACACGATCGACAAGCTCCGCGACATGCTGGACTTCTTCGAGGAGTTCCTCGTCACCGACATTCGCTACCCCACCACGGACTGACGCCGCACATGGCTTGGAACGCCGGCTTCAGTCGGCACCCGCCGCGCCAGCGCCCCGGTCAGCGCTCAGTTCCGGAAGGCCGCAGGAACCGGAACCCCAGCCACCCCATGAACAGATCCCACCCGACGTGGCACACCACCCCGGGCCAGAGGGAGCCGGTCTCGATCACCACGAATCCCCACGCCAGGGCGCCCGCCGCGGCCCCGACGACGCCGCGCCACCCCTGCGCGGAGTGAGCGGCCCCGAAGAAGAGCGCCGGTAGGCCGACCGCGAGCGCGGCTCCCTCCCATCCGGGGCCGAACCACGCGCCGAGAACGGCAATCATGAAGCCCCGATAGACGATTTCCTCGCAGATCCCGGCGCTCAGGGCGAGGACGGTGTAGCTCCGGAACTCGGTCCCCGACACCGGAATGTAGGGGTTCTGGGTCCGCCATCGCTCGCGGGTTCCGGAGATCCGCGAAGGGGCCGTCTGCCTTGCGGTGTCCGCGGCCAGCCAGACGATGAGGGCGAGCGCGGCGCCGGCTGCCGGCCAGGTCCAGCGGGGCGCCGCCAGTCCCAGCGAGGCCCAATCCCGACCCGCGAACCCCCACCACACCAGGGTTCCCGCCGCAAGCACCCACAGCATGACGCTGCCGCGCCGATAGATGGAGCGCTTTTCGGCCGCCGTCAGCTCCGCCGGCGGCGCTTCTCGGGCCTCGCGGACGGCGAGGGCGCCCGACCAGGCGGACACGCCCGAAACCAGGATCAGGACGCCCAGCCAGACGGCGTCCACCAGTCCCGGTTCGATGCGCTCCAGCTTTCTGCGCCCCCTGTCGCGGCGCGGAGTATAGGGAGCCGCCGGCTATGGGCCGGGGTAGGGGGCTTGGACGCTCCGGGTTATAGCCACCGAACACGCACTGGTGATCCTTGAAAAACAAGAGTGACGCTTTTGTTTTTCAAGTTTGTGGGTGGACACCCCCTCCTGCCGGGGTTCGCCGAGATTGACTGGACCCGGTCCACTAGCTCCACCGCCAACAAGCCCGAGCAGTGGTCAGCAACGAATAGCGAAACAGCTCTGCTTAAAGTATCGAATACTGATATATTATGCAGATGAAATCGGATAACCGGCCGCGCCGAGCCAGCAGCGTAGTCGCCGATCTTGCGGCTGACGGCCGATATCACTTCACGGCGGCGGAAATGCGCAGGCGGCTCGCGGTTTCACCGGCGGCGGCCAGACTCGCTCTGAGCAGGCTGGCAAAGAAAGGGCTGATCGCGGGTCCCGCGCGTGGGTTCTATGTGGTTGTGCCCCCCGAGTACCGGCGCCTCGGCTGCCTGCCCGCAGAGCAGTTCATCCCGGCGTTAATGGCGCATCTCGATCAGCACTACTACGCCGCGCTCCTGTCGGCATCCCAGTTCTACGGCGCCGCTCATCACCGTCCGCAAACATTCCAAGTAGCGCTGGCCGGGTATCGCCGGCCGATTTCCTGCGGGAGGGTGGCAGTTTCCTTCATCACCCGCGCGCGCCTCGCCGAGGTTCCCACTCAGAGCGTCAACACACCGCGTGGGGCGATCCGCGTATCGAGCCTCGAGGCCACCGCGGTTGATCTGGTCGGCTACGAAAAACGCGTCGGTGGACTGTCGCAGGCGGCGACGGTCATCGCGGAACTCGCCGAGGACATCCACCCGGAGCGGCTCGCCGCGGCGGCACGGACGGCCCCGGTTTCCTGGGCACAGCGCCTCGGTTACCTGCTCGACCTCGTTGGCGCAGCTGACAAAACCTCTCCCCTCCAGCGCGACGTACGCCAACGGGCGCGCGACGCCGTGCTGCTCGTGCCGGGCGGCCGCGACGAAGGCCGAGCACCGCGTGACCAGCGGTGGCGACTGCGCATCAACTCCGAAGTCGAGGTGGAGACGTGATCCCACGCGACTACATCACCGAGTGGCGAGCCCGGGCACCCTGGACCCAGGACGCTCAGGTCGAGCAGGACCTGGTCGTTTCGCGGGCACTGGTCGCACTCTTCTCCCAGGCGACGGTGGCGAACGAGTTGGCGTTCCGCGGCGGGACTGCGCTCTACAAGCTCTATCTGACGCCGCCCGCGCGGTACTCGGAGGACATTGATCTGGTGCAGACGACTCCCGGACCGATCGGCGAGGTCATGGACGGAGTGCGGGAGGCTCTGGATCCCTGGCTCGGCAAACCGAAGTGGAAACAGACCGAAGCTCGCGTCACCTTGATCTACCGCTTCGTATCCGAGGATGCGCCGCCTTTGCGGCTACGCCTGAAGGTCGAGATCAGCTCGCGCGAGCACTACTCCGTGTTCGGGCTCGTGAGAATGCCGTTCACCGTAGCGTCGCGCTGGTTCAGCGGAACCGCCGATGTCGTCACCTACGAACTCGACGAGCTGCTCGCCACCAAGCTGCGGGCGCTCTACCAGCGCAGGAAGGGACGGGACCTGTTCGATGTCGCCACCGCGCTCGACCGAGGGGCCGTCAATCCCATCCGCGTCGCGGAGGCGTTCGCGGAACACATGGCGCGCACCGACGGTCCCGTAAGGCGCGTGACGTTCGAACAAAACCTCGCGGCCAAGGTGCGCGACCCGCAGTTCGCCGCAGACATCGGTCCCCTGCTCGCGCACGGTTACTCGTGGGACCTGGAAGCGGCGGCGCAGGAAGTCAGGACCCGGCTCATCTCGCTACTACCAAGTGCTCCCGGTAGGCGCCGGAAGTAACGGGGACGCCCCGTAGTCCCGGCGTCGACTCCTACTGCGGCTCGCCCAGGTTCACCGGCTCCGGATCCACCAGCTTCACCGCCCAGAGGCCCGAGTGGTGGTCGGCGACGAAGATGTTCCCCTTGTAGGGCTGCGGTCCCCAGACCATCGGAGCGTTCGGAATGAAGCTCTCGGGGTCCTGCGGCCAGAAGACCGCGATCTCGCGTCCCTGGCGGTAGAGGTCGCCGCGCAGCTCGCCCGAGATGTCCACCACCCGCAGGCCGCCGTTGTAGTAGCCGATGTAGAGGATGTCGTCCTCGATCCACAGGTTGTGGGTTCCCGCCTCGGGCACCTGGTAGCGCGCCACCTCGCGGGCGTCCTCCCACTCGTCCCACTCGTAGATGTGGATCCAGCCCGCCGCTCGGTCGGGAGTATCCGACTCGCCGATCGTCTGGTAAGGGAACGCCTCGTCTCCCCCGATCATCAGGAACTTGCCGGTCGACTGGCTCCGGTAGGGATAGGCGGCGTGGTTCCAGCCGCTCGGGGACGGCGCGCTCCCGAGCATTACCGGGTTGTTCGGGGCGCCGCCCTGGCCGCCGCCGCCAACGTCGACCGCAACGATCCCGTCGTCCCAGTTGGACGAATAGGCGATCCCGTCCACGACCCAGACGTCATGGATGGAGTGGCCGGGGGTGTCCAGTTCGAAACGCCCCACCCGGTACGGGTTCTCCGGGTCCTCGGCGTTCAGGATGTCGAAACGGCGTCCCGCCGAGAGCGCGTAGATGTGGTCCTCCGCGATGAACACGTTGTGGACCCCGCCGGTGAGCTGGTCGTCATAGCGCGCGATCACCTGCACCCCGCTCTGGGGATCGCTCACGTCGAGGATCACGAGACCGTTCCGCCGGTTGGAAGCGCCTTCCCGGCTGATGACGCAGAACTTCCCGTCCTCGGAGACCTTTACGTCGTTCACCGTTCGGGCGTCCACCCGCACCGTGTCGATGAGCGACATCGCCGAGGGATCGGTGACGTCCCAGAAGTAGGCGTGGCCGTCAGCGCCCCAGGTGCCGGTGACCGCGTAGTCACGGCCGTCGGTTCCCTCCCAGACCCAGAGGTCCGAGGTGTAACGGTCGCGGACCGGGCCCTGCCCCACGATCTCGACATCCTTTCGCACCTTCCGTGACGTCACCGCCACCGTGGCGCTGGCCGACTGCGTGAACCCGTCGGCGATCACGGTATGGGTCCCCGAACGCTCGGCCACGAAGGCGCCATCTGCGTCCACCTGGCCGATAGCGCCCGGCGCCACGATTCCGTCTGCCGGCACCCCGAGGGTGGCGAACTGCACGGGGTAGTCCGGCACCTCGTTCCCGGTGGCGTCGGTCACCCGCGCCTCGAAGAAGACCACGTCACCGGTGCGGATCGCGTCCGCCGGCGCTCCGGTCAGCGTGATGGAGGCGACCGGGTTGGCGAGCACCTCGATCGCGGTATCGCTGGACGCCTCCTCGGCGGAGACGGTGAGGGTCGTCCGTCCCGCTCCGGTCAGGGCAAGCGTCCCGAGAGCGTCCACGCTCGCCACCGACGGATCGGCGCTGCTCCAGCTCACCTCCACGTCGCTGCGGACCGCGCCCGAGATGTCCGTGACCGTCGAACGCAGCCCGATCTCGGTGCCGGCGTAGAGGTGGCCCGGCAGGTTGGCGACCTCGACCGTGGCCACCGGCGGGTTGGGGATCGTCACCGGGATCTCCACCATCACCGCGGGCTCGGCCCGCCGGTCGGTGTCCTCTGGATCCTTCGGGACCATGGCGATCAGCGTGTGCTCGCCGGGCCGGAACGCCTCCACCATCCCGGCGGGATTGACGCCCACGGAGCGGCGACGGCGCGAGAAGAAGACCACCGTCCGGTCCATGGCGTTGCCGTCGGCATCCCGGACCTCGGCCTCGAGCGTGGCGGTCGCGCCTACCTCAAGCGTCAGTTCGCTCGGGGTGATGACGAGTTCGGCGGGCTCGGGGCCGGTGGCTTCTTCAGCTTCCTCCTGGGCGAACGCCGGGAGGGCGAGCAGAAGAAGGGCGATGGCCGCCGCGGGGATCGTGTGAAGGCGGAAAGTACGGGTCATGGAGCGCGGTCCCTCCGTGCACGGGAATATACGCCCGCCCGCCGCTACTGCACGTTGGCTTCGACTTTTCCACATTCCTGGCCGAGATGGGACAAAACGGGCCTGGATTACGTCTATGTCCTCGGGGGAGGCGCTCCTGGTCGACGGGCGCCCCTTTCCCCGAAGGAGTTTCCGATGCCACCAGGCGCGCCGCAACCATCCCCAGGTGAACACGAGACGTCTCCGCGAACGGGGGGAGCCCCGCCTCCCGGCAGGGACGATGCTCCGCCGAAACCCGAGCCGAACGGAGCTCTGTTCCACACGCTGGTGAAGGCCGGATTCGCGCCCGGCGTGGCCTATACTGCGGAAAAGCGGATACGACCATGACTTCGGAGATCGCTGGCGATCGCGTGCAGCCGGTGCTTGCGGAAATCCGACAGATTCGCGAGCAGATCCGCGAGAACATGGTCACGAAGGCGGATCTGGCTGCCACCGAAACCCGGATCGTCAAGTGGATGTTCGGGGCGCTGATGGCGCAGGGAGCATTCATCATCGCCGTCATCAAGCTGCTGGGCTGATCGCCGGAGCGGTCAGACCGATGAGCCGCAGAGACGGCTGAGGCGCCGCCACTGCAAAACGGGGCAGCGCGAGTTTCGCCTCACTCCGTTCGGCGATGCCGGCCGGAGGCCGGCGCTCCGACGCTCCCTCTTCCCGGAGAGCGGCGGACAGGTGCCGGCTGAGGCCGGCGTTCCAGGCCGGGGGCGCCGCCCCGCGGGCGGCGCTACGCGGTTCAGGCCCTTTCCCTACTCCGGTTCGCCCAGGTTGATCGGCTCCGGGTCCACCAGCTTGACGGCCCAGAGTCCCGAGTTCATGTCGCTCAGGAAGATGTTGCCCTTGTAGGGCTGCGGTCCCCAGACCATCGGGGCGTTCGGGATCCGGCTCTCGGGGTCGAACGGGCGGAACATCGCGATCTCGCGGCCTTGCCGGTAGAGGTCGCCCCGCAGCTCGCCGGAGATGTCCACCACCCGCAGGCCGCCGTTGTAGTAGGCGATGTAGAGGATGTCGTCCTCCACCCAGAGGTTGTGAGTCCCCGCTTCCGGCACTTGGTAGCGGGCCACCTCGCGGGCGTCGTCCCACTCGTCCCACTCGTAGATGTGGATCCAGCCGGCCGCTCGGCCCGGGGTGCGCTCGGCACGCATCGTCTGGTACGGGAACGCCTCGTCGCCGCCGATCATCAGGAACTTGCCGGTGGACTGGCTCCGGTAGGGATACGCCGCGTGGTTCCAGCCGCTCGGGTAGCGGGTCCGCCCCAGTTCGACGGGGTTGTTCGGGGCCCCGCCCATACCGCCGCCGCCCACGTCCACTGCGACCACGCCATCGCTCCAGTTGGACGAATAGGCGATCCCCTCGTGGACCCACACGTCGTGGATGGAGTGGCCCGGCGTATCCAGCTCGAAACGCCCCACGCGGTAAGGGTTGGTCGGGTCCTCGGCGTTGAGGATGTCGTAGCGGCGTCCCGCGGAGAGCGCGTAAACGTGGTCCTCGGCGATGAAGACGTTGTGGACGCCGCCGCTGAGCTGGTCGTCGTAGCGGGCGATCACCGAGACGCCGTTCAGCGGATCGCTGACGTCGAGGATCACGAGCCCGTTCTTCCGGTTGGACGCCCCTTCGCGGCTGATCACGCAGAACATCCCGTCCTCCGAGACCTTCACGTCGTTCACCGTCCGGGCGTCCACGCGCACGGTGTCGATCAGGGCGATCGCCGAGGGGTCGGTGACGTCCCAGAAGTAGGCGTGGCCGTCGGCGCTGTGGGTCCCGGTCACCGCGTAGTCGCGCCCGTCAACGCCCTCCCAGACCCACAGGTCCGAGGTGCGCCGGTCGCGCACGGGGCCCTGCCCGACCACTTCCACGTCCTTCCGGACGTTCCTCGGCACCACCGCCACCGTGGCGCTGGCTGACGTCGTGAAGCCGTCGGCGATCACCGTGTGGGTGCCGGTGCGCTCCGCCACGAAAGCGCCCTCCTCGTCCACCTGGCCGATCGCGCCGGGCGCCACGATGCCGTCGGTGGGGACCCCGAAGGTCGCGAACTGCACCGGGTAGTCGGGCACCTGGTTTCCGGAAGCGTCCATCGCCGTCGCGGTGAAGAACACCACGTCGCCGGTCCGCACCGCGTCATCCGGCGTGCCGCTCAGGGTGATCGAAGCCACCTCGTTGGCGAGCACCTCGATGGCGGTGTCGCTCGACGCCTCCTCGGCGGAGACCGTGACGGTCGTGGTCCCGGCGCCCATCAGGTTCAGGACTCCGAGAGCGTCCACGCTCGCCACCGACGGATCGGAACTGCTCCAGCCCACTTCCACGTCGTTCCGGACGGCGCCCGAGATGTCGGTGACCAGGGATCGGAGGCCGATCTCGGTCCCCGCGTAGAGGTGTCCCGGCAGGTTCACCACCTCGACGGTGGCCACCGGAGGATTGGGGATGGTCACCGGGATCTCCACCATCACCGCGGGCTCGGCTCGGCGGCTGGTGTCCTCGGGATCCTTCGGGACCATGGCGATCAGGGTGTGATCGCCGGGCCGGTAGGCCTCGACGATGCCCGCCGGATTCACGCCCACCGAGCGGCGGCGGCGCGAATAGAACACCACCGTCCGGTCCATCGGGTTGCCTTCGGCGTCCCGTACCTCGGACTGGAGCGTCAGCGAGTCGCCGACCTCGAGTTCGACCTCGGACGGGGTGATGATGAGTTCGGCGGGCTCGGGCGCGGCGCTCTCCTCGGCTTCTTCCTGGGCGAACGCCGGGAAGGCGAGCAGGAGAAGAGCAGCTGCCGCAACGAGGGCGGTGTGGAAATGCAGTTTTCGATTCATGGTTCGTAGCCTGTGCGGAGAGTCCATCGCGCGGTCAGTGCGGTTCTCCCAGGTTTCTCGGCTCGGCGTCCACGAGCTTGACCGCCCAGAGGCCCGAGCTGTTGTCGGCGATGAAAATGTGGCCCTTGTAGGGCTGCGGTCCCCAGACGAACGGCGTGTTCGGCTTCACGGTCTCGGGGTCGAAGGGGCGGAACATGGCGATCTCGCGGCCCTGCCGGTAGAGGTCGCCGCGCAGCTCCCCGGAGATGTCCACCACCCGCAGGCCGCCGTTGTAGTAGGCGATGTAGAGGATGTCGTCCTCCACCCAGAGGTTGTGGGTTCCGGCTTCCGGCACCTGGTAGCGGGCCACTTCCTTGGGGTTGTCCCACTCGTCCCACTCGAAGATGTGGATCCAACCGGCCGCCCGGCGCGGGGCCCGCGGTCCCTCCATCAACTGGTAGGGGAATGCCTCGTCGCCGCCGATCATCAGGAACTTGCCGGTGGACTGGCTCCGGTAGGGGTAGGCGGCGTGGTTCCAGCCGCTCGGGTAGGGCGTGCTGCCCAGCATGACCGGGTTGTTCGGCGCCCCGCCCATGCCGCCGCCGCCGACGTCCACCGCGACGATCCCGTCGTTCCAGTTGGAGGAGTAGGCGATCCCGTCCGCCACCCATACGTCGTGGATGGAGTGCCCGGGGGTGTCCAGTTCGAACCGTCCCACCCGGTAGGGGTTCGTGGGGTCCTCGGCGTTCAGGATGTCGTAGCGCCGGCCTGCCGAGAGCGCGTAGATGTGGTCCTCGGCGATGAAGACGTTGTGGACCCCGCCGCTGAGCTGGTCGTCGTAGCGGGCGATCACCTCGATGCCGTTCTGGACGTCGCTGACATCGAGGATCACCAGCCCGTTCTTCCGATTGGAGGCGCCCTCCCGGCTGATCACGCAGAACCTTCCGTCCTCCGAGACCTTGACGTCGTTCACCGTCCGGGCGTCCACCCGCACCGTGTCGATCAGCGAGATCGCCGAGGGGTCGGTGACGTCCCAGAAGTAGGCGTGGCCGTCGGCGCTGTGGGTGCCGGTGACCGCGTAGTCCCGGCCGTCAACCCCTTCCCAGACCCAGAGGTCCGAGGTGCGCCGGTCGCGGACCGGACCGCGCCCCACGACTTCGACGTCCTTTCGCACGTTCCGCGCGACGACGGCGACGGTCGCGCTCGCCGAGTCCGTGAACCCGTCCACGATCACCGTGTGGGTCCCCGACCGCTCCGCCACGAAGGCCCCCGCGTCATCGACCTGGCCGATCGCGCCCGGGGCGATGATTCCGTCCGCCGGAACCCCGAAGGTGGCGAACTGGACCGGGTAGTCGGGCACCGCGTTCCCGGAGGCGTCCGTGACCTTCGCCTCGAAGAACACCACGTCGCCGGTCCGCACCGGCTCGTCCGGCGCCCCGCTGAGGGTGATCGAGGCGACCGGGTTGGCGAGCACCTCGATGGCGGTGTCGCTCGAAACCTCCTCGGCGGACACCGTCAGCGTCGTCCGCCCGGCGCTCATCAGCGTGAGCACCCCGAGGGCGTCCACGCTCGCGACGGACGGGTCCGCGCTGCTCCAGCCGACCTCCACGTCGTGGCGGACGGCCCCGGAGATGTCCGTGACCGTCGGTCGCAGGCCGATCTCGGTCGCGGTATAGAGGTGGCCCGGCAGGTTCGCGACCTCGACGGTCGCCACCGGGGGGTTCGGGATCGTCACCGGGATCTCCACCATGACCGCGGGTTCGGCCCGTCGGTCGATGTCTTCCGGATCCTTCGGGACCATGGCGATCAGGGTGTGCTCGCCGGGCCGGTAGGCCTCCACGATCCCCGCCGGGTTGACGCCGACCGAGCGCCGGCGACGGGAATAGAACACCACCGTGCGGTCCATCGGATTGCCCTCGCCGTCCCGGACCTCGGCCTCGAGCGTCAGCGAGTCGCCGACTTCGAGTTCGAGTTCGGAGGGCGTGACGATCAGTTCCGCCGGCTGCGGGTCCGGGTCCTCCTCCTCTTCCTGGCCGAGCGCGAGCCCGGGAGCCAGCGCGAGAGCGAGGCCGAACGCGATCAGCAAACGCGTCCGCGGGTTCAAGTGCTCCAACATCATCCGTTCCTCCCGGGCCGTTCTTACGGCTCGCCCTTCCAGTAAATGATGCCGCCGGCCTGCTTGCCGACGTCGATCTCGGAGACGCGCTGGGTGGTGGCGATGTCATACACCTCGACCGTCCCCGGCTCGCCGCCGACCCCTTCGAGGGTCACGATCGCGTAGCGGTCGTCATCCGAGACCACGACGCCGTGCGGCACCCGCCGGGTGGTCTCCGGCGCCGCGATCAACTCGCCGCTGGCCAGGTCCCAGAAGCCGAGCTTCTTGCCGGACTTGTAGGTGGCGATCATCACGGCGCCGTCCGAGGTGAGCTCGATGTTGTAGGGGTTCTCCCCCGGACCGGCGTCGAACCGCCGGGAGACCTCCCATCCCTCGAGGTCCACCTCGTAGATGGCGCTGTCGCCGTTGCCGGCCACGTAGACCTTGCCGGCGGGCGAGGGCTTGGTGGCCCAGGTGGGCTTCACCACCGGCATCCGCATGCCGCCCATGTCGCCGTGGTCCATGCCGGCGTGTCCGGCATGGGGGTCGGTGCCGAGATAGAGGCGCCGCGCGATCTCGAAGCGCATCGCGTCCACCTCGACCAGTTCGTCGTCCATCATGTTCACCGAGTAGAGCCGGTCGCCCTTCGCGTTCATCCGCGCGCCGTGCGGCATCACGCCAGTGTCGATGGTGGCCACCTCGATCATGGTCCCGGTCTCCACCACCGAGATGGTGCTCGGCACGTGGTCGCCGTGAAGGTTGAAGTTGACGACGTAGAGCAGCCCGGTGCTCGGCGAGACGTCCATCGTCGCCGGGAACAGGCCGAGGGTGACGTCTCCGAGCCACTCGTTGGTCCCGGTCTCGTACTTGTGCACGGTACCGAAGGGCATGCCGTGGGCGATGGACAGGAACCAGTAGCTCCCGTCGGGCGAGATGTTGATGCCGTGCGGGCCCTCGGTCTCCGTCGGGAAGGCGCCGACCGGGATCACGTCGAGCTCCTCGAAGCCGGTGGGGCCGTAGCGGAGCAGGTGGACGGTGTCATCGGACTCGGCGCAGACGTAGACGAAGTAGTTGCGCCGCGGCGGCTGGGGGTCTTCGGCGGCCGCCAGCGGGGCGAGGGACAGGCCCAGGAGCAGGACGGACGCCGTCAGGAAGCGGGAGCGGGAAGACATCAGTGGGGTTCCCCCATGTTGCGCGGGGTCTCGGGATCCACGAGCCGAACGGCCCACAGGCCCGAGTTGAAGTCGGTGAAGAAGATGGTGCCCTTGAACGGCTGGGGGCCCCAGACAAACGGGGCGTTGGGTTTGAAGCCGTCCGGATCGGCGGGTTCGAAGAAGCTGATCTCCCGGCCCTGCTGGTAGAGGTCGCCGCGCAGCTCGCCGGAGACGTCCACCACCCGGAGGCCGCCGTTGTAGTAGCCGACATACATGATGTCGTCCTCGATCCAGAGGTTGTGAGTGCCGGCCTCGGGCACCTGGTAGCGCGCCACCTCCCGGCCGATCCCGCCGTCCTCATCCCACTCGGCGATGTGGACCCAACCGGCAGCCCGGTCGGGGAGTTTGCCCTCGGGGTCGAAGCCCCAGGGGAAGTTCTCGTCGCCGGCGAAGACCAGCATCTTGCCGGTGGACTGGCTCCGGTAGGGGAAGCCCGCGTGGTTCCAGCCGTTCGGGTACTTGAAGCTGCCCATCATCACGGGGTTGTTGGGGGCGCCCCCCTTGCCGCCGCCGCCGATGTCTACCGCGACCACCCCGTCGGTCCAGTTCGAGGACCAGGCGACGCCGTCCTGCACCCAGACGTCGTGGATGCCGTGGCCGGGGGTATCCAGTTCGAAGCGGCCCACCCGGTAGGGATTCTCCGGGTCCTCGGCGTTCAGGATGTCGTAGCGCCGCCCGGCGGAGAGGGCGAGGATGTGGTTCTCCGCCACGAACGTGTTGTGCACCCCGCCGGTCAACTGATCGTCGTAGCGGGCGATGATCTTCACCCCGTCGGTGGGGTTCGCGACGTCGAGGACCACCAGGCCGTTCCGCCGGTTCGAGGCGCCTTCCCGGCTGATGACCGCGAACTTGCCGTCCGGCGAGACCTTCACGTCGTTCACCGTGCGGGCGTCCACCCGGACGGTGTCCACCAGGTGGATGCTCGACGGATCGGTCACGTCCCAGAAGTAGGCGTGCCCGTCGGCGCCCCAGGTGCCGGTGATCGCGTAGTCGCGGCCGTCGAGGCCCTCCCAGACCCACAGGTCCGACGTGTGCCGGTCGCGCACCGGACCCCGGCCCACGATCTCCCAGTCCTTCTTCAGGTTGCGGCCGACCGCGCGGATCGTCTCGCGGGCGGTGAGGGAGCCGCCAGCCGCCACCACCGTGTGGAGCCCGGGCCGTTCGGCCACGAAGGCCCCGTCCGGTTCGACGAAGGCGGCGGCGCCCGGCGCCACCAGGGTGTCCGGGGTGCGGCTGGAGACCGCGTACTGGATCGGAAAGTCCGGGACCTCGTTACCGGCGGCGTCGAGGGCGCGGGCTTCGAACCAGACCACGTCCCCGGTGCGGACCTCCTCCTCAGCGGCGGAGACCTCGAGGCGGACCGCCGGATTGGCGCTCACCCGGACGGTGGCGTCGCCGCTGGCGGACTCGGCGCTCGCGGAAATCGTCGCCGACCCTTCGCCGTGCAGCATGAGGACGCCGTGGGGGCTGACCGTCGCGACCGAAGCATCGCTCGACGACCATCCGAAGTCGGGCTGGCGCTCGGCCCCGGAGGTGTCCGTGGCCGTGGCGGTGACGCGCAGCGAGGTCCCGGCGTAGAGGTTCCCGGGCAGCGCCGCGACCTCGACACTCGCGAGCGGCGGCCACGGGACCGTCACCGGGATCTCGACCATGAGCGCCGGCTCCGCGCGCCGGTCCATGGCGTCCGGGTCCGCCGGAACCATGGCGATCAGGGTTTGCTCGCCGGGACGGTGGGCTTCCACCATCCCCGCGGGGTTCACCCCCACGTAGCGCCGGGCTCGCGAGAAGAACACCACGCCGCGCTCGAGTTCGTTGCCGGCAGCATCCCTGACGGTCGCGGTGAGCTGCGCCGTCGTCCCGACCTCGAGCGTGAGTTCCGGCGGATCCACCACGAGTTCCACCGGATCCTGCGCCGCGGCGGACCCCGCGAACAGAATCCCGGCGCACGCGAGCGCGCCGAGGAGCACCAGCCGGTCAGAACGCCTGCCGGCGGAAGAACGAATCATCTTTACCATGGCCGTGGAAAGCCCTCCTGCTGTCGCCTCGATGGGCAACAGGCAATTTTATTCCGGGAGCGCCGCCGTTCCCACCGGGACCCCGGTCCGCGGCGCTGCTACCAGATGTCGCCGACCGTGAATCCCTCCGGGAAGGGATCCGACGGATCCACGGAGTACTGCGCGGTCCCGGTGATCCAGGCGGTGCCGCTGATCGTCGGCACCACCGCCGGCACCCCGCCCACCGTAGTGGTGCGGATCAGCCGCCCGATGAACTCGGTGCCGACGGGGCCGAGGTGGTGGAAGTCCTCCCCGATCCCGAGCAGGCCGCGCGCGTGGAGCGCCGCCATCCGCGCCGAGGTGCCCGTCCCGCAGGGCGAGCGGTCGAGCGCTCCGGTCCAGGTCTCCGCGCGGTCCCAGTCGAGATCGCCGACCGCGACGGACACGGCGTTCGCGGCGGTGCGGGTTTCGGGGTCGAAGGGGCCGGTGAGCTGTCCGATGCTCGCCTGCCGGATCTCGGGGTTCTCGGGATGCACGGCCTCGAGCTGTTCGCGCGCCGCCTGCTTCACCATCGCCCCCACCCGGGCCAGCTCGCGTCCGTGCTCCGGGACGATGCGAAGTCCGAAGCGGGCGGCGTCCGCGATCGCATAGAACATGCCGCCCCAGGAGACGTCCACCTCCACCGCCCCGAAGGTCGGCACCTCGACCTTCGCCCCGAGGTGGACCGGAAAGGCGGGCACGTTCTCGAAGGTCACCCGGGTGACCTTGCCGCCCTCCACGCTGGCCTGCACCTGGATGAGTCCGGCGGGCGTGTCGAGGGTAAGTTCGGTCACCGGCTCGACCGCCGCCACCATGCCGGTCTCGATCAGCGCGGTGACCGTGCAGATGGTGTTCGTTCCCGACATCGGGGGGTACTCGGTCTGCTCCATGATCACGAACCCCGCATCGGCGTCGGGATGCGTCGGCGGCAACACGAGGTTGCAGTTCGCGGCGGGGTATCCCCGGGGCTCGCGGAGCATGAGCTTGCGCAGCCCGTCGGCGTGGCGCTCCAGGTACTGCATCTTGCGGAACATCGTCTCGCCAGGTACGTCGAGGACGCCGCCGACGATGACCCGCCCGGGCTCACCGGCGGCGTGCAGGTCCACCGCCTGGATGAGTCGCCTCGAGCGCATCGCTTCTCCCTAGTTGTTTTCTTCGACGACCCGGAACAACCCCGCGCCGTCCACCGGAACCCTCTGTTCGGCTCCCGTCGGCCAGCGCACCCTAACCGAATCGGGAACTCCCGGCCGAAGCCCGATCCACACCCCCCGGGCGCCGGACGACAGATAGCTCGACCCGGCGGTGACCACCGACCGGTTCCGTTGTCCGCCCCGCTCCACCACCACCTCGGCGCCGACGCCGTCGCGGTTGGACACCCGTCCCACCAAATGCAGGACCGCCCGCGGAGCCGGGTCGCCGCCGTTCCTGAGCAGCGCCGGGGTTCCGCCGGATCGGGACACCGCAAGATCGAGGCGGCCGTCCTGGTCGAAATCGATCGTCACCAGACCCCGGCCGACCGCCGGAGGCATCTCCAGCACCGCCGGCTCGAACGAGCCGCCCAGGTTGCGGAAACAGACGTCCCGCTGGCGGTAGTCGGTTCCGGGAAAGAGGACCGGTGCGTTGTCGAGGACGTGGCCGTTGGTGACGCAGAGGTCCGGCGCGGCGTCGTTGTCGAGGTCGGCGAAGACGGCGCCGAAGCCCAGCCGGGCGAGCGACGGCCGCCCCGCCCCGGAAGGGAAGGAAACGTCCCGGAACACGCCGTGCCGATCCGATACGTAGAGGTTGTTCGCTTCGCCCTGGAAGTTCGTGACGAACAGGTCGAGGTCCCCGTCGGACTCGATGTCCGCCGCCGCGATCCCCATCCCGGCGAGCGCGTTCCCGTCGCCGTCGTAGGCGACCCCGGCCGGGAGGCCCCGTTCGCGGAACCGGAGCCCTCCCAGGTTCTCGAAGAGAAAGTTGGGCACCGTATCGTTCGCCACGTAGAGGTCGGGCAGCGCGTCCCCGATCAGGTCGGCGGCGAGGACGCCGAGCCCCTTGCCGGTCCGGAGGCCCACCCCGGCGGCCTCGGTCACGTCGGCGAACGAGCCGTCGCCGCGGTTCTCGTAGAGCAGGTCGGGCACGCCGGAGAAGGCGTCGGGCAGGCAGTAGGAGCGCACCGGCTCCCCGGCGATGGTCCGTGCGCACATCGGGTTGTTCGCCGGCGACCAGTCGAGGTAGTGGGTGATGAAGAGATCGAGGTCGCCGTCCCCGTCGAGGTCGGAAAACGCGGCGCTCGCGCTCCAGCCCGCCGCGCTCAGGCCTGCGTTCCGGAGCCCGAACGTGCCGTCTCCCCGGTTCTCGTAGAGCAGGTCCGTCCCCGCCCGGGTGATCAGCAGGTCGGCGTCCCCGTCGTTGTCATGGTCGGCGGCGACCACACCCATCCCGTGACCCTCGACCGGGGCCGGCGATCCGAACCCGGCCGCCTCGCTCACGTCCCGAAACCGCCCCGCCCCTTCGTTGCGGTAGAGCACTCCGACGCGTCCCGGCGGCCGGCCCGTCCCCGGCACCTCCCCGCCCTGCACGAAGAAGAGGTCGGGCGCGCCGTCGCCGTCGTAATCGAGCACGGCAAGCCCGGAACCCATGGTTTCCACCGGATGCCATTCGCCCCGGGCGCCCCGCTCGTGCCGGAAGGAGATTCCGGCGGCCTGCGCAACGTCGCGAAGCACGATCTGACCGGCTTCAGACGAGTTTTGGAGAGACGCGAACACAAGCGCGACGACCGCCGCGGCAGACAGTCGCCGCGAGAATGCAGTCCCGGCGCGCCGCCAAGCGTCATGAAGGCAGCGCCGGCTTGGACCGCCGGCCTCCGGCCGGCATCGCGCGGGAGCGCGAAACCAGCGTCGATGACACTGCGCCCTGCCAGCGCGAGTTCCGTGCGGTGTCTTGAGCTCGGATGAAACCCCGCACCGTTCCGAACGCCGGGCGGTGAGACTCCGGACCGGAGGACGGGGAGAGTCAGGCCGAAAAGGCCGTCGTCTCATAGTGCACAACCAGACGCGGCCCGGTGGAAGCAGCGACGCGGTCCGACTCCTCCCCGTCGAGGTGAACCACCAGGGCTTGACGGAGATTTGTGACCGTTTCGTCCAGCGTCCTGCCTTGGGTGACGACTCCAAGCTCGCGGCATTCGGCAACCAGCCAAGCCTCGCATTCAACGACGTCAGCATGGATGGTCGGGAACGGATTCCCCGCTTCAGTCCGGACCATCTGCATCGGCAGTCTTTCAGTTGGGACCGGGCGTTTCAAGTGATGCCAGCCTGCACAGATCAGGCCGCACTCGCCGAAACAGCGCACGCGTCCGAGCAGAACGTCCGCCCGTCCCGGACCACCGCCCGTTCCTCGGGGACGTGGAGGTCGCACCGTTCGCAGGCCACGACCCGGCCGCGCTCTTCGGTCCTCCCGGCAGGACCCGCTCGAGGCGGACTCGCAGGCTTGCTGAAGAGCGATCGAATGAGGCCCCAGAGGATCCGGACCACCACGAAGGCAAGAAGGATCTGGAGGAAACGCACGATCACGGCGTTCTGATCTTATGCAGTCTCCGTCGCCGGATCGGCCGACTGCCTGCAGCCACGGATGGCCGACGGAACCTGCGGAGGCGCGCGGACTCGCAGGCACCACCTACCGCACCAGCGCTGCGTTACCGAAGCGCCTCCACCTCTACCGGTCAGGCGAACGGCGCATTGGGGCGAGCTGGCTTGGGGAAACCGCTTCGCAGACCGTCAATGTGCTCCCGGAGATCCGAAGACACACCTTGCCAGAGGGGATCGAGGACGAACTGAACGCCTTCCCGCCTTGCGAGCTTCGCGGCCGGGACGAAATCCGCGTCTCCAGAAACGAGAACGATGACTCCAGCCTGCCGTTTCAGTGTGATCGACGCGATGTCGAGCCCAATCCGCATGTCCACTCCCTTTTGTCTCAACGCCGGAACGAAATCGGCGTCGGTCAACTCGCCCGCCACGAGTTTCCCCTCCAGCAACCGTTGCTGCGGGCGCGCCTTCAGAAGCCAGGATCGGTCTCCATCCCTCCGAACCTCGCCCAGTCGGACAGCAAGGTTCGGAACGTCGCGCAGAGCGTTGAACAGGCGCTTCCGAAAGAGCCCCTGCGTCGTTTGGGCATAGTCGATGGGACGGTGGTCCACGGGCGTGTGTGCCTTGCCCAGCAGCGGCCGGGCGTCGTAGTAGAAGACCCGATAGAGCAGCCGGGATGCATTGGGCGCCCGGTACACCTCGTTCAACCGGTTCAGATGCCCTCGGGCGAGTTCGCCGATCGATCGTGCGACGTCGGTCGGATCCATCGCATCAACATCAGGGCGTACGGTCGGCAGCCGTTTCAGCAAGTAGCCACCGTCAACCAGGATCGCTGCCTTGATCATCCCGCGGGTCCTCCCGTGCGACACAAAAAACCCCCGGGGCTCGACCCTGCTCAAGATCGCCGATCCCTGACCAGGGATGGGAGCAAGGTGTACTACCCGGGGGTGGGTATCGGGAACCTAACGCAGGATCGCCGTTCTCTCAACCTCCCCCCGCCAGTTCGCTCCAGCGTCGTCTGGCCACTGCCCCGCGCTACGGATGCGCCGTCCGGAGCGAGTCGATCTGGGCCCTCAGCGCCGCCGCCGCGGGCGACTCCGGCGCCGCGGCGATGGCGCGTTCCCAGAGTTCGATCCCGGCGGCGAGGTCCTGCTCCACGAAGAGGCGGACGCGGCCGAGCGCGACCAGGCTCTCGAAGTGTCCCGGGTCCTCGGCGAGCACGGCTTCGTAGCCGGCGACCGCCCCCGCGACGTCGCCGGCGCCAAGCTGGGCGAAGGCGAGGCGGCTGCGGACGTCGAGGTTCGACGGATCGAGGTTGCGCGCCTGCTGCAGCCAGTACACCGCCTGCCCGAAGTCCAGCGCGTCGAGATGAAGATCCGCGACGGCGGCCCGCGCCGCCGGGTCCTCCGGAGTCGCCTCGACCGCGGCCAGGAGCGTCTGGAGAGCCTCGGGGTCCACGGGCCGGGGCTCGGGGAGCGGAGCCGAAGCCGTCTCCGGCGCGGGCGCAGGAGGCGGCGCGGCCGGCGCCGGCGGCCCCGGCGATCCGGAGACGAGGAATCCGACCAGGATGCCGAACGCCAGTCCGGCCCCGAAGAACAGCGCGCGTTCGGAGAGTTGGTTCATTCAGCCACCTGTGGCGGCGCGGCGCGGCGCGCCTCAAGGAGCGAGCGGCCTCCGACATAAAGGTAGCCCGCCGCAAAGAGGAGCAGGAACGGCGCCGAGGCGGCGACCCCCTCGACCACGGCGTAGAAGGTGGCGCCCGCCATCACCAGTCCCAGGCCGAACTCCAGCGCCGGAAGGGCGCCGGCCGGCATCCGGTAGGTCTTCTGGCCCCACCGGCCGCCCGTTCCGGCAATCCCGTATTTCGGCGTCCGGACGAAGGGCGTGCGGCGGCCGAGGATGCCGGACAGGACGGCGGAGGCGTTGCTGAACGAGATTCCGATGCCCACCGCGAGCGCCGCCGGAATGTTCCGCGCCCGGCGCCAGAGACTCTGCCGCCCCTCCGGCTGGAGCCGCAGCAGCCGGCTCTGGGAAAACGCGTAGAAGGACACCACCGAGAGGGTGGCGGCGGCGAAGATGGGGATGTCGAGGAGCGCCATCTCCCGGAGCCCGGTGCTCACCCGGGCGAAAAGCACCGGAGTCATCAAGAGGCTCAGGACCGCCATCAGCGGATAGGCGAGGTTGCTCGTGAGGTGGAAGAAGGCCTCCGCCCGGACGCGCAGCGGGAGCGGCGACGCCAGGATCTGCGGCAGCAGCTTCCGGGCGGTCTGGAGCGATCCCTGGGCCCAGCGGCGCTGCTGCGCCTTGAAGGCGTTCATGGAGACCGGGAGTTCGGCCGGGGCCGCGATCTCGGGCACAAAAACGAACTTCCAGCTCCGGAGCTGGGCCCGGTAGGAGAGGTCGAGATCCTCGGTCAGGGTGTCTCCCTCCCAGCCTCCGGCATCCTCGATCGCCGCGCGCCGCCAGATACCCGCCGTCCCGTTGAAGTTGAAAAAGCACCCCGCGACGTGGCGCCCGCCGTGTTCGGCCATGAAGTGGCCGTCCAGCAGAATGGCCTGCACGTCGGTGAGCAGCGAGTAGTCGCGGTTCAGGTGGTCCCAGCGGGCCTGCACGAGCCCGGTCCGCTCGTCGGCGAGCAGATAGGGCAGCGTCCTGTGCAGGAAGTCGGGTTCGGGGACGAAGTCGGCGTCGAAGATGGCCACGAACGGCGCGTCGGAGACGTCGAGGCCCACCTGGAGGGCGCCGGCTTTGAAGCCGCGGCGGTCCGTCCGGTGGATGCGCCGGATATCGAGCCCGGCCGCCGCGCATTCCTCCAACACCCGGTCGGCGATCCTTCCGGTGTCGTCCGTCGAGTCGTCGAGCACCTGCACGCTGAGCCGCGACCGCGGGTAGTCCAGCGCCGCCACGGCCCGGATCAGCCGCTCCACGACGTAGCGTTCGTTGAACACCGGGAGCTGGATGAGCACCCGTGGCGGATCGCTCTCGAGCAGCGGCGCCCCGCGGACCCGCAGCCGTTCGGCGCTCGCCGCGGACCGCGCGGCGTACCGGGACAACCGGTACACCAGCACGTACCGGTGGGAGCCGTAGACCGAGAGCAGCAGCAGGACGACGAAATAGGCCGTCAGCACGGCGTCGGCGAAGGGCAAGCGGGTGCATTGTGACTCCACGTGGCGGCCGGCGCCGGCCCCGGGCCGTGGTCCCGCCCGGACGTTCGTACACACTCCCCGCGGCGTGAGTTGGCGCTCCCTGGCCGCACTCGGCGGACTCCACGTTCTCCTCGCGGGCGTCCTCGCCGCTGTGCTGGAGACCGCCGCGGGGTTCTGGTGGCACCTCGGGACCCACGCGCTGCTCTTCGTCCCGCTGCTCCTGATCGTCGTTCCGGCGCTGCGCGGAACGCTCCACCCGGGGCGGCGGCAGCTCGTCATCGTGCTGGCGGCAGCGGCGCTGAGCCGGGCCCTGCTGCTGCCCACGACCCCCTCGCTGTCGGGCGACGCGTACCGCATGGCGTGGGAGGGCCAGGTCGTGCTCGACGGGAAGGACCCCTGGGCGCAGCCGCCGGACGATCCGGCCCTCGCCGAACTCGCGGCGGCGCATCCGGAACTGCGGGAACGGGTCGGCTACTGGAAGCTGCCCGCCATCTACCCGCCTTTCGCCCAGCTCTTCGGCGCCGGGGCGGGATGGGTTTCGCCGAGCGTCACGGTCCTGAAGGCGGCGCTCCTGCTCGCCGAGGCGGCCCTGATCGCCGCTCTGGTCGCACTCCTCGCCAGCCGGGGGCACAACCCTCTCCTGGCGGCCGCCTACGCCTGGAATCCCCTGCCGCTCACCGAGATCGCCGGCAGCGGGCACGGCGACGCCCTCGCGGTGGCGTTCCTCTTCCTCGCGCTGCTGGCGCTCGAGCGCGGGCGGGCGGCCGGCGCCGCGGCGCTGGCGGCGCTCTCGGGGATGACCAAGTTCGCCGGCTTCGCGCTCCTCCCGTTCCTGCTGCGCCGGGTGCCGGACCGGCGTCGCCAATGGACCGCGCTCGGAGCCGCGGGCGCGGTCGTCCTCGTCGCGCTGGCGCCGTTCCTCGCCCCGGCGCGGCTGGCCGACGGGTTCGTGGTCCGGTTTCAGGAGTTCGGGTTCAGCCTCTGGCACTACGCGCGTCACTGGCGCTTCAACGACAGCCTCTTTTCACCGCTGGACGCCGCGCTGGGGGACGCCGCCCGGCCCGTCGCCTTCGCCGTCCTGATCGTCCTGGCGGCGGCGCTCGTGATCCGCCGGCAGCCTCCCGGGTTTTCCCTTGCCCTGCTGGCGGGCGCCGCGTTCCTGTTGTCCCCGGTGGCGCATCCCTGGTATCTCCTCTGGACGCTCCCTTTCCTGGTCGTGAATCCTGAGCGGCGCGGCCTGCTGGCCGCCGGCCTCGCGATGACGCTGACGGTCGCGTTCAGCTACCACGCCTACTGGACCATTCCGCCGGGACTCGACTGGACCCTGCCCACGTGGGTCCGGGTCGCGGAATACCTGCCCGTGGCGCTCGCCGCCCTGGTCTTCGGCCGCCGCGGTCAGTCGCCGGAGGGGCGCCCGTCCTCCGACTCGAGGCGCCGGAAATGCGCCACCGAGAGCGCCGCGGCGTAGCCGCCGCCGAACCCATTGTCGATGTTGACCACGGTGACCCCGGGGACGCAGCTGTTGAGCAGGGACAGCAGCGCCGTAAGTCCTCCCCACGAGGCACCGTACCCGGTGGACGTGGGGACCGCGACGATCGGACACGGCGCGAGGCCTGCCACCACCGGCGCGAGCGCGGCTTCCATGCCGGCGACCACCACGAGAGCGTGGAGCGAACGGAACGTCGAGGCCTCGGCGAGGAGCCGCTGGATCCCGGCGACGCCGATGTCGAAGGTCCGCCGGACCTCGGCGCCCATGAGCTCCGCGGTCAGGGCGGCTTCCTCGGCCACCGGGATGTCGGAGGTTCCGGCCGACACCACGCCGATGCGGGCGCCCGTCGGCTCGGGGGCCGTGCGCGAGACCACGACGGCCCGGGCCTCGGCATGCCAGACCGCGTCCGGAACCGACTCCCGGATGGCGCGCGCGGTCTCGGGGGCGGCTCGGGTGACGAGCGTCTGACCGGCGCTTTCCCGGAGCGCGCGGACGATCGCCACCACCTGCTCCGGGCTCTTTCCCTCGGCCAGCACCACCTCGGGGAAACCCCGCCGGAGTTCGCGGTGGTGGTCGAGGCGCGCGAAAGGCGTCTCGCCGTCCTCGCCTACCGTCTCGAAGGGAAAGCGGAGTTGCCGCTCCGCGTCCTCCGGGGTGACCTCGCCCGCGGCGATGCCCTCCAGCAGGCGGCGCAGGGTCTCGTCGTTCACCGGTCGAGGTGGGGAGTATGCTCGACCGATGGCCAACCGGGAGGCATTCCGGGAGCAGGTCCGGGACTCGAACGACATCGTCGAGGTCGTCGGTGAGGCGGTCGCGCTGCGCCCGGCGGGGCCCGGCCGCTTCACCGGACTCTGCCCGTTCCACAACGAAACCGCACCGTCCTTTCAGGTCAACGCCGAGCGGGGTTTCTTTCACTGCTTCGGCTGCAAGGAGAGCGGGGACGTCTTCGGATTCCTGATGAAACGCGAGGGGCTGTCCTTCGTGGAGGCCCTCCATCAACTGGCGCGGCGCGCCGGAATCCCGATCCCCGAAACCGATCCGAAGAAGTTCTCGCGCGACGAAAAGCTCCGGGGCGCCAACCGGAAGGCGCTCGACTACTACCAGCGCGCGCTACGGAGCGAAGCCGGTCGCCCGGCGCGCGCCTATCTCAAGAAACGCGGGCTCGGCGAGGACACGATCGCCGAGTACGGCCTCGGGTTCGCTCCGGACCGCTGGGACGACCTCACCACCAGTCTCGGGAAGTCCGGCATCGACCGCGCCACCCTGATCGAAGCGGGCCTCGCCCGCGAGGGGAAGCGCGGCGGGCACCACGACTTCTTCCGAAACCGCCTGATCGTTCCCATCTTCGACAGCCAGGGACGCGCGGCCGGCTTCGCGGGCCGGAGCCTCGACGGCTCCGAACCGAAGTACATCAACAGTCCCGACAGCCCGGTCTACCGGAAGCGCTCCGTTCTCTACGGCTTGCACCGGGCGCGGAGCACCATCCGCCGGGAGCGGTCGGCCATCCTGTTCGAGGGCTACTTCGACTGCCTCTCGGCGTGGCAGGCGGGGATCGCCGGCGCCGTCGCGGTCTGCGGCACCGCCCTCACGCCCGATCACGCGAAGCTCCTCGCGGCCCAGACCCGCGACGTCGTGCTCGCGTTCGACGCCGATGCCGGAGGCAGGCGCGCGACCCTGGCGAGCCTCCCGATTCTGCTCGAGGCCCAGCTCCGGGTGCGGGTGGCTCCCCTCTCCGGGGGTCGCGACCCCGACGACATCATTCGCGAAGACGGCGCCGACTCCTTCCGGGAAGCGATCCGGAAGGCGCCGGCGTTCGTGGAGTTCCTGGTCGAGGAGGCCCGGGAGCGGGCCCGCTCCGCCGGCGGGCGCGCGGCCGCCGCCCGGGGGGGTCTCGAGACTGT
>VXWI01000064.1 GCA_009835985.1 Acidobacteriota bacterium | reverse complement strand
CCCCGACCCGTGAATCGGGCCGGAATCGCCAAGTATGGAAGAGACAAGCGACCCCGTCCGCAATGGAACGGGCGGATTCGGCGAGCGTTTCCGGGGTCAGGTAGTAGGTCACCCCGAGGAAGGAGAGGATCGCCGGGTCCTCGGGATCGAAGGGCGCGTTCGAAAGAGCTTCCATCACCGACACCTGCTCCAGATCCGCGGGGACGAAGTGGTGTCCGGGAGGCGACGAAATCCCGGCGCTCCGGATGCGTTCCAGCTTCAGCTCCTGCATTGCGGGGCGATCGAGTTCGAAGACCCGGAGGGGCGGAACGAGATCGGTCCGGCGCAACGCGAAGGAATCGAGGCCCGCGCCGACAATCACGTACTGACGGATTCCGTCCCGGAAGGCGGCCTCGACCGCCCGTTCGGCGTAGCGGGCCCGGATCAGGAGTCCCAGCATCACGGGCTTCAGGCCGCCCAGAAACCAATTCGCGAGGAACCACGCAGCGGGCCGGAAGCGGAGGATCCGCTGCAGCGACGGGCTCGTGAGCGACCGGGCACAGGAGTCCTCCACGAGCCGGACGCGATCCCCCTGGTGCCAGGCGCGCAGGGCAGCCGCGAGGTCGGCCGTCGAAGTCAGCTTCCTTCGCGTGGTGTTCACGGTTTCCGGACCCCGAAATTGTCCCACGGTGCGGCCCCGCGGATCCCTCACCGTTGCCTCTCCGCGCCGGGAGCCGCACAATCCCCTGCATGAAGCGCATCCCCTTTTCCCTCGCCTTTTGCCTGTTGGCCGGCCTGGCCGTCGCCACCAGCGCCGCCGCGCGGCCCCAAAAACCCGTCCTCCACGGCAAGCACTGGATGGCGATCACCGGCAAGCCGCTGGGCGCCACCGCCGGCGCCATGATCTTCAACCAGGGCGGCAACGCGGTGGACGCGGCCTGCGCCATGCTGGGCGCCACCGCGACCATGTTCGACGCCCTGAGCTGGGGCGGCGAGACCCAGGCGCTGATCTGGCATCCCGAGCAGAAGAAGGTGATCGGGATCAACGCCCTCGGCGTCGCTCCCACCGGCGCCACGCCGGCGTACTTCCAGGAGCAGGGGATGGAGTATCCGCCCGCGGTAGGCCCGCTCGCCGCAGTGACTCCCGGGACCCCCGGCGGGCTCCTGACGATGCTCGCCGAGTACGGCACGATGTCCCTCGCCCAGGTGCTCGCGCCGTCGATCCAGATGGCCGATGGCTATCCCATCGAGGCCTCCGCGGCCCGCGGGATCCAGCGGGGCGCCGACCGGATCGCCGAGTGGCCGTATTCGCGCCGGACCCTGCTGCCCCACCGCGACGAGCGCTCGACGTCCTCCGGACCGCAGGACGAGACCGGGAACTACTGGGACCGCGAGGACTCCTCGACGCGCGAGTTCAGCGCCGGCGGCCCCGTCCCCGGCGAGATCTTCCGCCAGCCCGAACTGGCGGACACGCTGCGGAAGCTGGTGGACGCCGAAGCGGAAGCGCTCGCCGCCGGCAAGAGCAGGAAGGAAGCGATCTACGCCGCGTACGACCGCTTCTACAAGGGCGACATCGCCGAGGAACTCGCCCGTGGGACCCAGGAGCAGGGCGGCCTCATCACCACCGAGGACCTCGCCAACTGGAAGGTCCACATCGAGGAGCCGGTCTCCACGAACTACAAGGGAATCGAGGTCTACAAGCTGACCCACTGGGTCCAGGGGCCGGTGCTGCTCCAGGCGCTGAACATCCTGGAGCCCTTCGACCTGAAGGGGATGGGCTACAACAGCTCCCGCTACATCCACACCCTGTACCAGGCGATCAGCCTGTCGTTCGCCGACCGCGATTTCTACTACGGCGATCCCTACTTCCCGCCGGAAGAGCCCATCCGCGGCCTGCTCTCCAAGGACTACGCGCGCCAGCGCGCGACCCTGATCCGGGAGGACCGGAACGATCCCGACATCGGTCCCGGCGACCCGTATCCATTCCAGGGAGGTGACAACCCGTTCCGCGAGTACCTGGACCGGTTCTCCGGAACCTCCGGCACCCCCACCACCGAGGAGGAGCGCGAGCAGTTCCTCGACGGCTTCCTGGCAGGCACCACCTCGATCCAGGCTGCGGACGCCTCCGGGTGGGTGGTTTCCGTGACGCCGAGCGGCGGCTGGCTGCCGGCGGTGCTCGCCGGTGAGACCGGGATCGGCCTCAGTCAGCGGATGCAGAGTTTCGTACTCGATCCGGCGATGAACCCCTACAACGTGCTCGAGCCGGGCAAACGTCCCCGGGCCACCTTGACGCCGAGCCTCGCGCTCAAGGACGGGGAGCCTTTCCTCTCCTTCGCCGTCCAGGGCGGCGACGGCCAGGACCAGAACCTGCTGCAGTTCTTCCTGAACGTCGTCGAGTTCGGTATGAACGTCCAGGAGGCCGCCGAGGCCGCCAACTTCAACAGCTACCAGCTCCGGAGTTCCTTCGGCGCCCACGAGTCGGAGCCGGGCTCCATGCTGCTGAACGACAAGGTCCCCGAGTGGATCCGCAACGAATTGACCGGAATGGGGTATTCGCTGCGCTTTTCGCCGCGCACCTCGGGGCCCATCAACGCCATCTGGTTCGACCGCGAGCACGGCAGCTTCTGGGGCGGCTCGAGCCAGCACGGCGACGACTACGGAGTGGCATGGTGATGCGTTTCCCGAACTTCCGAAATCAGGCGGCTGCTCTGGCCGCTCTCCTCCTCATCCCGGCAGGCGCGCTGGCGCAGGGCGAAGAAGGGCCGAGTCCCGCCTCGCTGACCGTCTCGCCCGAGGAGATCACGCTGACCGCCGGCGAGACGGCGCAGATCGAGGCCACGGCGCTGGACGAGGACGGGAACGAGGTCGAGGTCGAGTTCCTGTATCTCCCTCTCTACGGCCAGTACTGGAACCTCGACAAGCGCACCTGGGGCTTCAACATCTTCAAGGTGTCCCGGGAGGGCGAGGTCTCGACCCGGCGGCCCGGCGAGTTCGCGGTGATGGTGCGGGTGGTGGGCTCCGGCCCGGATCCGTCGGCCCGGAACTCGGAGGCCGAGGGCTACCTCCAGCAGCGGATCCCGCTCACCATCCTGCCTCGTCCGGTGGCTTCACTGAACGTCACCGCCGAGGGTCCGCTCTACGCCGGCACCGAGGTCACCGTCCGCGCCGAGCCCCTCGATGACACCGGGGCGCTGGTGGAGGGCCTCGAGGTCACCTGGGCGTCTTCGGACGACGCCGTTGCCATGCCGATCGCCCGGCCGCCGACCATCGAGCGCACCCGCACCCGCGGCGTGCTCGCGCTCGGCGCGCCCGGAGCGGTGACGGTCACGGCGACCGCAGGAGCCGCCAGCGCCGAGATGGCGGTCGAGGTGGTTCCGAACCCGGTCGCAAAGATGGAGTTGACGCCGGACCGGAGCACCGCCCGAACGGGCGACGTGACGCACCTGGAGGTGACGATGACCGACGCGGCCGGGGCGACGCTCGAGGACGTCCCGGTCGGATTCAGCGTTTCGGCGATGACGGACGCGATGGGAATGGGCGGCCCCTCCTCGGGGCTCATCACCCAGGACGGCCGGTTCGTGGCGGAGCTGCCCGGTGTCTATACGGTCGTGGCCCGGACCGGGTCCGTCTCGGCCTCCACCGTGATCCGCATCGCCGAGCGCGGCGTCCGCCGGCCCATCGAGCTGGTCGGCCACGGCCGGGTCAAGGACCGGGCGACCTCGGATCTTTGGGTCTGGGAGGCGCCGAACGGGCGCGACTACGCGATGACCGGCACCCACAGCGCCGCCGGCCACGCCTACATCTGGGACGTGACCGATCCCGAGAACCTCGACATCGTGGACGTGGTGCGGGTAGACGCCCGGACCGTGAACGACGTCAAGATCTCCGAGGACGGCGCAACGGCGGTGATCTCCCGCGAGGGCGCCTCCAACCGGCGGAACGGACTGGTGATCCTCGACGTCTCCGATCCCTCGACGGGAGTGCAAAAGCTCGCCGAGTACGACGACCAGCTCACCGGCGGCGTCCACAACACCTTCATCCACGCGGGGCACGTCTATGCCCTCTCGGGCGGCCGGCGCTTCGACATCATCAACATCGAGGACCCGTCGGTCCCCCACCGGGTGGGCAGATTCGCGCTCGACAACCCGGCGCGTTCGATCCACGACGTGTGGGTGGTGGAGGGGATCGCCTACTCCGCCAACTGGAGCGACGGGGTGGCGGTCATCGACGTCGGCGGGGCCGGGAAGGGGGGCACCCCCCAGGACCCGCAACTGATCGGACAGTTCCCGTTCCCCACGGGCTGGAACCACGCCGTCTATCCCTACCGCAGCGTCTCCACCGGCAAGTTCTATATCTTCGCCGGGGACGAGGCGGCCCGCACCGGCCGCTACAGCCCGCTCGCCGAGATCGGCACGGGCACGCCGGGCTATGACGACGAGCCCACGCGGTGGCGCGGCTGGGTCCACATCCTGGAGTGGGACGAGAACTTCGAGGCGCCGCCCCGGCTGGTCGGCCGCTACGAGGTCCCCGAGGCCGGCAGCCACAACATCTGGATCGAGGACGACGTGATGTACGTGGCGTTCTACAACGGCGGTCTGCGCGTCGTGGACGTCTCGGGCGAGCTGCTGGGGAATCTATACCGGCAGGGCCGGGAGATCGCCCGCTTCCTCCCGCTCGATCCGGAGGGGTTCCTGCCGAACGCGCCACAGGTGTGGGGCGCCCAGCCCCACAAGGGGATCATCTACTTCTCGGACCGGAACTCCGGGCTCTGGGCGGTGAAGCTTGGCGAACTGCCGGAGGAAACCACGACGGACGCCCAGCAGTAGGGCCGGGGCCGCCGGCCGGTTCTCGCGGTAGCGGCCTTCAGACCGGCACGCGCGGCGCCCCCCCACCGGGAGAACTGGCGCGCCGCGCACGTC
>VXWI01000026.1 GCA_009835985.1 Acidobacteriota bacterium | reverse complement strand
CGCGGCGATACCGGCCTCCCGCCCCACCTCGGCGAACCTCCCGTCCCCGGTGTTCCGGTAGAGGAGATCGGGCAGCCCGGGCACGTCGGTCGGGTTGCAGTAGTCCTGCTCCCCGGTCGCCGCGAAGCACGAAAAGTCCGGGTCGTAGTCCATGTAGCGGGTCACGAAGAGGTCCAGGCGGCCGTCGGCGTCGTAATCGCAAAAGGCCGCCGAGGCGGACCAGGAATCGTCCCACCCGGCGCTCTCCGATGCGATCAGACCCGAATCCCCGGAGTTCAGGAGCAGGGCGTCGGGTCCGTATCCGGTGCGGAACAGGTCGAGGTCGCCGTCGCCGTCGGCGTCCCCGGCCGCGACGCCCATGCCGTAGGCGGCGGCGCCCGGAACGCCGGCCATCTCGACGAACCGGATGCCCGGTCCGCGGTTCTCGAACAACCGATCCGTGCCTTCGCCCTGGACGAGATAGAGGTCCAGATCGCCGTCTCCGTCGCGATCGAAGAGCGCGACTCCCGACCCCATGATCTCCGGCATGAAATAGGCCGGCCTCCCGGAATCGTCCCTGCCGGTGCGGTGGGCGAACTCGACGCCGGAAGCGGAGGTCACGTCGGAGAAGCGCGGCTGCGCGCCGGCCGGCGCCCCGGGGCCGATTGCGCCCGACAGGACGCCGGCAACCAGAATCCGAAAGATCAGCGGCGGAGCACCGATCGCGGGCCGATGTCCGCAAGACTCGGCGTCCCGGCGAGCTGCATCGCGACGCGCAGTTCGTCGCGCAGAATCCGCAGGACCATTTCCACGCCCGCTTCCCCGAAGGCCGCGAGCCCCCAGAGATAGGCGCGGCCGATCAGGACTGCGTCGGCCCCCAGCGCGAGCGCCTTGAAGATGTCCACGCCACGCCGGATCCCGCTGTCCATGATGATCGGAATGCGGCCGCCGATCGTGGCCACCACCTCGGGCAGACTGTCGATGGTAGCGATCCCGCTCTCCTCGGCGCGTCCTCCGTGGTTCGAGACCACGACCCCGTCCACGCCGTGTTCGAGGCAGAGTTCGGCGTCCTCGGCAGTGACGATGCCCTTCAGGAGGACCTTCATGGAGGTGATGTCCCTGAGCCGCTTCACGACGTCCCAGGTGAGGGCGGGGTTGTTGAGGCCGGCGAAACGGCTGCGCCCGGTGATGTTCTCCACCTCGACCCCGTCGAACATGCTTTTCCTGGAGACGTAGCCGGCGAGGCCGGGAACGTGGCAGATCTCGCATTCCCGATCATCGAGGCGGGCAGTGAGCGGCGTGCTGATCCGGTTGCTTCCGGTGGGGAGGTCCACGGTCAGCGCCACTGCCGGGCAACCAGCGGCCTCCGCCCGCGCGACGAGGCGTTTCGTGACCTCGAAGTTGGTGGTCGGATACAACTGGTACCAGACCGGCTCGCCCCGCGCCTCGTTGACCTCCTCCACGGGGGACGTCGTCACCGTGGAAAGGAGTTGGAGGTGGTCCATGGTCCGCGCGGCCCGGGCCACGGCAACCTCGCCTTCGGGATGAAACGCCTTCTGACTCCCGCAGGGAGCGATGCAGATGGGGGAGGTCCACCGCCGGCCGAAGATCTCCACCGACATGTCGGGATCCGAAACGTCCACCAGCCGGCGCGCGCGAATCCCGACGCGATCGAGGGCCCGGCGGTTCGCGGCCAGGGTGCCCTCTCCGTCCACCCCGGTGGCCATGTAGCCGTAGTGGGCCGGCGGCAGGTTGCGCTCCGCCAGCACCCGGAAGTCGAAGATGTCCGCCGCCTCCTCGGGTGAGCCGATCGGCGTCCGGGGGAAGCGGTTGTAGCCGAAGAGTTCCGCGCTCTCCCGGTCAGCGCCCGGCTTTCGGGCCTGGGCCGAGGCGCGGGGTTCCCAGCATCCGGAGCCAAGCAGCAACGGACTTCCTGCCAGGTAACGCAGGAACCGGCGGCGGTTTGGACTCAGGTCGTGGTCGCGCATGGGGGTGCTCCCTCCGGCGCGTCCATTGTGTCATTCGTGGCTCGTCCGGCGCGTGCGGTCCAACCGTCTCCGCTCTGCCGACACCGAGGGTTGCGACGCGCGGTCCGGATCGCGCCACGACGGCGCTCCTTCCGGTTGTGGCTTGGGTGACACGGTATTATCGAGAATGGGCAGCGGCCCGCGCTGCCACGAGGTCAACAGAGCGAAGCGCTGTCGAGAGGGCGCGAAGGGGGACCGAATGGACACCGCCACGCATTCGAGGTCGGCTACGGGCCGGGGGACAGGTGGGGAACAACTCTGGAGCCGGAGAAGCCTGGTGCACTCCAGTTGCGCGGCCGCTCTCCTGGCTCCGTGGGCCCGATGGGCGGGTGCGGCCTTCGCGGAGGGCCCGGGGGGTGTCTCGTCGGGCGCCGCCACCGCCCCGGCTCCGGGCCGCCAGGCCCCCGCCCCGGGCGCGGCCGGCGGTGACATCGTGCTCGGGACTTCGGCCGCGTTCACCGGTCCCTCGCGGGGACTGGGCAACGAGCTCTACCGGGGTGCGATGGCGTATTTCCGCGAGGTGAACGAATCCGGCGGGATCAACGGCCGCCGGATCACGCTCAGGTTGTACGACGACGGCTACCAGCCCGATCCCTGTGTCCAGAACACGCTGAAACTGATGCTCGAGGACGACGTGTTCCTGCTGTTCGGCTACGTCGGGACGCCCACCGTGACCCGCGTTCTCCCGATGCTGAAGAAGTTCCAGGAAGAGCAGATCTACATGTTCTTTCCCTTTACCGGGGCCCAGCCGCAGCGCGAGCCTCCTTACGGCGACTTCGCGTTCAACCTGCGCGCTTCCTACCGCCAGGAAACGGCCGGCCTCGTCGAGAACTTTCTCGCCACCGGACGGCGGCGTATCGCGGTCTTCTACCAGGCGGATGCCTACGGCCGCAGCGGCTGGGCCGGAGTCCGGGCCGCGCTCGAGAACCACGGGGAGACGATCGCCGGCGAGGCGACCTATCAGCGGGGCGCCCGGTTCACCGGCACGATGCGCGCCCAGGTCGAGATCCTCCAGCGAGCGGCGCCCGACGCGGTGATCTGCGTGGGCGCGTACGCGGCCTGCGCCGCGTTTGCGCGCGACGCCATCGACCTGGGGCTCCGGGTGCCCATTGCGAACCTCTCCTTTGTCGGCAGCGAGAACCTGGTGAACCTGCTGAGCGAAGGGCGCGACGACCCGGAGGCCTATACCCGGTGGCTCGTCAACTCGCAGGTAGTGCCCAGCTACGAGGACGAGTCCGTGCCGGCGGTTCGGGAGTACCGCGAGCTCATGGCGCGCCACGATCCGGAGATCCCGCCGGAGTTCCTCGATGAACCCTACAACCCGCTCCCCCAGAGCTTCGTCAGCCTGGAGGGTTTCGTGAACGCGAAGCTGATGTGCGAGATCTTCCGCCGCTTCGACGGAGAGCCCCTCCGGGCCGGGCTGGAGGACGCGGTGTTCTCGATCCGCGACTTCGACCTCGGCATCGGCGAGCAGGTGTCCTTCGGGCCGGAGCGGCGCCAGGGGCTCCAGCGGGTCTACTACACCGTCGTGGAGGACGGCCGTTTCGTTCCTTTGACCGACTGGAACGCTCTCCCCGCCTGACATGAAAGTTCACAAGCTGTTCCAACGGATGCGGTTCGGCATCTTTGCGCTGTTCGGACTCATCGTCCTCTCGACGTCCCTGCTCTGCATCCGGACGGTGGATACGGAACTCTCGGCCGAGTACGCCGCCAACTCCCAGAGCATCGCGAAGACCATCGCCGACGCGAGCGTCGACATCCTGCTGAACCGGAACCTCGCGACCCTGCAGTCGCTGATCGACCAGTTCCTCGAAGTGCAGGGGATCCGCTACATCTACATCACCGACGAAACGGGCGAGTTCCTGGCGCACACGTTCGTGCCCGGGATTCCCGAGGTGATCCTGGAGGGCGACCCCTTCCGGACCGAGCCCGTGGAACGCAGCCTGCCGGGGATGGGAGATTTCCTCGAGGTCAGCAGTCCCATCCTGGCCGGAGTGGCGGGCACGGTCCATCTCGGGATGGACCTGGACCTGGTCGCGCTGAAGATCCAGCGGGCCATCGGCCAGCAGGTGTACCTGATCTCCATCCTGCTGGTGCTCGGGGTGCTTGCGTCCATCTGGCTGGTCAACCTGGTCGCCCGGCCGCTCGCCGAACTCCTTTCCTACGCGGTGGAGACGGCGCGGCGTTCCCCGGAAGAGCGGGCGCACGCGGTTCCGAACGAAACGTTGCTCGAGCGCGACGACGAGGTCGGGCAACTGGCGCGGCTGATCCTCTACATGTCCGAGACCCGTCCCCCTTCGGGACCCGGGGCGCTTCCCGACCAGGGAGAGGCCCGCTCGGCGGCGTGACGGCTGCCGAGCCGTCCGGCTGAGCGAAGCCCGCGATGCAGTTGCGGCCGAATCTTTCTCGTCTGCTGGCGGTCACCGTCTGCACGGTGCTGCAGCTCTGCTTCGGGACGGTGTACGCGTGGAGCTTCTTCCAGACCCTGCTGGTCCGGCAATCGGGGTGGACGTTCACGGAGACCGCCTGGGCGTTCAGTGTCGCCATCTTCTCGCTGGGCGTCTCGGCGGCCTGGGCGGGCCAGGTGCTCCCGCGGGTGGGGCCGCGGAAACTGGCGCTCGCCGGCAGCGCGCTGTTCTGCGGCGGCTACCTCATCGCCGGCTTTGCGCTCCAGATGGACAGCGTGCCGCTGTTCTGCCTTGGTTACGGCGTGGTCGGTGGAATCGGGATCGGCATGGGGTACGTAACCCCGGTCGCCACCGTCGCGAAGTGGTTTCCCGACAAGAAGGGACTCGCCACCGGGATCGTGGTGATGGGTTTCGGGGTGGGCGCCCTCCTGCTGAGCAAGGGGATCGCCCCGCTGCTGGTGGTGCAGGCCGCGGGTGACCTGCCGGTCGTGTTCTTCGGGCTGGGCGCCATCTTCGCCGTCATCCTGTTCCCCGCCAGCCTCCTGATGAGCAATCCGCCGCCCGCGGACTCCGCCGCCGCGGCTTCGGCGGGAGGACCCCCGGCGGCGCCCGACGAGCCCGAATCGGTCGGCGCCTATCTGAAGACGGGTCAGTTCGCGCTGCTCTGGACCGTCTTCTTCTTCAACATCGCGGCGGGCATCTCGATCGTCAGCTTCCAGTCCGAGCTGCTGCAGGAGGTCTGGGGGCTCGCCAATCCCTCGCTGGAGCCGATCGTGCTGGCGGAGTACGGGGCCACCCTGATCGCGGTGAGTTCCGTTTTCAACGGCGTCGGCCGCCTGTTCTGGGGGCTGCTCTCGGACCGGATCGGCCGCGTGGCCGTCTTCCGGATCCTGCTGTCCACGCAGATGATCGTCTTCGGCATCCTCATGACCGAGACGAACCCGTGGGTGTTCTCGGTGCTCGTCTGCTACGTGCTGCTCTGCTTCGGCGGCGGTTTCGCCACCATGCCTCCCTTCATCCTGGACACGTTCGGCGCGCGGAGAATGTCGGCCGTCTACGGCGCCGTCCTCACGGCCTGGGCGGCGGCGGGGATCGCCGGCCCGATGTACGTCGGCTACCTGAAGGACACCTACCCCGACCGCGCGGTCATGTACTGCTTCCTGATCGGCATCCTGATGCTCGGCGGGGGCTATCTCTTCTCCTACCTGCTGAACGACGAACGCATCCGCCTGAAGAAGCCGACCATGGAGAGCACCCTGCGGGATTTCGGCATCGCCGCGCCCGGGGCACGTTGATTCGGAGCGCCGGCCTCCGGCCGGCATCGCTCCGCGGCAGCGGAGCGAAACGCGTAATTCCGGTCAGATGCGGATGCGCCGCACCACCTGGCCGTTGTTTTCCCAGGGAGTCGCCTTGTAACGCGACGCCTCGTCCTCGGTCGGTTGCACCCCGCCGGCGTCGCGCGCCCGGGAAACGAGCCGGTGCTCCCCCGGCGCGGGCGACCGCCAGTCGAGCCGAAAGCGGCGGAACCCGAAGCGGTGCCCGGCTGGAAGGAGTTCGGCTGGCTCGAATGGGTTGCCGTCCAGGCTGACCCCGACCTCCGCGATCTCGGAGGCGCCGTCGTTCCAGGCGAGCCCGTGGATCGAGAGATCCCCACCCGCCGCTCCCTCGATTCGGGTCACGATCGACTTGAGCCGCATCGGGCCGATGGCGCTCGCGGTGTGGAGGATTCCCGACGGCGTTTCGGTTCCGCGCACCGTGACGTAGTCCTTGGCCTGGAACCAGCCGGCGAACCGGGAAGTCCAGACCTCGATCCGCTCCACCCACTTCACTTGGGAGACCCCGTAGAACCCGGGGACGATGAGCCGCAGCGGTCCGCCGTGCTCCCGGGGGAGCGGCTCCCCGTTCATGGTGTCCGCCAGCAGCACCTCCGGCGCGAGCGCGTCCGCGACCGGCAGGCTCCGCGCGAACCGGCTCGGGTAGCGGTTGCCGCGGAGGCGTTCCTCCGCGTGGTCGGCGCCGAAGAAGACCACCTCCCGCGCCCTGGGCCCGACCAGATCTTCGATGACGGGGGCGAGCGGTACGCCTCCCCAGCGGGCGGCGCCCACGAGGCCGTGCATCCCCACGCCGCCGTTCCCGCAGCACTCGAAGGCCGCCACCGATTCCCGTCGCGGGAGCCCGGCCAGCTCATCGAGTCCAAGTGTCCGGACCGGGGGAGCGCCCCGGGGGCCGATCGCCAGCCGGAAGGGCGGCGCTCCGAGGTCCGGGACCTCGCCGTGGTGGAGGACGAAGAACTCCCCGTTCGGCACGACCTCTCCGGTGATGCGGGTGAGGTCGGTGTAGCGGGCGCGGGTGCCGGCCGGCAGCGGCTCCAGATCGCTCCAGGGGAGGGCGCCGCCCTGGCTGCCGCTGACCCGAAACGGGTACGCGGCGGCCGAGGCTGCAAGCGCCCCAAGAACTCGGCGCCGGTTCACGGCGTCGGAAGCGCCGGCGGCTGCCGGTCCCCGGAGGGACCGGCAGCCAGCGTTCTCAGCGGACGGCTCCGCTCAGAAGTGGACGCGGAGCGCGAAGCGGGCGATCCGCGGTGAGAGGTAGTTCGATACTCGTCCGTAGTTGCCCCCACTGGACGTGTTGATCGCGGTCACCGTGTTCTGGTTCGTGATGTTGAAGAGGTTGATCTCCGGCGAGATGCGGTAACGGCCGACATGGAAATCACGGAAGAACGCGATGTCGAAGGTCGTGACGTTGTCGAGCCGTTCCGTCCCGACCGGCACCGCCAGGATGGAGGCGCCGCCCTGGGTCAGGCCGCCCACCCAGATGGTCCGCCCCACCGGGGCGCCGGTCTGGTAGCGCATCACCCCCGAGGCCCGGAAGCCGGCGGGGCCGTGCCAGGTGCCGACGGCCTTCAACTGGTTGGTCCGGTCGTAGAACGACTTGCCCTGGGCATTTACCTGGGAGTTGGGGTTCCCGAAGATGCCGGGGTTCGTGTTCTCCCACTGGCCGCCGCGGGTCCAGGTGTCGGTGTCGTTCCAGGTGTAGGACACGAGCGCCTGCCAGTTGTCCGAGAAGCGCTTCTGGGCGATGAGTTCCACACCCTGGTAGTCCTGGTGGAACTTGTCCACGGTGGCGATCTGCCGCTGGCTCGGGGTCAGCTCCCGGAGGTTGTACACCGTGAGCATGCCGCCGTCGTCGCCGGTGCCGGCCATGCCGTCCGGCCCCGGGTCCTGGACCTGCATCTGGTCGTACGCCGAGTCCGGCCGGCCGACGTCGATCACGTCCGACTTGTCGCGGCTGTTGCGCCGGCTGTAGGTGGCCGACAGCCAGATGTCCCCTTCGAACTCGCGCTCGACACTCGCGGTGAGCTCGTCGGTGTACTCGTGTTTCAGGTCGGGGGAGATCGTGTTCACCGCGGCCGCGGCGCCGAACTGGTCCGAGAGGAGCGTTCCCTGCTCGCCGTCCTGGAACTGCCGGTCGCCGTTCAGATCGTTCCAGGTCCAACTGTTCGTAAGGTTGCCGTTCTGGTTCACGAAGTTGGCGAATCCGGTGGAGAACTGATGGTAGTAGCGGCCCCAACTCGCCTTGAAAGCGCTCTGGCCGCCTTCCTCGAGGCCTACCACGATGCCGAGGCGGGGTGCGAAGCTGGAGAGATCGAGGACGCCCGTTCGCGCCGCGAAGTCGCGCGGGCAGCCTGCCGCCGCTGTACACCATCTCCCGTCGGGGCTGTTCTGCTCGGGCAGCCAGCCGTGGTAGCGGTCCCAGCGCAGCCCCAGTTTCAGCGTGAGGCGTCCGGCGGTGATGATGTCGTCAATGTAGGCCGACGTCTGGTCGAGCGTCTGCCCGTCGTGGCGGGGAGTGTTCCGCAGCCACACCTGGTCCGACACGCCGTTGTTGAAACGGATGAAGACATCGTCGATCGAAGTGGTCTCGTTCCGGATCGGGTTGTGCGAGAACTCGAAGCCGACCTTGACCTCGTGGTCGGCGCTCGCGATGTCCTCCGCGAAGTAGGTGAGATCGCTCTTGTAGGTGTAGCGCTTCCGCTTCCGCTCCACGTTGAAGTCGCGCGCGTTCAGGAACACGCCGAGACCCACGTCCTGGCCGGCCTGCAGTCCGGCGGCCTGCGCTTCCTCGGAGTGGTAGGTCGGGAAGAAGACGTTCAGGTGGGAGAACCGGGTCTCGAGCAGGGCGTTCTCGCTGAGCGTCGAGGTCCAGATCGCCTGGACGATCCGGAAGGTGTCGTCCTCGATCCAGGTGGCTTCCGGGGGACGGTTCTCGGCGAGGCCCCGCCGCGGCTTCCAGTAGGTCATCTCGTGCCACTCGAGGCTGAGCTTGTTGCTCTGGTTCATGTCGGTGTCGCTCTTGAGGACGAACTGCTGCATATCGGTGTCCTCGGTGACGGTCGTGACGCCGGAGACGTACCGGTGCACCCGCTGGTCCCGGGCCGAGAAGTAGAAGGTGGAGCGGTCACGGACCACCGGGCCCCCGATCTGGGTGTTGAAGTCGCTCAGGTAGTCGAACTCCGACCGGCTGCCGCCCGAGGACTCCAGTTCGCTCGTGAAGTTGTCGAACTGGGTGGAGTCGTTCTGGTAGAAGGCGCCGACCGCGCCGGTGAACTCGTTGCCGCCGGTCTTGGTCACCATGTTGAGGTACACCCCGGGCGCGTTCACCGAGGCCGGATGGGACCCCGTCTCGACCTGGATCTCCTCGAAGCTGTCGTAGTCGTAGTAGTAGCCGCTCGCTCCCAGCGCCGCCGGACAGCTCACGTTGACGCCGTTCAGGTAGTAGCTGTTCTGGCCCCAGGAGGTGCCGCGCGAGGAGAAGACCGCCTGGAGTCCGGTCTCGCTGCCGCCCACGTCGAGCCGGTTGGTGGTGACGCCGGGCGCCTGGTGTTCGACCAGGGACCAGACGTCGCGGGCGCTCGGCACTTCCTCGAGCAGGCTCTCGTCGAAGGTGGCGCCGATGACCGTGCTCTTCGTGTCGAGCAGCGGCGACTCGCCCACCACAGTCACCGTCTCCTCGATGGTGGAGAGGTCGAGCGACACGTCGAGCGCGGTCGTGCGGGCGATGTCCACGCGGACTTCCTCGTAGATGCGGGTCTGGAAGCCGCCGAGCTCGAAGCGCAGCGTGTAGATGCCCGGCGAGACCGCGAAGAAGCGATAGCTGCCGGTGCCGGAGCTGACCGCGACATCGGTGCCGCCTTCCCCGGTCAGGGTCACCGAAACGCCGGGCAAGACCTGACCGGTGCCGTCGACGATGTTGCCCTCGACGGTTCCGGACTGCGTCTGGCCGGCAGCCACGGCCGCCGTAAGCCCGACGGCGAGAAAGGCGAAGCCGAGGCTTCGCGACAAGGACTTCCTCATGAGACCCTCCTAGTGGATCGAGGACGCGGGATTCGGGAGTGGAGCGAGGGACGGACTGTCCGGCTCACACGAAAACGCGGCGTCTCCAAACGGATGGATTCGGAGAACGGGAGACGGGGCCACGGGCGGGAGGCTCCCGACTGGCGCGAGCGCGGGGAACCCCCCGTTTCTGAACGTATTGCGGCTCCGTAGCCTCCATCGGCCTTCCACACCGAAAAGCCGTTATACCACATACCGCACGTACCTTCAGGCAAGAGTGGTGCCGCGTTCACCGGGACCGCCGGAAGTGGTCAGCGGAGAGTCGGGAGCGGCCGCCGGCGCCCGCGAAACCGGTTCAGGGGGAGCGCGTCCGGGCGCAGGAAAAAAGGGCCTCCTGGGCGGCGTTCCAGTCCCCCGAGCCGTCGGCGTGCTGGATGAGCATCCGGCCCTCCCGGTACATCCCCAGATCCAGGGTGAACTCCTTGGCGTTCGACTGGCGGCCGCTGTGGTCCCAGGCGGCCGGAATCTCCGGGTCGTTGAAACGGTAGACGCCCGTCCGGCCGTAGGCGATCTCGTTCGACCAGACATCCATCCCCGGAATCCGGCCGGCGAGCCGGCCGTCTTCGAGCGGCAGGGTCGTCTCCATCTCCAGGATGCCGGGGATGAGGGCGCGGCGGAGGATCTCCCCCGGACTCCGGGACTCGCTGATGGAAAGCGGCACCCGGCGGATCGCCCGGTAGCGCTGCGGCGCTCCCGGCGCGAGACTGCGAAAGATGCCGAGGATGGCCCGCCGCCGCGGCTCGCCCATCGCGTCGTCGAAGTAGAGCGCGACCCAAGTCTCCGGACCGAGCGTGACGAACCGCGAGCCGGCGAGGTCGAGCCCGCCGTAGTGGCCCGCGGTGATCTCGGTGGCCGTGGTGGCGTGACAGGGAGGGTGCGAGGGAGGAGCGTTCGAGCGGCAGGGGCAGGGGGTATCGCAGGGACACGCCGTGAAGGCGTGTCCGGAGACTTCCCAGTCCGGGAAAGCGTCGACGCGGGGCCCCGCCGCGGACGCACCGGGCGGCAGGCGCATTCCGTGGCCGCCGGCCGGCCGGAGCACGAAACGGACGGTGTCCGCGAACCGCACCGCAGCGGGTTCGCCGTCCACGAGCGTCGGCTCGTACTCCCAGCGCCGCGCGGCCTCCGCCGCCGCGGTCCCGAGATCCTCGGGTCCCCGGAGCGGGCGGGCCTCCGCCACCCTGCCGTCCCGGTCCACGGTCAACTCCAGGATGACGAGCGCTTCTTCGCCCCGCTGGCGTGCCGACTCGGGGTAGGCGGGAGGTTCGAACCGGATCCTCTCCGGGCGCTGGATGTCGCCGCCCACCGGCACGATCTCCGCTCCGGTCGGAAGCGCACCTGCCGTGGTCTCCGTGAGGCGTTCGGGGTCCGCGGGACGCGGTTCCTCGTCCGGCCGCTCGCCGCAGCCGGCCCCCAGTAGCAGCGCCACGAAGACGCCGCGGGCGGCATAATCCGGGCGGCGGCGCCGCCGAGTTCGCTCAGGCATCCGGTCGGCGCCGATTGTGTCTCATGCGAACGGTCGCCCTCCGAACCCTTTGGCTCGCGGCCGCCGTCGGGGCATTCTCGGCAGTGGTGTTGGCCGGGCAGGAGGAGCCGGCGCCGGAGCCGGTGTTCGAGGAGGCGGCCGCTCTGATCGCTGCCGGAGAACGCGACGAAGCGGCTCGACTTCTGAACGAGTTCCTGGTGGGCCGTCCGTGGGACGTGCCGGCGTTCCACCAGGTCGGGGCGATGTGGCTCCTCGCCGGGGAACCCGAGCTCGCGGTGCCGCCGCTCGAGGGGGCGGTGGCGCGGGCGCCGCAGTTCGTGGACAGCCGGCTGGCGCTCGGGCAGGCGCTCGGACAGCTCGGGGAAGTGGAAGAGGCGCTCGAACACCTCGAGAGCGCCGCCGAGATGGAACCCTCCCGGTACGAGGCCCCCTATCTCGCCGCCGCCGTGCTCGACCAGGCGGAACGCCTCCCCGAAGCGGTGGAGGCCGCCGGGCGGGCGGTCGAACTCGCGCCGCGGGATCCGGGGATGCACCGGTTCCTGGGCCGGCTGCTGTTGCGCGTCGAACGCTGGCCGGAAGCCCAGGCGGGCCTCGAACGCGCGCTCGAACTCGGTTATCGGGACGACCCCGCGATCTTCGCCGACCTCGGGGCGGCGCTTGTCGGCCAGGAGCGTCTGGCGGACGCCCGGGCCGCCTACGAGCGGCACCTCGAGTTCGCGCCGGACGACGCCGAGACGCTCCTCCAACTGGGCTACCTCGACTGGCGCGGCGAGGACTTCGAGGCGTCCGAGGCGCGCCTCGAACGCGCCATCGCGCTCGACCCCGGACTCCGCCGGGCCCATCACTTCCTCGGGCTGACGGCGTTGCGCCGGCAGGAGTTGGACCGGGCCGAGGCCGCGTTCCGGCGCGCCCTCGAACAGGGGGAGGACTTCCCGGAGGCGTGGCTCAACCTCGGCAAGATCGCGCTGCGCCGAGGCGACGCGGAGGCGGCGGCCCGCCTGTTGGAGACCGCGATCCGCCATGCCCCGGACTATGCCGATGCCTACTACCAGCTCTCCTTCGCGCGGCGCCGGCTGGGGGACGAGCAAGGAGCCGCAGCGGCGCTCGAGCGGTTCGAGGATCTCAGCCGGGAGGAGGGCGCCAGACCGGAACCCCCGCGGTGAGCCGGTTGCGCGGCCTGGCACCCGACTCCCGGCGACCGCGCCGGGGCCTGTCCGGTGCGCTATACCTCGGGTAGATTCGGACCGAGCCGCGGATGCTGCCCAGATTCCTTCGGGGACCCGACGCCCACCCCGTCCGGTCCCGCATGCTGGCGGAGCGGGAGCGGGTCCGGCGGGAACTGGAGGTGCGGGCGCCGGACGCGCCGCAGCCGGATCCGCCCTGGTGGAAGGAAATGCTGGGGATCGGCACGAAGCGGGAGTGGGTCCTCGTCGTCGTCGGCCTGCTGCTCTTCGCGCTCTACACCTACGAACACGAGGGTGCGCGGCAAGCTCTGTGGGCCTTCACCACGGCGGTTTCCGGCCTGCTGATCGGCCGCTGGTGGACAAAGCGGAACGACGAGGAATCCGAATCGACCCGCGGACCCGTCTCCGGACCTGGAGAACCCGGGCGCCACGAGCCCGGCGTCCGGGACTGACCGGTTCACCGGAGGCGGCCGGGGATGCGTACCATGGCCCTGCCGTAACGAGCGGGAGGAACCACACGATGCGCGCGAGACGAACCCCCATCACCGCCCTGCTCATGCTCGCGGTGGGCGCGGCGCCGGCGCTGGCCCAGGCCACCCACCCGCCGGTCGCCACCTTCTCCATCGTCGCCTATGACCCGGACACCGGGGAGATGGGGGTCGCGGTCCAGTCGAAGTACTTCTCGGTGGGCCACGTGGTCCCCTGGGGAGAGGCCGGAGTCGGAGTGGTCGCGACGCAGGCCAACGTGAACGCGGGCTACGGCCTGCAGGGGCTCGACCTGCTGCGGCAGGGGCTGAGCGCCGGCGAGGTGAAGGACCGGCTCCTCGCCGAGGACACCTTCCCCGGCCTCGAGGGACGGCAGTTCGCGGTCGTGGACGGGAACGGCGGGATCGCGGCCCACACCGGGCCGACCGCCACCGTCTGGGCCGGACACCGGGTGGGTGAGCACTATTCGGCGCAGGGGAACATCCTGACCGGGCCCGAGGTCGTGGAGGCGATGGGTGACGCCTTCGAAGCCGCCGAGGGCACCCTCGCGGAGAAGATGCAGGCGGCGATGGTGGCGGGTCAGGAGGCTGGCGGAGACGCCCGCGGCCGCCAATCGTCGGCGATGCTGGTCGTCGGCAAGGGGATGGGCCGGAACATCAACAACGACGTGGTGGCGAGGCTCCAGGTCGAGGACCACCCGCGGCCGATCGAGGAACTCGGACGGGTGCTGAACATCAACCTGGCGATCACTGCGATGTCCCGCAGCCGGGAGCGGAACCAGGCCGGCGACGGCGCCGGCGCGCTGGCCGCGGCGGAACGGGCCACCGAACTCTGGCCCGATGGTTCCGACACCTGGCTGAACCTCGGCCTGCTGAGCTACTCGCTCGGCAACCGGGACCGCGCCCTCGAGGTTCTGCGGAAGGCCGCCGGAATGAACGAGCTTTTCCGCGGCCAACTCGAGTCCACGCTGCGCTGGACCCGGCATCCGGGCCTCGATGACGCTTTCCTCGCGGCGCTCTTTCCGGGGGGATCCTGAGGGGCCGCTCCGGGACAGCGACCCCCGACCGGCCGTGCGCGTGATGCATTCGCTCGGTGCCGCGTTCGCGCTCTGGGCGGCTCTGGGCACTGCGGCAACGCAGGATGCGGAGACCCTGCTGCGCACCGGGCAGCGCTGGCTCGACGCCGGCAACGCGCGGGCGGCGGTGCAGTCGTTCCGCCGGCTTGTGGACGCGGTTCCGGACTCGCGGTCCCACTACTACCTCGGCGTCGCCCTGCTCCAGGACGGGCAGCCGGAGGAGGCGGTCACGGCGCTCCGTCGCGCCGACACGCTCGCGGAGGCCCCGAATCCCGCGCTGGCCGTCTCGCTCGGGACGGCGCTCCTGCGGATTGGAGCGGCCGCAGAGGCGGTGATGGTCCTCGAAGAGGGCGCGAAGCACTTCCCGCGCGCCGCTCCCATCCTCATCCAGCTCGGATACACCCACTACACGAGGCTCGATGGCGTTTCCGCGCGCGCCGTTCTGCGCCGGGCGCGAGCGATAGCGCCGAGCAATCCGCAGGCCCCCTTCTACCTGGGGCTGGCTGAGGCGGCCCTCGGGGCGCTGGAGCCAGCGGCGGAAGCCTTCGGGCAGGCCGTGATCCTCGATCCCCGGAACGTCGAGGCCCGCGTGGCGCTCGGGCGGGCACTCTCCCAGTTGGGGCGTCCACAGGAGGCCCGGGAGGCATACCGGGCGGCGCTCGCCGAGGCGCCCGGATTGCCGGCCGCGCTCGTGGGGCTCGGGAGGCTCGAACTCGAGGAAGGCCGCCCGGAACGCGCCGTCGGCTCCTTCGAGGCCGCGCTCGCGGCGGACCCCGGCCACCGCCAGGCGCTCTACAACCTCGCCGCGGCCCTGTCGCTGCTCGGACGCACCGAGGAGGCGGCGGCCGTCCGGCGCCGTTTCGCCGAGGCCGCCGCCTCGGGCGACGATCCCGGGCGCTCGCTTTCCCGCACCCGCTCGAAGGTCCGCCCGCGCTGATGGCGCACCTCCGCTTCGTGTTCGCCGCGCTCTTTGCCGCGGCGCCGGCGGCGGGCGAGAACTTCGTCTTCGTGGACCGGACCGAGGAAGCCGGGATCCGGTTCCACCACGAGGACGGCGGGAGCGGCCGGCGCTACGTCATCGAGATCGTCGGGGCGGGCGTCGCGGTGCTCGACTACGACGGCGACGGCTGGCCCGACCTCTTCTTCGTGAACGGGCATCCGCTGCCGGGCGACCGGGGCGGCGCGACGGTCGGGAACCGTCTCTTCCGGAACCGCGGAGACGGCACCTTTCGGGACCGCACCGAAGCCGCCGGGCTCCTGGATCCGCCGGACCGGCTCCGCTACGGCATGGGCGCGGTCGCGGGCGACCTCGACGGCGACGGCGATCCGGACCTGCTCGTCACGCACTTCGGGGAGGAGCGGCTCTTCTGGAACCACGGCGACGGCACCTTCCGGGAGGCGTCCGGCGCGGCGGGCGCGACCGATCCCCGCTGGACAACGAGTGCGGCGCTCTTCGATCCCGACCGCGACGGGGACCTCGACGTCTATGCGGCGAACTACCTCGACTACGCGCTCGAGCGGCACCGCGACTGCGTCAGCCCGGTCCGGGAACTCCTCGCCTATTGCCATCCGCAGGAGTACCCGGGCGCGGCCGATTCGTTCTTCGAGAACCTGGGCGACGGAACGTTCCGGGCGTCCCCGGTGTCCGGATCGGAGGGCGGGAAGGGCCTCGGCGTGGTGGTCGGCGATCTCGGAGGAGACGGCGCCCCCGACGTCCATGTGGCGAACGACACCACCCCCAACTTCCTGTTCCGGACCGCGGCCGGGCCGGACGGCGTCCGTTTCTTCGAGGAGGGTCTCGCGTCCGGCGTCGCCTACAACGAGGAGGGGCTTCCGGAAGCGGGAATGGGAAACGATTTCGGCGACGTGGACCGCGACGGGTTGATGGACCTTGTGGTCACGAATTTCGATTTCGAGACCAACACGCTCTACCGGAACCTCGGCGGGGGCCTCTTCCTGGACGCGACGGCGTCCTTCGGACTCGGGAGCGAGAGCCTCACCGAACTCGCCTTCGGCTGCGACCTCGCCGACTTCGACAACGACGGCTGGCTCGACCTGGTGGTGGCGAACGGCCACATCCTGGACAACATCGCCAGGATTCAATCGAACCTGACCTTCGCCCAGCCCGGCCAGGTGTACGGGAACGACCGGGGCCGTCTCCGGCGCCGCCGCTCGAGCGAGGGAGACTTCGCCCGGCCCCGGGTGGGCCGGGGACTCGCCAGCTTCGACTACGACCTCGACGGGGACCTTGACCTCGTGCTCGCCAACAATCGCGGCCCGGCGGAACTTCTCGAGAACCGGGGCGGGGCCGAGGCCGGCAACGCGGTGGGCCTCCTGCTGATCGGCAGCGAAGCGAACCGGGAGGGAATCGGGGCCCGCGTCCGTCTCGAAGGGGGCCCGGTCGCCCAGCAGGAGGAGCGGCGGGCGGGGGCGAGCTACCTCTCCCAGCACGATCCGGTGCTGTGGTTCGGCCTCGGCGCGGCCGAGGGTACGGGCGAGATCGGCATCCACTGGCCGTCGGGCAATGAGGAAGCCATCGAACCCCTGCCGGCCGGCGCGGTCCACGTCCTCAAGGAGGGCGCCGGGCGCGTCGCGAGCATCGGGATCGGGGCCGGAGCCGCGCGATGAAGGCCGTCACCGCAATGGCCGGCGCCCTCCTCGCGCTGGTGGCGGCCGCGTCTGCGCAGCCGGAAATCCGGTTCACCGAAGTGGCCGAGGCATCGGGGATCCGCTTCATCAACATGTACGGCGGCGTCCGCAGCAAGGACTTCATCCTCGAGACGACGGGCACCGGCGCGGCGTTTTTCGATTACGACGGCGACGCGGATCTGGACCTCTTCCTGGTCAATGGGTCCCGTCTCGGCTACGACGCGAGCCAGAGCCTTTCGAACGCGCTGTTCCGGAACGAGGGCGGCGGACGTTTCCGGGAGGTGACAGGCCGTGCGGGACTCGAGTCCTACGGCTGGGGGCAGGGCGCCTTCATCGTGGATCACGAAAACGACGGTGACCTCGATCTCCTGGTGACGCGCTACGGGAAGAACCTCTTCTACCGGAACCGGGGCGACGGTACGTTCGAGGAAGTCGGCGCGGAGGTGGGGCTGGACGACCCCCAGTGGGGTACCGGCGCCGCGTTCGGCGACCTGGATCGGGACGGCGTCTCCGACCTCGTGGTCGTCAACTACGTGGACTTCCGGGTGGAAGATACGCCGGGGCCGGGAGACGAACCGTTCTGCTTCTTCCGGGGGCTGCCCGTGATGTGCGGCCCGAACGGCCTGGCTCCGGCCCCGGCGCTCCTCTACCGGGGACTCCCCGACGGACGCTTCCTGCGGGTGGGCGGACTGGCGATCGGCGCCGAGCGCTATTTCGGTCTCGGGGTCGTGTTCGGCGATCTCGACGACGACGGCGACCTCGACGTCTACGTGGCGAACGACCAGACCCCCAACAACCTCTACCGGAACGACACCGGGTCCGACGGATTCGACTTCTCCGACGTCGGCCTCTCCGCTGGGGTCGCCTACAACGAGGACGGCCGCGCGCAGGCGGGGATGGGGGTGGACCTCGGCGATTACGACAACGACGGACTCCTGGACATCGTGGTCACGAACTTCTCGCAGGACTACAACACCATCTACCGGGCGGTGGGAGGGGGCTGGTTCCTTGACGAGTCGTTCGCCGCCGGAGTGGCGGAGCCGAGCTATCCGTATCTCGGGTGGGGGACCGGTTTCCGCGACCTGGACCGGGACGGCTGGCTGGACCTCGTGGTCCTGAACGGGCACGTCTATCCGGAGGTCGAGGGGGGGATCACCGAGAGCGACTACGCGCAGCGCGGCCTCGTCTTCCGGAACCGGACGGACGGCGGTTTCGACGAGGTTCCGCCGACCGCGCTCGAGGTTCCCCGGGTGTACCGCGGCGCGGCCTTCGCCGACTACGACGACGACGGAGACACCGATCTGCTCGCGACCGTCATGAACGGGTCCCCGGCGCTCTTCCGCAACGACACCGACACCGCCGCCGGCTGGGCCGGATTCCGGCTGGTGGGCCGCCGGAGCCCGAGAGACGGCGTTGGAACCCGATTGGCGCTGACCGGCGGAGGACTCACCCAGGTTCGGGAAGCCCGGGCCGCGGGCAGCTACCTGGCGTCCAGCGATTCCCGGGTCCTCTTCGGCCTGGGGTCCGGAGCCGGCCCCTTCGGGGTCCGGGTCCGCTGGCTCTCGGGCTGCGAAGCGGAAGTCGAGGCGGTCCCCGGCCGCTACCTGCTGGTGGTGGAGCCGCCCGACTGCCGAATCCCCGGCGGGAAGGGCTTCTGACCCGAATGGTGCCGGGGATTGTCCGCCGGATTCGCGGGCTCTGCGCCGCCAGGCTGAAGCGATGACGCGACCCGCCGTGCCGTCCGCGATCCTGATGGCCCACCTGCTCGCCGGAGCCGCGTTCGCCGGGACACTGGCGGGCTCCAATACCGTCACGGTAGCCGTGGCCGCCAACTTCACCGCGGCCGCTCGCGAGATCGCCGCCGCGTTCGAGGACGCCACCGGAGACGGCGCGCTCCTCAGCTTCGGCTCCACCGGCCAGCTCTACGCCCAGATCCTCCAGGGCGCCCCCTTCGAGGTGTTCCTCGCCGCCGACGAGGCGCGTCCGGAGCTCGCCGAGCGCGACGGACTCGCCGTTCCCGGCAGCCGCCGGACCTACGCGGTGGGGAGGCTCGTGCTCTTCAGCGCGGAAGCGGGGCGGGTCACCGGGCCCGACGCTCTCCGGGACCCCGGCCTCCGGCGCATCGCGCTCGCGAATCCGGCGCTCGCCCCCTACGGCCGGGCGGCGCTCGAGGCGTCCCGGGCGCTCGGTGTGGAAGACGTCGTGCGGGGTCGCCAGGTCATCGGCACGAACGTGTCCCAGGCGCACCAGTTCGTCCGCACCGGCAACGCGGAGCTCGGTTTCCTCGCCCTCTCCCAGGTCGTCCGGAGCACGGAGGGGTCCCGTTGGCTCGTTCCCGAGCACCTCCACGCTCCCATCCGGCAGCAGGCCGTGCTGCTCGAGGCCGGCCGCGAGAACTCGGCCGCCGCCCGCTTCCTCGAGTTCCTCGGATCGGTCGCCGCCCGCGAAGTCCTCCGCCGGCACGGCTACCGCACCGAGCCCGCGGCGCCCCCCGGATCAGGCGGACCGTGAACGCCGAGACCCTCTGGCCGCCCATCCGGCTCACTCTCGAGCTGGCGGGGGTGACGACGGTGTTCCTGCTGCTCCTCGGGACTCCGATCGCGTGGTGGCTCGCCAGGACCCGCTTCCGCTTCAGGGAAGCGGTGGCGGCGCTGGTCGCGCTTCCCCTCGTCCTGCCGCCCACCGTGCTCGGTTTCTACCTGTTGATCGCCCTGGGGCCCGACGGGCCGGGAGGCTTCGTCGCCCGGCTGTTCGGCGAGCGGTCCCTCGCGTTCTCCTTCCCGGGCCTCGTGATCGGGTCGATCATTTATTCGCTGCCCTTCACGGTGCAGCCCATCCGCAGCGCCTTCGAAGCCGTGGGCGACCGTCCCCTGGAGGCGGCCGCCACCCTGCGGGCCTCCCCCTGGGATGCGTTCTGGACCGTCGCGGTGCCACTCGCCCGGCCCGGCCTGATCGCCGGGGCGGTGCTCGGTTTCGCCCACACCGTCGGGGAGTTCGGGGTGATCCTGATGATCGGCGGCAACATCCCGGGCGCCACCCGGGTGCTGTCGATCGCGATCTACGACCACGTGGAGCTCATGGAGTGGGGCACCGCGCACGTGCTCTCCGGGAGCCTGCTCGCGTTCTCCTTCGTGGTGGTGGCGCTGACTCTCAGCCTGCAGAAGAGAATCGGAGGCCGGGACCGGTGACCGGCTCGGGTGGCACGCTTGAAGTGGGGCTCCGGGGAGCGGTCGGAGAACTGCGGATCGAGGCGGCCTTCGAGGCCCGGGCCGGAGAAACGACCGCGATCTTCGGTCCCTCCGGCAGCGGCAAGACGACACTCCTCCGCGCGGTCTCCGGCCTCACGCGCCTTTCCGGACGCCTCGCCCTCGGCCCAGACACCTGGCAGGACGACCAGCGGGGAGTCTTCGTCCCGGCGTATCGCCGGCGCATCGGGTTCGCCTTCCAGGAGCCGGCCCTGTTCGATCACCTCACCGTGGAGGGCAACCTCCGCTACGCCGAGCGCCGCAGCGACGAACCGGACGGCGCTCCTTCCGTTTCCTTTATCGGCGTCGTGCAGCGTCTGGGACTCGACCGGCATCTCGGGCGAATGCCGCGCGGCCTTTCGGGTGGCGAACGACAACGGGTTTCGCTGGCGCGGGCGCTCCTCGCGCGCCCCGCGGTCCTCCTGCTGGACGAGCCCCTTTCGGGTCTCCACCGCACGGCCCGCGCGGCGATCCTGCCCTGGCTTCGCGCGCTGGGAGAGGCGTCCGGTACGGTGACCCTGTACGTCAGCCACGACCTCGGAGAGGTGGTTGACGTCGCGGATCGGATTGCACCCATCGCGAGCGGCTCCGTCACCGCCGCCGCTCCGGCCGGCCAGGCGCTCGATCACCTGCCGGCCGGGCACCTGCTCTCGCGGTTCGAGGCGGGCAGCGTGCTCACCGCGACCGTCCGCGCCCAGCTCCCGGCCCTCAGTCTCTCGGAGCTCGACCTCGGCGGGCAACGCCTCCGGGTCCCGGGTACCGGGCGTCCGGTCGGAACCGAGGCCCGCCTCCGGGTACGGGCCCGGGACGTCGCGGTCGCCACCGAGGCGCCGACCGCGATCAGCATCCGGAACGTGCTGCGCGGCACCGTCACCGAGGTCCGCGACCTGCCGGAGACCCCCTTCGCCGAAGTGGCCGTGGGGATCGCGGATCAGCGGCTCGTCGCGCGGATCACCCGGGACGCCGCGTCGGAACTGGGACTGGAGGCGGGCCGCGAGGTGTTCGCGCTGCTGAAGACGGTCTCCTTCGACGACGCTTAGGAGTCTGCGCCGCAGACTCCTCGGCGTTGCGGCCTTCGTGGGGTTGCGACGTGCGAGCCCGGCCCCTACCGGGTTGCCGTCATCATGATCTCGACCTTGATGCCGGCCCCCATCATCTGGGTCTCCACCGTGGCGCGCGGCGGGAACGGAGCTCCGACGACCTCCCGGTACACCTCGTTCATCGCGGCGTAGTCCCGCATGTCCTCGAGGTAGACCATCGCGTCGTCCACGTCCCCAAAGCTCAGCCCGCCGGCTTCGAGGGCCGCGCTCAGGCGTCCGAGCACGGCGCGCGTCTGGTCGCCGGCGTCCTCGCTGCGGTCCGGACCCGGCGCCACCATGCCCGAGAGGTAGAGCCGGTCGCCGGCCCAGATGCCCGGCGAGAGGGGACTGCCGGAACGGGGCCCGTCCGGGGCCAGCACGCTCCGCTCGGCGCTTGAGGCCACGCACTGCACCTCGGCGGTGAACAGGGGGTTCGCGAGCCGGGCCTCGACCGTGGCCCGGGTGGGGGGATCCTCGGGGAAGAACTCCCGGTAGGCCGCGTTCATTTCGCCGAAGGTGCGCGGATCATCGAGGAACACCCGGCAGTTGGCCACGTCCGAGTAGTCCATTCCCCCCGCTTCAAGGACGAGCCCGATGTTCCCCATGATGCGCTGCATCTGCTCGGGAACGCCCCCGGCGACCGGCTGGTAGGTATCCGGGTCCCGGGCGGTGGCGCCCGCGACGAAGAGCGTGTCGCCCGCCTTGATCCCCCAGGAGTAGGGAAGCTCCGGGCTCTTCATCGCCGCGGGGTTGATCACCTCGCGCTCGACTCCCGCCTTCACCGCCACCATCGAGATCTCGACGAGCGCTCCCGGGATCGCGATGCCGGCTTCGACGGTGGCCCGCGTCGGGGGGTCCTCCGGAAAGTACTCGCGGTACACCCCGTTCATCGCCTGGAAATGCCGGACGTCGGAGAGATAGACGTTGACCGCGGCGACCCGTGAGAAGTCGAGCCCGGCGCTCTCCAGCGTGGCGCCGAGGTTGTCCATCGTCTGGCGGACCTGGGCCTCGATGCCGCCCGGCACGAGATCGAGCGTGCCCGGAAGGTTGCCGAGGGCGCCCGCGAGGTACACGAGGTCGCCGCTCTCCCGGTACTCGGAGAAGGGGAGGCCGAGGTCGCCGGTGGCGGCCGGCGCCTCCGGCTCCGGTTCGGCGCCGCCGCCGCAGCCGAGGGCAAGCAAAACCAGCAGGGAGGCGGGAACGGGTCGGAAGCGTCGGGTCATGGCGGGGAGTCCTTCGGATGTCGGAAACGGCTCTCGATGATACATTCGGAACCCCCCTTGCGGCCCTCGGCGAAGGCGCCTCCGCCGCCTTCCGAGCCGGGAATCCCCCCGGAGCGGTCGCCTGGATTGGCCGTCGCAGAACCTTGCACTCCGTTTTCCGTTCCGGGCCGGGTGGCCGTCTCGCCGCCGAAGGCATGTGCCTGGATGCGGCGCTCGCCGAAGCGGGCGCCGGGACCCCGGCCTACGTGTACAGCTCCCGGGCGGTCGTGGAACGCTTCGCCGCGCTCCAGGAGGCGCTCGCGGGTAGCAGGCACCTGGTCGCGGTGGCGCTCAAGGCGAACGCCTTGCCGGCGCTGCTGACCCCGCTGCGGGACCTGGGGGCGGGCGTGGAGGCGGTGTCGGCGGCCGAACTGCTGGTCGCCGATGGACTCGGGTTCGCCGGAGACCGGATCGTGATGTCGGGCGTCGGGAAGACCACGGTGGACCTTGAGACGGCGCTCGATCTCGACGTGCGGTTCGTCTCCGTCGAGTCACGGGGGGAGCTGGAACTCCTGAACCGCGTGGCGCTTCGCCGCGGCCGCCGGGCCCGCGCCCTCCTCCGCCTGAATCCCGAGGTGGATGCCGCGACGCATCCGAAGATCGCCACCGGCACCCGCGCGGCCAAGTTCGGCATGGCAGCGGCGGATCTGCTCGACCTGGCCTCCGCGAGCCGCGACTGGCGGGGGGTGGAGGTTCTTGGGGTCCACGCGCACGTCGGGTCCCAGATCCGGGATCTGGGCACGCTGGCGCGGAGCGCCGAGCGGCTGGCGAGGGTGTTCGGACGGCTCCGCGCCGCTGGCCTGCCGGTGCGGGTCGTGGACGTCGGCGGCGGGCTCGGCATCCCGCAGCGGGACGGAGAGGAAGAGACTCCGATGTCGCTCTACGCCTCCCGGATCCTGGGGACGCTCCGGGAGGTTCTTGACGGCGAGTGTCCGGAGGCCGACCCCACGGTGGTCTTCGAACCGGGGCGGGCGCTCTTCGGGCCCGCCGGCGCCCTCGTGGTCCGGGTCCTCCACACCAAGCGGACGGGAACCCGGGAGTTCTGCGTCGTGGATGGGGGCATGAACGATTTCCTGCGCCCGGCGCTCTACGGCGCCTGGCACCGGGTGGCGCCGGTGGAACCCCGCCCGGGACCGGCGCGGAGCTTCGACGTGGTGGGCGGCGTGTGCGAGTCCGGCGACGCGTTCGCGCGCGACCGCGCCCTGCCGCCCCCCGTGCCGGGAGACCTGCTCGCCGTGCTCGACGCCGGCGCTTACGGCTACTCGATGGCTTCCAACGTCAATCTGCGCCCCCGGCCCGCCGAGGTCGTGATCCGGGACGGGGCCGCGATCCTCGCCCGGCCCGCGGAGACGCCGGCGGACCTCGCCGCCCGCGAACTCGGCGCCCAGCCGGCGGGGGTCCCGGCATGAGCCGGAGCTCGCTCCCTCCGCCGCGTTACGCGCTGCTCGGGGTACTGGCGCTCGTCACCATCCTGGCGGCGGTGCGGCTGTCCACCACGATTCCCGACCCGGCGGACTTCCTGCTGGCTCTCGGCCTGGTGGCGCTCTTCACCCCGCTGAAGGCGCTCATGATCCGCTGGCTGGAAGGTCGGCGCCCCTACCAGTCGGCCTTCGCGGCCTCGCTCTTCTCCGCCATCGTCGGCATGGTGTTCCGCGAGCCGCTGAACCTCTGGGCGCTGCTCTTCCGGAGCACGATGCTGACCGCGGCGCTCGAGACGCTGCCGCTCTTCGCCATGCGGACGGCGGATTCCCCGGTTCGCGTCTTCGTGCTTTCCGGTTACATGAGCGTCGTCGTCCACCTGCTGTCCGGGGGCTTCGTGCTGCTGTCGTGGCGGCCGCTTGTCGGAGGCCTGATGATGCTGGGCGGGGTCGCGGCGATGTGGCTTCCCCTGTTCGTCGGCCGTTTCCGGCGCACCGGGGTCCCGCGGTAGCCGAGCCGCACCGCGGCGACCGTCCGGGCTACTCGCCGCTTTCCCCGGCGCGGGCCGGTTCGGGGGCATCGGGACGTGGCTCCCGCCGGGGACGCCGCTCCTCGGCGTCCTGGCGGATCCCCCCGACCGCCATCAGCAGGGACTCCACGTCCCCGTTGCCGAACTCTCCGTCGGTGGTGGCGGCGGCGACCACGGTGGCCGCCCGCCAGACGTGCCGGAATCCGACCCGTCCCTCCCGGTTCAGTTCGGTAAGCGTCTCGAACGCGGCGTCGATCTCCGCCTCGCGGCTCGCCGCTTCCTCGGCCAGTGATTCGTGGGCGATCTGCCGAAGCTGCTGGATGGCGGCGGCGCGTTGGGGCCCCGGGTTGGTGAGGTAGCCGAGGTACACGAAGAGCCCGACCGCGATGAAGAGCCCCGCGATCATCGCGAGCGCGAGGAAGACGAAACCGAGGCGGCGCGAACCGGCGGGCACCTCCCGAAGGTCCTCCCCGATGCTGAGCGCGCCGGGAGGAGGCGTCGGAAGCCAGGTCTCCGGCGGGGTGTCGGGCGCGGGCGCGGCGGTCTGGTCGGCCGTGTCGGCCCCGAGGTCGCGCAGATAGATGAAGACCCCGATCGCCAGGATGCCCACCGCCGGGACCAGGATCCCGCCCGGAATCCAGAGGGGGTCCCCCAGGGTCTCGATGTCGGTCAGGTTGAAGAGGAGGAGCGCCGCGACGTTGTGGAAGAGATGGATCGAGATCGGGACCAGGATGCTGCGGGTGGCCATCGCGGCCAGTCCCAGGACCAGCCCGGCGACGAAGTAGTTGGGCAGCAGCAGACCGTGCATCACGGTGAAGAGCAGCGCCGAAACGACGAGGGCGCCCCCCCTGCCGAGGGGCCGGAGCCCGGTGAGGATCACGCCCCGGAACAGGAGTTCCTCGGCCAGCGCCGCTCCGAAGCCGATGCCCGCCAGCCGGATCAGCCAGGAGAACAGTCCCTCGGCGCGCACCAGCTCCGCGACGGTCTGGACGAGCTGCTCGTCGATCGGGAGGAACGCGCGGCTCAGGTTGGCGAGCTGGTCGCTGACCACGAACAGGGACAGGGCGATCGGGACCGAGAGGAGGAGCTGGCTGTTCTTCGCGGGGCGCAGCCGGAACGCGCGATAGGGGTTCAGGCGGAACAGGCGGATGGCCCCCAGCGCCACGAGCAGGGTGACGCCCGGAGTCGCGAGAATGGCCACGTCGAACGGCAACCCGGTCCGCGCGATGACGACGCCGATGAGGATGATCGCGACGAACGTGGCCGCGAAGGTGGCAAGCACCTGCGGGACCGTGGCGAGGCCGGGTGTCTTCTTCACGAGGTAGTGATTCGGGTGTTACCTTGACGCTGATGGCCGCGGGACCGAGCGCAGATTATCGCCGCCCGCCCGGGGCCGGCTCGCGCGGAGAGTCCGTCGCGGGTGACCCCGGGGCCGCCTCCGCGCCCGGGGAACCGGCTCGCCGGCGTTTCCGGCCCTGGCGGGTGCTCCGGATCGCCTCCGGGTTCCTCCTCCTGGCGCTCGGGGTCATCGGGCTCTTCCTCCCGATCCTCCAGGGCGTGCTGATGATCCTGGCGGGTTTGGCGGTGCTCGGAAAGGACCTTCCCTGGTCCCGGGCGATCACCGACCGCCTCGCCGGTTTCGTGAAACGGCGGGCGGAGGATCGGGCGGCGCGGAAGCGGGAGCGCGAGGAGGCCGCTCCCGGGTCGGAAGCGCCGTGACCGACGCGCGGTCTCCGTCCGGGCGGCACCGGGCGCTCGTGGCCGCGATCCGTCATCACGACCACCGCTACTACGTCCTCGACGCGCCGGAGATCGACGACCAGGAGTACGACGCGCTCTTCCGGGAACTGGAGCGACTCGAGCGGGACCACCCGGAACTGGTCACCCCCGACTCGCCGACCCGGCGCGTGGGCGGCGCGGTGGCCGAGGGGTTCGCGGAAGTCCGCCACGAAGCGCCGATGCTCTCGCTCCAGAGCATCCACGACGAGGCGGAGCTGCGCGAGTTCACCGACCGGATGGAGCGGGAGATCGGCCGCGACGATCTCGACTACTGCCTCGAGCCGAAGTTCGACGGGCTCTCGGTGGAACTCGTCTATCAGGAAGGCCGGTTCGTCCGCGGAGCGACCCGGGGGAACGGAGAGATCGGAGAGGACATCACCGCCAACCTGCGCACCATCCGGTCGCTTCCCCTCCGGCTTGCCGGGGAAGCGGCGCCGGCGCGGCTCGCGGTGCGGGGCGAAGCCGTCCTGCCGGTGGCGGAATTCGAGGACATGAACGAGGGCCTCGATCGGGCCGGAAAGGAGACCTTCAAGAACCCCCGGAACGCGGCCGCCGGCTCCCTGCGGCAGCTCGACCCGGCCGTTGCGGCCGCCCGGCCGCTGGCGCTCTACGCCTACGATGTTCTGGTCTGGGAAGACGGAGGGCTCGCGGCGCCCGACACGCAGTCCGGAGTCCTCCGGACCCTCGCCGGGTTCGGGTTCCGGGTGGCGCCGGAGGCGCGCGGAAGCGCCGATGCAGAAGGGGACCGGCGATCCGTCTGGTGGGAGGTGGGACGCGGCCCCGATCACGTTCTGGCCTACCACCGCCTCCTCATGGAGCACCGGGACCGGTTCGCCGTGGAGCTCGACGGGGCCGTGGTCAAGCTGGACCGGATCGCGGACCAGGACGAGTTGGGAGAGCGGTCGCGGAACCCCCGCTGGGCGGTCGCCTTCAAGTTCCCGCCGAGCCAGGCGGAGACGGCGCTGCTCGCCATCGACGTGCAGGTGGGGCGCACCGGGAAGCTCACTCCGGTGGCCCGGTTGGATCCGGTGCTCGTCTCCGGGGTAACGGTGAGCCGCGCCACGCTCCACAACGAGGGAATGGTCCAGGCTCTCAAGGCGCAACCGGGCGACCGCGTCCGCATCCAGCGGGCGGGAGACGTGATCCCGCAGGTCGTGCAAGTCGTCTCCCGCGCCGGGGAAGGAAAGGTGGCGCTGTGGTCCATGCCGTCCGAGTGCCCCGACTGCGACAGGCCTGTCCTGGCTGAAGGCGCCAACCACTTCTGCTCCGAAGGGTGGGGTTGTCCGGCGCAGCGGAAGGCCCGCCTGGTCCATTTCGTCGGCAAGGGCGGCATGGAGATCGAGACCCTCGGCGACGAGCTCGTGGAGCTCCTGGTCGAGTGCGGGTTCGTGCGGTCGCCGGGCGACCTCTATCGGCTGACCCGGGAGAAGCTCCTGGCGGTGCCCGCGCAGCCGGCCGGCCGGCCCTTCGATCCCAACGGCGCGACGGAACTGGTCCACCGGCTCGCCGGAGTCCGGCACGTGCCGCTCCGGAGGCTGCTGGTGGCGTTGGGCCTGCCCGGAGTCGGCCCGACCCGGGCAGCGGCGATGGCGAAAGAGTTGAATCTGGCGGACCTCCGCGCCTACGCGGAACGGCGCACCGGGGCGGGACCGGCGGGGCGCACCGACGAGGCGCTGAAAGCGCTGGCCTCGCCCGCCAAGCGCGCCCTTCTGGAGGACCTCGTCGAGGCGGGGGTGGTGGAGGACGCTCCCGGACAGCGTCGCCGGGAGGAGGCCTTCGGCTGGGAACCGGCGGCCCTTGCCGCCTCGATCGCCCGGTTGGCGGACAAGAACGCCCTTGACCTGCCGAAGCTGAGCGAAGGGATCGCCGCCGACCTGGTGAGATCCGGCCGGGTGGCCCGTCCGGCGGACCTCTTCGGGTTGACGGAAGCGGACCTGCTTGCCCTGCCCGAGCGCCGCCGCCGGCCGTTCGCCGAGAAGTCGGCGGCGAACCTGCTCCGGGAGCTGGAGGAGAGCCGCACCGTGCGGCTCGATCGGTTCCTGTTCGCGCTCGGGATCCCCCACGTCGGCCAGCACGTGGCGCGGGTGCTCGCCGCGCGCTACGGCTCGGTGGAGCGACTGGGATCGGCCAACCGGGAAGAGCTTCTGGAGGTTCACGAGATCGGCGAGCAGGTTGCCGACGCCGTCACCGGGTTCTTCTCCGACAAAGCGAACCGGCGCGAACTCGAGGACCTCACCCGCTCGGGGGTGGCCCCGGTCTGGGAGGCGACGGGAGAGTCCACCCTTTCGGGCCTGCGGATCGTGCTGACCGGGACCCTCGCCGCGCTCACCCGCGAGGAAGCCGGAGAGCTCATCGAACGCCACGGCGGAAGGGTGGTCTCGAGCGTCAGCAGCCGCACCTCGCTCGTGGTGGCCGGCGAACGGGCCGGCGCCAAGCGGGAGACGGCCCGGGGGCTGGGGGTGGCGGTCGGCGGGGAGGAGGAGCTGCGGCGGCT
>VXWI01000004.1 GCA_009835985.1 Acidobacteriota bacterium | reverse complement strand
TTGCCGGGCGATGCGCGGCGGGTGCGGGTGCGGGTGGTCGGGGAGGCGGGGTAGGTAGGCGCGTTTCGCTGCGCGTTGCGCAGCGATGCCGGCCGGAGGCCGGCGCTCCAAGCCGGTACGCCGCCGGGCTGGCGCCCCCTTACCTCGCGTTGCGGAGGAGGTAGTCCACCAGCAGGTTGGACATCACCCGCATGCCGATGGCCACCGAGGCGTTGTCGGCCCGGAAGAACGGCGAGTGATGCGGCCCTGTCCTCGTCCCCTCGCGGTGGACGCCGAGCCGGTAGTAGAACCCCGGCACCTCGTTCGCGAAGTAGGAGAAGTCTTCGCCGCCCATCGTCGGGTCGAGTTCCTGCGTGTTCTCCACCCCGACAATCTCCCGGACGGTGCCGATCATTTCGGCGGTGAGTTCCCGGTCGTTGATGGTCGCCGGGTAACCGCGGTCGTAGGTCAGCGCGTACGAACCGCCTCCCGACGTGGTGATGCCTTCCAGCACCTCGTTCATGCGCGCCTCCACCAGGTCCCGGACCTCGGGGTCGTAGCTTCGTACGGTGCCCTCGATCTCCACGGACTCGGGGATGATGTTGAAGCGCTGGCCGCCGTGGACCATGCCCACGGTCACCACCACCGGCTGGAGCGGATGCACGTTCCGGGAGGCGATGGTCTGGAGCGACAGGATGGCCTGGGAGGCCATCACGACCGGGTCCACGCCCGCCTGGGGCTGCGCCCCGTGCGTCTGGACGCCGGTGATGGTGGCTTTGAAGTGGTCCACTGCGGCGAGCGCCGGCCCGGGCGTGTACCCGATCACCCCGAGCGGGAGCCCCGAGAGGGTGTGGAGGCCGAAGACGGCCTGGGGCCGCGGATCGTCGAAGGCGCCCTCCTCGAGCATGAGTTCCGCGCCGCCTTCCTCGCCCGGCGGTGGCCCTTCCTCGGCCGGTTGGAAGATGAACAGGACCGTGCCCGGGATGTCGTCGCGCATGCCGGCGAGCACCGATGCCACGCCGTACTGGACCGCGGTGTGGACGTCGTGGCCGCACGCGTGCATCACCCCGACCTCCTGGCCGTTGTAGACGGTGCGCGCCGTGGACGCGAACGGGAGATCGGTGTCTTCGGTCACCGGGAGGGCGTCCATGTCGGCGCGCACCGCCACGACCGCTCCGGGCTTCCCGCCCTTCAGCACCCCGACGACGCCGGTGTGCGCGACCTTTTCGCGCACGTCGTCGAAGCCGAGTTCACGGAGATGTTCGGCGACCATCCGCGCCGTCTCGAACTCGCGGTTCCCGAGTTCGGGGAACTCGTGGATGTGCTCCCGGAAGGCGACCGTTTCCTCTTCGAACCGGGACACCGCCTCCTGGATGCGGTCGTCCCAGGCCCCGAGTTCCTGGGCGCCGGCCGGCACCGCGAGGGCAGTGAGCAGAGCGAGACCAAGAAGGCGGTGGAGCATGGGAACCTCCGTCAGCACCAGCCAGTGTACCGGGACGGGCTGCGAGGCAGTCGTTAGTCGAAGGCGTTCGGCGCGCCCCCGAACTCCAGGATGAACGCCCACTCCTCGGGCGTCACCCGCTGCACGGAGAGGCGCTGTCCCCGCTTCAGCAGCGACATGCCGGCGAGTTCGGGCAGGGTGCGCAGGATCGGGAGCCCGATCTCCTCGGGGAAGCGGGCCACGAACTCGATGTCGACCATGTACCACCACGGTTTTTCCTCGGTGGCGCGCGGGTCGTGGTACTTGGACTTCGGATCGAACTGGGTGAAATCGGGGTAGGCGAGGCGACAGACCCGAGCCACGCCGGCGATCCCGGGAGGCTTCGCGTTCGAGTGGTAGAAGAGGACGCCGTCCCCGATCTCCATCTCCTTCATGTAGTTCCGCGCCTTGAAGTTGCGGACGCCGTCCCAGTGCGTCCAGCCGTCGCGCTCGAGGTCGTCGAGGCTGTAGGCGTAGGGCTCGCTCTTCATGAGCCAGTAACGGCGGGGACGGTCGGTCACGCGGCGGAGGGTACCAGCGCGGTTTCTGCGTCGGGGTGACGGAGGGCGCGTTTCGCTCGCCTCCGGCGAGCGATGCCGGCCGGAGGCCGGCGCTCCGAGCTTTCTAGAGCAGTCGGAATTCGACTTCGATCTCGGCGAGCACGTCCACGGCCTCGCCGCGGTAGCGCCCGGGCTGGAAGGTCCACTCCCGGACCGCGGCGACGGCCTTGGCGTCCAGGCCGGCGTCGAGGCTGCGGATCACCCGGGCCGGCCCGACGCGGCCGCTCTTCAGGATGACGACTTCGAGGATCACGATGCCCTCGATCTTCCGCGCCAGGGCGTCATCGGTGTATTCGGGAGTGACGCGCCGGCGAAGCTGGGGAGGATCGACGCCACTGCCGATCCGGTAGGCGCCCCCGCCGAACCCGCCGCCGGTTCCTTCTCCGATGCCGTCGCCGTCTCCCTCACCGAGCCCGCCTCCGGCGCCGGTTCCCGCGCCGCTGTTGCGGCCGGGACCCCGGTAGGTCAGCAGTTCCGAGGCGTCGCGGATCAGTCCGGCAAGCGCCTCGGGGTCCGGGGCGAAGGGGGCGTTGACGGCGTCCTCCAGAATCTCTTCCGCAACGTCCTCGGGATCCTGCAGCACCAGTTCCTCCGGTTCGGGGAGGTTCTGGGTGGCTACGGTCTGGACCTCGAGCGGTTCCGCCTCGGTCTCGTCACCGCCGCCGCCGCCACCGCCGCCCGGGCCCGGCTGGACCATGAAGACGAGGCCGGGAAGATCGAATCCGGATTCCTCGATCTCGTCCGCGGCGAAAACTCCGAACAGGATCAGCGCGAGGATGCCGCCGTGGGCGGTCATCGCGGAGGCGAACCCGCGACGCCCGGCCTCTGCGTCGAGATGGTCTACCGGGTGTCCGGAGATCGGACTGATTTCGGGTCCTGAAGGAGTAAGGACCGTCCGCAAGTCCTCCAGCACACGGCGGAGGATCGGGGTGACTGGAGAATCTGGGGTTACCACGCTGGGACGGCGGCGCGCAAGGGCCGTGCCGCATTGTAGCGATGCCGCCTGCCGGCCACCGGCGCGTGGTACCCTGCGCGCCGCTCCTGGCGTCCTGACGAGTTCGGCGCGGTTGCCGGGCGTCCGAAAGCGATGGGTTCCCCGACGCTGCCTGGCCGGGCGGGGGATCGCCCGGGCGGTTCCTCCAGTGGCGAATCGGCGTGGCGCCGCTTTCCCGCGCCCGGTCCGTTTCGCCCTCGAACGCGCCGGCTCAAACCCTTGATTCCGCATGCTCTACCCGTTCGGCGGCCACGCTCCGGTCGTCCCCAAGACCGCGTTCGTCGCCCCTGGCGCCCGGGTGATCGGAGACGTGGTGCTCGGCGAGGACGCGTCGATCTGGTTTTCCGCCGTGCTCCGCGGTGACCTGAACTTCATCCGGGTCGGCGACCGCTCCAACCTGCAGGACGGAGTGGTGGTTCATGTGAACGCCGGGGCCGAGTCCACGACCGTCGAGGAGGAGGTCACGGTCGGCCACCGGGCGATCCTGCACGGGTGCCATCTCGGAAGGCGTAGCCTCATCGGCATGGGATCGGTCGTCCTCGATGGCGTTTCGGTGGGGGAGGAAGCCATGGTGGCGGCGGGAGCGTTGGTGCCGCCCGGTCTGCAGGTTCCACCGCGGGTCCTGGTGCGCGGCGTGCCGGGGCGGATCGCGCGCCCGCTGACCGATGCGGAGATCGCCCACCTCGCCGACTCCGCGGCACGCTACGTCGAACTGAAGGATCGGTACCTCGGTGAGCGGAGTGCTGAGGCGCCGGAAACCGCGCCGTGAGCGTTCCCACCCGCCCCACCCACCACTGCGCGGCGCTCGGCCTCGAGCACGCGGGCAGCGGCGTCGTGCTCATGGGTTGGGTGGAGCGCATCCGGGACCTCGGAGGGCTGCTCTTCCTCGATCTCCGCGACTACCGCGGGGTGACGCAGATCGTGGTCCGCCCCGGGTCGGGACCGGCGGCGGAGGCGAAGCGCCTGGGGACCTGGTGGGTCGTCGCGGTCGAGGGCGTGGTGCTCGCACGGGACGCAGAAACCGTCAACCCGACCATCGACACCGGCAGGATCGAGGTCGAGGCCGAGCGCATCCACATCCTCAGCGAGGCCCGCACGCCTCCCTTCGCGCCGACCGATTCCGAAGGAGTGGCGGAGGAACTGCGCCTCCGCTACCGCTACCTGGACCTCCGGAACCCCCGGCTGCAGCGGAACCTGCGGATCCGCGGCCGCCTGGCCGCCGAGATCCGCGGTCATCTGGACGACCACGGGTTCCTCGAAGTCGAAACTCCCTTCCTGACCCGGTCCACTCCCGAGGGCGCGCGGGACTACCTGGTGCCGTCCCGGGTCCATCGCGGCCGCTTCTACGCCCTCCCGCAGTCGCCGCAGCTCTTCAAGCAGTTGCTCATGATCGGCGGGACGGACCGCTACTACCAGGTCGTTCGTTGCTTCCGCGACGAGGATCTGCGGGCGGACCGGCAGCCGGAGTTCACCCAGGTGGACGTGGAGATGTCCTTCGCCGATCCGGACCAGGTCATCGAGGTCACCGAAGGGCTGTTCCAGCGCGCCCTCGGAGCGGTGGGCATCGAGGTCAAGCCCCCCTTCCCCCGGTTCACCTACCGGGTGGCGATGGACCGCTACGGGGTGGACCGCCCCGACCTCCGCTACGGCGCCGAGATCCGCGATCTCACCGAACTGGCGCACGGAACCGGGCACCCCCTCCTCGACCGGGTGCTCGACGGCGGCGGCTCCGTCCGCGGGATCGCGGCGCCGCAGTGCGCGGGCTTTTCCAGAAAGCGCCTCGACGGGCTGCAGGCGGCGGCCGTGGAGGCCGGCGCCGGCGGCCTCCTGTGGGCGGCCTTCCGTGACGGAGAGGTCCGTTCGCCACTGCTGAAGACGCTGGGCGCCGACCGCCTGCGGGCGCTTCTGGAGGCGGCGGGCGGAGGTCCTTCGGATCTGCTGCTGATGGTTGCCGGCGATGCGGAGACCGCGTGCCGGGCGCTCGGGGCGCTCCGCCGGCAACTCGCGGCAAGCGAGGGCTGGACCTCACCCGGACAGTTCGCCATGGCCTGGGTCACGGAGTTCCCGCTGTTCGAGCGTTCGGAGGCCGAGGGGCGGCTCACGTCGGTGCACCACCCGTTCACCAGTCCCCACCCCGATGACGTGGACCGGCTCCCGACCGATCCGCTCAGCGTCCGCTCGCTCGCCTACGACGTGATCGCGAACGGCTTCGAGCTGGGCGGCGGCAGCATCCGGATCCACAACCGCGCCATGCAGCAGCGCGTCTTCGAAGCGCTCGCGATCCCGCCCGCCGAGGCCGCGGAACGGTTCGGGTTCTTCCTCGAGGCCCTGGAGTACGGGACCCCGCCGCACGGTGGCATCGCGCTCGGTTTCGACCGGATCGCCATGCTGGCGTCGGGCAGCGCCAGCCTGCGGGACGTGATCGCGTTCCCGAAGACCACCTCGGCCACCGACCTGATGACCGGCTCGCCCGCGGGGGTGGACTCGTCGCAGCTCGACGAGGTGGGCGTGGCGCTCGCGAATCGGGCCGCGGGTCAGGACGACTGACGCGCTTGACGCTGGTCGGCGCGGCGCTGCGACCCCTCACTTGATCCGCCCGACCCCCGGTGTTAGCGTGAGTGCGTCCATGAAGCGCGTGGCGGACCACGTTTTCCGCCCCGGCCTTCGCCGTATTCCGTGCTGAGTCGACCTCCCGGGCCTCGCCGGGGAGGAGGTCCGCTCGCAGCCGGATCGCCCTCCGAGAATTCGGCCGGTTCGCCGGACAACTCGCTCCCCGAGGCCGAAACGGATGACGGAGCTCTCTCCGCCGTTCCCGCCCGAACGCAGTCCATGACCCGAATCCCCATCCCCGGCGAGGGAGGCCTCTCCTTCTTCGGCATCCGCGACCGCAACCTCCGCTCGCTCGAACACGACCTCGGCCTCACGCTCGCGAGCCGGGGAGACGTGCTGCTCGCGGACGGACCGGAGGACCGGATCGCCCTGCTCGCCACCGCGCTCGAGGGACTTGTGGCGCTGCGCCGCGACTTCGGCCAGCGCTACCGGATCTCCGACCTGCGGGCGGCCATCCGCATCCTCGGCCAGGACCCGGGCGCTTCACTCCGTGAGTACTTCGTGGAGACGGTGGTCACGCCTTCGCCCGGGAAGCTGGTACGGCCGCGGAGTCTTCGCCAACTCGAGTACATCCGGGCGCTCCGCGCCAAGGAACTCGTGCTCGGCGTCGGCCCGGCCGGGACCGGCAAGACCTGGCTCGCGATGGCCGTCGCCGTGGAGGCCCTCCGGAACCAGCAGGTCCGGCGCATCGTGCTCACCCGGCCCGCTGTGGAGGCCGGCGAGAAGCTCGGCTTCCTTCCCGGGGACCTGATCGACAAGGTGGATCCGTACCTGCGCCCCCTTTACGACGCGCTCCACGACATGATGGACGCCGAAAAGGCGCAGCGGCTCCGGGAACGCGGCGTGATCGAGATCGCGCCGATCGCCTTCATGCGGGGACGGACGCTCAACGACGCCTTCATCATCCTGGACGAGGCGCAGAACACGACCTCGGAACAGATGAAGATGTTCCTGACCCGCATGGGCAACGGGACACGCGCCGTGGTGACCGGGGACATCACCCAGAACGACCTGCCGCCGGGCCGGGTCAGCGGACTCGTCGAGTCCCTCGGCGTGATCGGCAACCTCGATGGAGTCGGCCTCGTCCGGCTCGAAGAGAGCGACGTCGTCCGCCACCGGCTCGTGCAGGCGATCGTCCGCGCGTATGCGAAGAGCGAGCAGGCCCGGAAACGGTCGCGCCGCAGCCAGGAGTTCGAAGCGCCGGCGGCCTTCGCGGAGCCCGGCCAGGCCGTGGGACAGGGAAGATGAACGGACGCTTGGCGAACTTCTCGCTCCGCGCGTTCCTGCTCCAGCAGCGGGACCGCCTGTTCGCCCACACCCACGCGGTGACCGCCCTGCTCGCGGTCGCCCTCGCGATGCTCATCTGGCCGGGACTCGGGCTCAGAACTCCGCTCTACGAGGTTGGCGAGATCGCCCCGCGGACGGTGCGCGCGACCGAGGACTTCACGTACGAGGACGCCGCCACCACGGAAGCGCGCCGGCGCGAGGCGGTCGAGCAGGTGCCGGAGGTCTATGACTTCGATTCCCAGGCGCGGGACGAGGTCCGGGCGCGGATCGCCCGCGGGTTCGGTTTCGGACGGGCGGCCGTCGAGTCCGACATCGTGGGGGAACCCGATTTCGCCGAGACCTTTGCCGGCATGCTGGGCATCGACGTGACCGCGGCGCAACTCGGGCTGCTGGTGGAGTCGGAGTTCGCCGAGGAGATCGAACAAAACCTCGCGGACACCGTGGCCAGCGTGCTGGCGCGCGACATCCTCGCCGAGAAGGGCGCCGTCGCCGCGCTCGGCCGCTCCATCCTGCGCCGGGATCCGCGGACCGGAGAGACGGTTCCGCTCGCGGACTTCACCAACGTGTTGTCGGTGGGTGAGGCCGAGCGGGCGGCCGAGCAGCAGATCCTCGCGCTCTCCGAACTGAACCGGACGCGCCGGCGGACGCTCGCCGGGCTGGCTGCGCGCTTCATGCGCCCCACGCTGGAGGCCAACACCGTGGAGACCACCCATCTCCGCACCGAAGCGGAGTTGTCGGTGGACCCGGTCGTCATCCAGGTGCGGCGGGGCCGCACCCTGGTGCGCGCCGGTGACGAGGTGACCGAACTCACCCGCCGCCAGATGGAGCGGATGCGCACCCCGCGGGTGGGAGCCTCCGGCTGGGCCGGGCTCGGCGCCCTCGGGTTCGCCGCCGCGATCGCGGTGCTGCTCGGGGTGCTGCTGGTCCCCGCCCGCCGGGACGAGAACTGGGGACGGCAGGCGTTCGCCATGTGCGGCTTCCTCATCGTTCTGGGCCTGACCCTGACCCGCATTCTCGGATTCGTCGGGCGCGGCGCCGCGGCGCAGTTCGTGAGCGAGCCCTTCTCGGATCCCACGGTCTATCTCTGGGGCGTTCCCTTCGCGGCGCTCGCGCTGCTGGTCGTGATGCTCGAGACGCAGCAGTCGGCGGTGGTCACCCAGGGACTCTTCGCCGCGACGCTCGCCCTGATGACCGGGAACCTGAAGCTGGCGCTCTTCGCCCTGCTGACCGGGTTCGGCGCCATCTTCATCTACCGGATCGCCGAGCGCCGCTCGCAACTGCTGCGGGTCGGGACCTTCGTCGGCCTGCTGGGCGCCGCCCTGGTGGTGGCGATGGAACTCGTGACCGGAGACTTCGGGGGCCTGAGCCGGTTGGCCCTCGAAGCGGTCAGCGCCTTCGCCGGCGGTCTGCTGGCCGGGCCGCTCGTGATCCTGCTCCTTCCCGTTCTGGAGTGGGTCTTCGAGCGCACGAGCGACATCCGGCTCATGGAACTCTCGCAGCGCGACAACCCGGTGCTCCGCCAACTGGCGCTCAGCGCGCCGGGCACCTATCAGCACAGCGTGACCGTGGGGATGCTCTCCGAGTCCGCCGCTGACGCCATCGGGGCGAACTCCACCTTCTGCGCCACCGCCGCGCTCTACCACGACATCGGCAAGCTGAACCGCGCCGGGTATTTCGTCGAGAACATGCGGGGCGAAACGCCGCATGACCTCCTGCCACCGGAAAAGAGCGCAGACATCATCCGGCGGCATGTGACGGAAGGGATCGAGGCTGCCGAGCGGATGAACCTCCCCAGGGACATCGTGGACGTGATCCCGCAGCACCACGGGACCCGGCTCATCAAGGTCTTCTACGAGAAGGCGAAGGCGGCCGCCGCTCGGAACGGCGACGAGGCCGAGGAGAGCCTTTTCCGGTATGCCGGACCGCGCCCGCAGACCCGCGAGGCGGGCATCATCATGATGGCCGACAGCATCGAGGCCGCCGCCCGCAGCCTGAAGCACCCGACCCCCGCCGACTTCGAGCAGGTCATCGACCGCATCACGGGCGCCATCGTCGACGACGACCAACTGGCCGAATGCGACCTGACCCTCAGCGACATGGCCCGGATCCGCGAGAGCTTCCTCTCCACCCTGCAGGGGATCCACCACGAACGGCTGCCGTATCCCGGGTTCGACTTCGGAAGGCGGGCGCGTGCGGGAGCATCGTCCGTCCTCCCGGGGGAACCCTCCCGGCCGGAATCGGACAGCGGACGCTCCGTTTCCGTGGAATCGACTTCCTGATGCAGCGCCCGGAGCCCGCCGCCCGATCCGGCGCCGAAACTTCCACCTCGACGGCTGGCAGCGGTTCGCCGCGCCCGGAACCGGGGGAGCCTCCGCGAGAAACGGAGCCGCCCGGCTCCCGATTCACCGTCCAGAACCGCCAGCGCCGTTTTGCGGTGGACCCTCCGGCGCTGTCGGCCTTCCTCGAACGGATCGCCGCGGACGTGGCGCCGGGGGACCGCCGCGGGGCCACGCTGCGGATCGTCTCCGACCGGAGCATCCGGGAACTGAATCGGCGCTACCGGCACCAGGACCGCGCGACGGACGTGCTCGCCTTTCCCGCGGACCGCCTTCCCGCCGGACTGTTGTCCGAGGACGAGGCCGCCTATCTTGGAGACCTGGTCGTTTCCGCCGAGACCGCGGCGCGCCAGGCGCGCGCGACGGGCGTCGAACTCGGTGACGAGATCCGGGTGCTGGCGGTGCACGGCTACCTCCACCTCCTCGGGTACGACCACGAGCGGGACCGGGGAGAGATGGCGAGGCTCGAGCGCGTCCTGAGGTTGAGGCACGGCCTCACGAAAAACTGAATGCTCTGGGTCCTCCTTCTCCTGGTCGCCGGACTCCTCGTCGTCCTGTTCGCGCTCTTCGAGATCGCCTTCTTCGCCTCGAGCCCGATCGCGGTCCGAGCTCTCGGCGAGAGCGTCGAGGAGGCGCGGACCCTCCGGGAGCGCCTCGCGGACCCGCTGGTGGTCCTGATTCCGGCCCGCTCCGGGCTTCTGGCCGCCGGGGCGCTCTTCGGTTTCGCGCTCGACGGGCTGGGCTTCGGGGCGACCGGCCTCCTGTGGGCCTTCGGGGTCTTCGTCCCGGCGTGGTTCGTCCTCCGGGAACTGGTTCCCGCCGCCGTCCTCCTCAAGGACCCCGAGGATGTGCTGCGGCCGCTCCTTCCCTGGTTCGGCCGCTGGGAACGGCTCGTGCGGCCGGTCGGCGAACCGCTGCGGAACTTCCTCCGGCGCGGATTCCCGCTTCCTTCGGAGCCGGACGACGAGGCCTCCGACGAGGAGGTCGAGGCGTTCCTCGAGACGGGCGAGGAGGAAGGGATCCTCGAAGAGGAGGAGGCCGCGATGGTGCGCGGGGTGCTCGAACTCGACGAGATGCTGGTTCGCGAGGTGATGACGCCGCGGCCGAGCGTCGTGTCGGTCTCGGACGAGGCGTCGCGCCAGGAGGTCGAGCGGCTCGTCGCCGAAAGCCGGCATCACCGGATTCCGGTGTTCGGCGCCGCCGATCAGGTCGTCGGAGTGGTGGACGCGGTGGACCTCGTCGCCGTGCCGGGCGACGGGGAAAGGGTCGCCCCGCTGCTCCGGGAGGTCCCCGTGGTGCCCGAGACGAAGCGGGTGGACGACCTGCTCAGGGAGTTCAAACTCTCCAAGCAGACGTTCGCGGTGGTGGTGGATGAACACGCGAGCGTCTCCGGAATCGTCACTCTCCGGGACATCTCGGAAGAGATCGTGGGCGAGGTGCACGAGGAAGACGAGCCGGTCGAGGAGGACCTGGTGCGGGAGGCGGACGGCGTCTACCGGGTGCGCGGCGGGGCGGAACTCGACGAGGTGGCGCGGCTGACCGGGCTGACCCTTCCCGACTCGCTGAACGGGGCCGCCTTCGACACGATCTCCGGCTTCGCGCTCGCAGCGTTCCGGAAGATCCCGGCGCCCGGCGAAGCGAAAGAGCAGGACGGCCTCCGCATCGAGATCCTCGAGGCCGACGAACGGAGGATCCACCGGGTCCGCCTGGCGCGGGTTGGGGGAGACTGATTGGCCGACCCCTTTGAGAGCCCCGAACATCGCGCCGGCTTCGTGGCGCTGGTGGGGCTTCCCGGCGCCGGAAAGTCCACGCTCCTGAACCGCCTGGTCGGCGAGCGGCTCGCCGCCGTTCACCGGAAACCCCAGACCACCCGGCGGCGCATCCTGGGGGTCGCCCGCCGCCCGGGGCTCGAACTGATCCTGCTCGACACCCCGGGAATCCACCGCCCGCGCTCCGGCCTCGGCCGCGCGATGATGCGGGCGGTGGCCGAGAGCCTCGGAGGCGCGGACGCGGCGCTCGCCGTCGTGGACGGAACGCGGCCTCTCGCGCGTCCCGACCGGGACCTGCTGCGCCGGCTGGAAGGGTTCTCCGGCCCCCGGGTGATCGGCATCAACAAGACGGATGCGGCGCCGCACGCGAGACTCGAAGAACTCGAAGGGTTCTACCGGGAGCGCGATCTCGGGCCGGTGGTGCTTTTTTCCGCCCGCACCGGCGCGAACGTGAACGCCCCGGACGGTCTCGAAGATCGGGCGGGGGACCGGACACCCGGCTCATTGGTCGGGATGCTGGCCGAGCGTCTCCCCTTCAGTCCGCCGCTCTATCCCGACGGCCAGATCACCGATCTCCCGGAGGCATTCTTCGCCTCGGAGATCGTCCGGGAGCGGCTGCTCGAACACCTCCACCAGGAGGTGCCCCACGCCGCTGCCGTGCGGATCGAGGCGTACGACGATTCCGGGCGCCTGGTGCGCATCGCGGCGTCGCTGCTGCTGGATCGGGACTCCCAGAAGGGGATCGTGATCGGCCGCAGCGGCCGGATGCTGAAGCGCATCGGCAGCGAAGCCCGCGGCCGCATCGAAAAGCGGCTCGGGCGCCAGGTCTTCCTGGATCTGCAGGTCAAGGTGCGCCAGAAATGGCGGGACAATCCCGGAATTCTCCGCGACCTCGGCCTCTGACGAGACGGTCCCCCGGGCTCTGCTCCACCTTGACTGGAAGAGGGGTTCGGCCTACCCTTCCGCCCTCCGGAAACCGTCGTCGGCGGCTCTTCCCGAATCGAGGCTCCTCTCCGTGTTGAACATCAGGCTTGCCCGCACCGGGCGAAAGCGCGACGCCCACTTCCGGGTGGTCGTGTCGGATTCGGTGCACGGAAGGGTCGGCCGCATCGTGGAGACGCTCGGCTACTACCACCCCCGCATGGCCAACGACGCGGAGGGTCGGCTGCACATCAAGGCCGACCGCGCGCGTTACTGGCTCGGGCACGGTGCGAAGCCGAGTCTCACGGTCAAGAGCTTCCTGAAGGACGTGCTCGCCGAGCCGGCTCCGTCCGAGGAAGACGGTTCCCGGGAGCCGGAGTCCGGCGAGAACGCCACCACCGGCGGATCCGAATAAAGGCCCGAGTCGCGTGACCAGGAGACATGGAAAACAATGGCTTCTGGCGCAACGGCATCCGGGTCCGGGCAGGACACTCGGGTAAGCCCGTCCGGCCGCCCGGACGACACTCCGGCGGACATTTCCGCTGGCACCTCCCCGGAGGCCGCCGACGTCGTCATCGGGCAGGTGGTCCGGCCGTTCGGTCGCCGGGGAGAGGTCTTCGTCGAACCGCTGACCGACGATCCGGGCCGCTTTTTCGAGATCGGAAGCGCCGAACTTGGCCCTTCGGACCTGCCGGGAACCCGGCGCGGCCTCGAATCCGTGCGCATCCACAAGGGACGCCCGGTGATCCGGTTCGACGGCATCACCGATATCGCGTCCGCCGAGTCGCTCCGCGGGATGGAGGTCCGGATCCACGAGGCGGAACGCGCCCCCTTGCCGGAGGGCCGCTACTACTCCGACCAGCTCGTCGGCTGCCGGGCCGAGACCGAAGGGGGAGATCGGCTCGGCGAGATCGTGGACACCCTCGACACCGCCGGACCCAGCCTCCTCGTCCTCCGCGGCCCGGACGGGTCCGAGGACCTCATCCCGTTCGTCGAAGCCCTCTGCGTGTCGGTCGAACTGCCTACCCAGGAGACTGCCGGGCTGGTCGTTCTCAACATCCCGGACGGGCTCATCGGGCTCAATGCCCCGGCTGCTGCCGATGCGCGTTGACATCCTGAGCCTCCTCCCCGGCATGTTCCGGGAGGTCTTCGACCACGGCATCGTGCGGCGCGCGCGGCAGGCCGGCCTGCTGCGGATCGAGACGCACGCGCTCACCGACTGGACCGAGGGCCGTTTCCAGCGGGCCGATGACGCTCCCTACGGCGGCGGGCCCGGAATGGTCATGCGCGTCGAACCGCTCGTCGAGGCCGTGGAAGCGATCCGCGGACTCGACGCGGCGAAGCCCCGGATCGTCCTGCTGTCGCCGCGCGGCCGGCAACTCGACCAGACCGTGGTCGTCGAGCTCGCCCGCGAAACGCGGCTGCTGCTGGTCGCCGGCCGCTACGAGGGCGTCGACGAGCGCTTCGCCACCCTCAGCGGCGCCGAGGAGCTTTCGGTGGGCGACTACGTCCTTTCCGGGGGAGAGATTCCGGCCATGGTCGTGGTGGACGCCGTGACCCGGCTGATCCCGGGCGCCGTCGGAGATGGCGAGTCCGTGGTCCGGGAGTCGTTCGCGACCGGGCTCCTCGAGCATGCCCAGTACACCCGGCCCCCGGTCTTCCGGGGCAGGGAAGTGCCGCCGGTTCTCCTGTCGGGGAACCACGAGGCCGTGCGCCGGTTCCGGCTGGAAGAGTCGGTCGAGGTGACCCGGAAACGGCGGCCCGACCTGTTCTCGACGTTTGCCGTACAGGCAGCAGCGGCCTCGAAACCGAATCCGAGTACGAAGGAGAAACCGTCATGAGTGTGAGTGAGCAAGAGGCCGTGGAGGCCCCGGAAGAGACCGCCCTGGCGGTGTCCGTGGACGCGGAAGTAGAGCCCGAGGCACCGCGGGTCAAACCGGGGGCCGAGATCATCCGGGAACTCGAGGCCGCCGACCTGAAGGCGGACCGCCCGGATCTCCATCCCGGCGACGCGGTGCGGGTCCACGCGACGATCCGCGAGGGAGACCGGGAACGCATCCAGATTTTCGAGGGGATCCTGATCGCGATGAAGCACGGCGGGAACCGGCGCACGATCACGGTCCGCAAGACCTCGTTCGGCGTCGCCGTCGAGCGGATCTTCCCGCTGCACTCGCCGCTGGTGGCGAAGGTGGAGGTCGTCCGTTCGCACCACGTACGGCGCGCCAAGCTCTATTTCCTCCGCAAGCGCAAGGGGAAGGCGGCCCGGCTCCGCGAGAAACGCCGCTAGCGCCCCGTTCGAAGACCCCTTTGAGGATGGGGCGTTCCATCGTCCACGACCTGGGGTCGCCGCGGCGCCCGGTCGCCTGCGCGATCTGCGCCGTGCGCGGGCTGTCGGCGGACCATCTCCTGGACCTCTGCGAGCTCGGGGTTGACTTTGTCCAGTTGCGCGACCGGGAGGTGTCGGACCGCGACTTCGAACGGTTCCTCGACGGCCTCGCGTCCCGAGCGGGGGATGTCCTGTCGCGGATCATCGTGAACGACCGGCTGGCGCTGGCCGCCGCGTTCCCGGTGGCCGGCGCGCACCTTCCGGAAGCCGGTCTGCCGGTCGCGGCCGTCCGCTCCCGGTTCCCCCGGGGCCGACTGCTCATCGGCCGCTCGGTGCACGGGGTGGAGGCCGCGGTCGCCGCGGAGGAGGAAGGAGCCGACTACGTGATCCTGGGCCCGGTCGCGCCCACGGGCGGAAAGCGCCCCTTGCCGCCGGACGTCTTCCGGGAGACCTGCCGGCGGCTCCGGATTCCCGTCTGGGTGGTCGGGGGGCTGACCCCGGAAAACCTCGAACGCCTCCAGGGCGTCGGCGTCTCCGGGTTCGCGGCCATCCGTTCCTTTCGCGACGTCCGCCGCGCCAGCGCGTTCGTCGCCCGCTGCTCGGACCTCCGACCCGTTCAGCAACCGGTTCAGTAAACTGACGGGGTCCCCTTCATGACCACTCGCGTGGCATGGCTCTCGGCTCTGATCGGGCTTGCGGTTGCGCCGCCGCTCTTTGCGCAGACAGGGAGCGACGCCCAGCTCGAACGTGCCGCCGAACGGCGTTTCCGGAGTGCGGAGCAGTTCTACGCCGGTGGGCGTTACGGACAGGCGCTGCGCGACTTCGAGGCCATTGTGGACACCATGCCGGAGAGCCGGCTCGCCGACGACGCGGCGCTCCGCATCGCGCGGCACCGTTTCGACGTGGACGGCGACCCGGCCGCCGCCGAGGCGATGGTGGAGCGGCTGTTCCGTGCGTATCCGGCGGGAGACTCGATTGCGGGGGCGCACCTGCTGCTGGGCGAGATCGCCATCCGCAGCCTTCCCCCGCGCCCCGAGGACGCGCTGGCCGAGTACGAGCGCGTCCTGACCGTGAGCGGCGCCGCCGGCTCTCCCTGGTCGTTCGCGGCGCTCACCGGGATCGCGGCGATCGCCTCCGACTTCATGGATGACCGGACGGTGGCGGGGGCCCTGCTCTCGGCGCTCCACGAGACGCGCGCCGCCCCGGTATCCGCCGCCGAGCGGTTCCGCGCGCGCCTCCTGCTCGCCCGCACCCTCGCCCGCCTGGGCGAGTCGAACGCGGCCTTCGGCGAGGTGGCCGGGCTCCGTGCCGATCTGCTGGCGGTGATCCGCGACGAAGCCGCGGACGGCGGCGCGCCCGCACGTGGGGGGAACGGGGCCCCTTGGGCGGCGGAACTCGCGGAGGCGGCCCGGGCGCTCGGCACCCTCATCTCCCGGCACCGCTCGCCGGGCGGTCCCGCCTGGCGCTTCGCGGGAGCGATCCAGCCGCCGCAGCGCCTCGACCGGCCGCTCCGGGTGCGCATCGCGGGTGGGAGCCTCCACATCCTCGACCGGGACACCGACGAACTGCAGACGTTCACGCCGGAGGGCGAGTTCGAAGCAGCCGTCGGAGTCGATGACCCCTGGGATTTCGCCTACACCGACGGCGGCGTTGCGGGCGGCGGCCCGGCAATCCCGGTGGTGGCGGTGCAGGAGGCGCTGGTCGTCGGCGGCAACCTCATGACGCTCCGCCTCGAGAACGGCCCGGAACGGCTCCGCCGCATGCGCGCCCTCACCGTCACCCCCGAGGGCTACTGGGTGTGGGACGACCGGGAGAAGGGGGTGTTCCGGTTCGCGCGGTCGGGTCTTTATCTCGGGCGGGTGCCGCATCCCCGGCTCGACGAGGTGCACCGCATCGAGCGGCATCCCGCGGGACATCTCGTCGTGATCGAAGACCGGCAGGGCGTCCTCGCTTTCGACGCGGAGGGCCGGCGGATCTTCCACCTGACCCGCGACTCCGGCTTTCCGGAACCCGTCGACGTGGCCTTCGATGCCCTGGGCCACCTCTTCGTGCTGGACCGCGACGGCCCCGCGCTTGGTGTCTTCGACCGGGACTTCACTCCCCTCGTCAGGCTTCAGGGAGAAGCCTGGTCGGGAGGAGCCGTCCGCCGGCCGGTGTCGCTCGACGTGGGTCCGGACGGAGTGCTCTACGTGCTCGACGAGTCCACGCGCGCCGTGGCGGTGCTCCGGTAACGCCGCATGAGGCCTGTCCGGACCCGGGCGGCGCTCGCGCTCCTCCCCTGGGTGTTCACGGCGTTCCCTTCCGGGACCGCGGCGCAGGAGACGGCCATGGTGGACCCGGTGGCCATTGCCGGTGATCTGCGGGCCCTCCGTCCACAGACGGGAGACGCGGACCTGGCGGTGGAGGCGGTGCTGGCCCTCACGGCGATCCTCGACCAACTCGATGCGGCCCGCGACCCGGGCGGGCGTCTCCCGCAGATCGAGAACGAACTCTTCCTGCGGGCGCTCGAGTATCGCGCGCGAGCCCACGTAACCCGCGAATCCCCCGAACAGGCCGCCGACGATCTGCGCCTACTGATCCTGGCGGATCCGACGTGGCGGCTCGACGTCGCCGGTCTCTCTCCCGCCGTGCTGGATCTTTTCGAGGAACAGCGAAGCGAACTGCTCGCTTACCTGACCGTCCTGACCGAGCCGGCCGGAGTCACCGTGTTCGTCGAGGAGGAGCCGGTCGGCGCCACGCCGCTGACCGGGCGGCCGGTGTTTGCCGGGCTCCTGACGATTCGGCTCGAGCGTCCCGGTTTCACGGTTTACACGGAGCCGCGCCGTGAAGTGCTGGCGGGCGAGATGATCACGATCGAGCACGAGATGGTGCGCAGCCGCCCGGTCCTTTCCGTCATCACCTCTCCCGCGGGTGTCACGGTGCGGGTCGGAGGCCGCGTCGCGGGCGTCACCGGCGGCAGTCTTCCGGAGGATCTCCGTCCCCTGGTGCCGCCGCGCTTCGCACGCGACGAGTTCTCCGCGCCCCTGCAGCTCGGCAACCTGGAGACGGGCGCCAACGAGATCACGCTCGAGGCGCCCTGCCGGACCCCCTCGCGGTTCACGTTCCACGCCGACGAGGCGCGCGACTACCTGCCGCGGTTCGTGCGGCTCCGGCCTTCCACCGGAGGACTGCGGATCGAGAGCGAGCCCAGCGGCGCCACGGTGGTGCTCGACGGCGAGGAGCGGGGGGTGACGCCGCTGTCCTTCTCGGCGATGTGTTCGGGGGAACACGAGGTCGAGATCCGGCACCCCGCCGGCCGCTGCGCCCGGTCCGTCACGGTCTCGAGAGGCTCGCGGACCGCCGTTTCGTGCGAGGTCCTGCCCGTGCTCGCCATGACCCCGAGCGACCCGCAGGAGGCTTCCGACGCGGACCGCGCGGTCCGCCGGGTGCTCGAGGCGCGGGACGACTATTTCGTCGTGGACGGCGGGGACGAACCCGACGTGCAGGCGCGCGTGCGGGTGCGGCTGCCGGAACCGGGCGCGGGCCCGGCGCAGGTCGAGTTCCTTGCCGCGGGATCCGGGACGCCGGACGTCACCCGGTTCGACCGCTTCTCCCCGGCCAGTGCGGGCGCCGCGGCCGAGCGGCTCCTCACCCCACCGACGCGGCGCCGTCCGTGGATCGGCATGACGGCGGTGGCCCTCGCGAACTCAGGGACGGAGAACGGACCCGGCGGTCTCCGGGTCACAAGCGTCCACCCGGCCGGTCCGGCGGTGCTCGCCGGGGTGGAGCCCGGGGACGAGCTCCGCGAGGTGGAGGGCCGCCTCCTGTCCGACGAGCTCGGGCTCGCGGAGCTGGTCGCCGGCGAATCGCCGGGCACGACGATCGACCTCGTCGTACGCCGCGAGGGCAACGAGCGGCAACTTCGCCTCGTGCTCGCCGAGACCCCGGTGCTGCCCTCCCTGTCGGCCGAAAAGTGCAACCGCCGCCTGGTCGAGCTGGAGGCGGACTTCGCCCGAGGCCGGAGTGACGCCACCCGGCAGCTCGAGGCGGGAATCTGCTGGATCCTCCTGGGAGACCCGGAGCGCGCCCTGGTCCGCTACCTGGCCGACGTGAGGGCGGGGGCGGGCGCCGGCATCGGTGAGGGAACGGTCCTCTACTACCGGGCGCTGGCCCTCGACGCGCTCGGAGAACGGGCCCGGGCCGCGCAGGCGTTCGAGGCCGCCGCGGCGGCGCCCGGCGCCACGCTGGTGACCCACGACGGACCGCTGCTCGCCCCGCTTGCCGCCCGGCGGCTCGGGACCGCAAATTGAAGTCTGGCCCGACGCCCGGGCGCTACGCGCTCGTCGTGGAGAACGTCCGGTCGGGCACGACTCCCGGAGAGCGCCTTGAGCCGCCCGCGCGCTATGAGGTCCGGAACCGCGAGACGAGCATCGGGCGCTCGCCCGAGTGCGCCATCCGCCTCGACGATATCTTCGTGAGCCGCAAGCACGCGCGGCTGGTCCTCCGCGACTTCGAGCTGCACCTGGAGGATCTGCAGAGTACCAACCAGAGCCGGGTCAACGGGGCGCCGGTCCCCACCCGGGTACGGATCCATCCGGGAGACGTACTGCTCTTCGGCGGAGCCCGCTGCCGCATCGAGTCCACCGCCGGAGTGGATGCGGCGGCCCCCGCCGCTCAGGAGTCCACCCGGCCCGAGGAGCGCGCCGACGCCGGCGAGACCGGGGAGATGCCATCCGCCGCCGCCGGACCGGACGAGCCGTCCGGTGCGGAGTCGATGCCGTGGCCCCCGGCCGAACCGCCGCGGCTCCACGTCGCCGGGCCGCTCCCTGGGGAACCCGGGCGAACCCGGCTGCGGGTCCTGGCCGTGGTGGTGGCCGCGCTGGCCATCGCCGCGGCCGTTTTGTCCCTGCGTTGACGCATGCCGATTAGACCGGGCGCAGTCCTTCCCGGCGCCACGGTAGGGATCCTGGCGCCGGCGAGCCCGGTGCAGCTCCCGTGGCTCGAAGCCGGCGAAGCGGAACTCCGCCGCGTCGGGCTCGTGCCGCGCCGGTCCCGGAACCTGCTGAAGCGGAGCGGGTACACCGCGGGGTCCGCCGCGGAGCGGACGGAGGATTTCCTCGAACTGCTTGAGGACGAGGAGGTGAGCGCGCTCTTCGGCGCCCGCGGCGGTTACGGCTGCCTGGATCTGTTGCCCCGCATTCCGGCGGATCGGCTCCGGCACAGCCCCAAGGCGATCCTGGGAGGAAGCGACCTGACCGCGCTGCTGTCGCTCCTGTCGGGGGCAGGGGTGGTTTCCTTCCACGGCCCGATGGTCGCGCAGCAGATCGCCCGCGGACCGTCGCGCTGGGAGGCGGAGGAGACGCTCGGGCTACTGCGGGCCCGGGAACCCGGCTTCGGTCTGTCCTGGTGGAATGCGGAAGCCCTCCATCCGGGGCGCGCCGAGGGAGTCCTGCGGGGCGGCTGCCTCTCGATTCTGGCCGCGCTCGCCGGGACGCCGTTCGCGACCTCGTTCCGGGGCGCGATCGCCGTCCTCGAGGACATCTCCGTCAAGCCCTACCAGATCGAGCGGATGCTGACCCAGCTCGCGCTCGCCGGACTGCTGGACGGGGTCCGGGGCATCGTCTTCGGCCGGATGCCCGGCTGCACCCAGCATCCGGACCAGGGATACACGACGGCGGAACTCCTTGCCCGTCTCAGTGAGCGGTTCGAGGTTCCCGTCGTCTTCGGATTCGCGACCGGCCACACCGACGAACATCCCTGCCGCACGATTCCGTTCGAAGTGCGGGCCCGCATGGACGAGGACGGACTGACGCTGCTCGAAGGCGCCGTGGAGTGATCCACGGACTCCGGGCGGGAGACCGCCTGCACGTGCTGGGGGTGGCCGGAACGGCCATGGCCTCGCTCGCCGGGCTCCTGACCCGGCTCGGCTACCGGGTGAGCGGGTCCGACCAGGGGGCCTATCCCCCGATGTCCACCGTGCTGGAACGCGAGGGAATCGAGGTCCGGACGCCGTTCGGCCCCGGGAACCTCCCGGGGGGTTGCCGGGCGGTGGTCGTCGGCAACGCGATCTCGCGCGGGAACCCGGAGCTCGAGGCGGCGCTCGACCGGCGCCTGCCGCTCGTTTCCTTCCCCGAGACGCTCCGGGAGCTGGTTCTGCGGGACCGCGTGCCGGTGGTGGTTGCGGGGACCCACGGAAAGACGACCACGACCTCGCTGCTCGCCTGGATCCTGCGGACCTCGGGACTCGACGCCGGTTTCCTGGTCGGAGGGGTGGCGACCGACCTCGGAGGGAGCTTCGCTCTGGGCGCCGCCGGAGAGCCCTTTGTCGTGGAGGGGGACGAGTACGACAGCGCCTACTGGGACAAGGGCCCCAAGTTCCTCCACTACCTCCCGGAGGTGGCGATCATCGGCAACGTAGAGTTCGACCACGCCGACATCTATCCCGACTTTGCTGCGATTCGGAGGCAGTTCTCGTTCCTGGCCCGGCTGCCTCCGCGCCGCGGATTGCTGCTGCTCGGCGCCGATTCGCCGGCGGCCGCCGAACTCGCCGAGGCGGCCCACACAGCGGTGCAGACGTTCTCGGTCGCCGGCGGAGAGGAGATCCCGGCCGACTGGGTGGCCACGATCCGGTCGAGCGGCCCCTCCGGAAGCCGCCTCGAGGCGACGTTTCAAGGCGAGGCCCGGCGGATCCTCGAGGGCCGGTTCTGGGGCCCCGCCGCCGCGCGGAACGTGCTGGCGGCTGTTGCAGCGGCCAACTGGCTGGGCGTCGAGTGGGAAGCGGTCCGCGAGGCAGTCCGTGACTTCTCAGGAGTGGAGCGCCGGCTGCAACAGCTCGCCGCGAGCCCGGATGGAAGGGTGCTGGTGGTGCGGGACTTCGCCCACCACCCAACCGCGGTCGAGGCGGTCCTCGAGGCAGCGTCCCAGCGCTGGCCCGGCACGCGCCTCGTGGCGGTCTTCGAACCCCGTTCCTTCACCGCCCGCAGCGCCGTCTTCCAGGACCGTTTCGCCGAGGCGTTCCGGAAGGCGCACCGGGTGCTGCTGGCGTCGCCGGCCGGCGAGAGCCGGGGGCGCCGGCTGCCGGGAACCGCTTCGCTCGATCTCGACCGGCTGGCCTCGGAGCTCGCTTCGGCGGGCGTTCCGGCGGACGTGCTGACCGAACATGCTGCCGTCCTGGAGATGGTGGAGGAGCTTGCCCAAGGAGACCGGGAGACCGTCTTCCTGTTCCTCTCCAACGGCCACTTCGGTGGCGTCCCGGAACAGGCCGCGGCCCTCATTCAGGGATAGGCGAAACCACCGGCCTGGAATGCCGAACTCCAGGCGGCATCACGCCGCGCACGGCGCTGCGGAGCGCATCTGGCTGACGGACGCAGATGGCGGCGCGTTCGGTGCTGCCGGCTCGGAGCGCCGGCCTCCGGCCGGCATCGCGGCCAACGGCCGCGAAACGCACGCCGCCGCCGATTTCCCTCGCGTGATCCCAACCAGGAACCGCGCAACCCTGCCTGCAAGAAGCCAAACGTGGGCCCCATGTGCGCGGGGAGAAGCGCCCCCAGCGCTGGTTTCGCGCTCCCGCGCGATGCCAGCCAGAGGCTGGCGCTCCGAGACGGATCGCGAGGTGGGAACTCTGTCGCTGCTAGTTCCCTTCCTGCGTCGAGGACGGCCTTTTGGCGCCGTCTCAGGCTCCCGACGCCCGCACCCAGTCTTCGAGCCGGAGGCCCGGGATCCGTTCGAAATGTCGCGTGTTGCCCGTCACGAGGACGCCGTCGAGTGCCAGCGCGTGCGCGGCGATGGCGGTGTCGAAGTCCTCCAGGAGGACGCCGCGCCCCGCCAGTTCCGCCTTGATCTGCCCGCAAATGCCGCTCACGTCGTCGGTCCACACCGCGCGGGGCTGCGAGTCGGCGAGGACGCGGAAGCGGTGCGTCAGACGGGTGCGCCGGGCGGACTCGGGCAGCCGCGCCAGTCCGTAGGCGATTTCGGCGAGAACGGGTTGCGGAATCAGGACGTCGCCCGCGGACCTCGCGGTGAGCTGCTTCCAGATGTGTGGCTCGTTGGACATCGCGGCCGAAACGGCATTCGTGTCGAGGATGTACTTCACAGGTCCACGGGCGCTTTCCTGGTCCGGCCAGCGGCGATGATTGCGAGCATCTCCTCGACGGTCTCCCGGTCTTCGTCGTCGGTCGGTGCTGGCCGGAAGGCGCGGAGCACCTCGGGCCGCCAACTGCGCTCGGCGTCGAGCGTCTTCTCGACAGCCCGAGCGATGTAGCGACTGCGGCTGATGCCCTGAGCACGAGCCCTCTCGTCAACTGCCGCCAGCACGGGGTCAGGCAGGTGAATGGTCGTCGGCATGATCGTAGAATATAACCTACTCGATTCGGGCCGCCGGAAGCCGGAGTTTGTCCATGGCCTGCTTGAAGAGCTTCTCCCGAGGTTTCGCGGCCCTGCGGTCCGCGATTATGGTGTTCCGCATGATGCCGGAAAGAACCATTGTGCGCCACTAATCGCCAATTTATCAACGTTATACCGTGCTACAATGTCCCTCTGGGAACCACGGAAGCCCGTTCATTCCCGAAGATTTTATGATATTCATTTGGTAGTCCCATGGAGCCAGGAACCCCCCTCGGGAAGCAAACGCACATGCTGGAACGACCTTACCGGCTCTCCGCCCGCTTCGTCGCCACCATCGAGCGGCCCGGACGCTACGGCGACGGGCGCGGCTCCGGCGGCCTCTCCCTCCTCGTCCAGCATACGAGTCGCGGCCACCTGGCCAAGTCCTGGGCGCAGCGCATCAGCGTGGACGGCCGCCAGCGCAACCTCGGACTCGGGTCCTGGCCCCACGTTAGCCTCGCGGAGGCACGCGAGAAGTGCGCCCTCAACCTCGCCGCCCGGCGGCGCGGGGAACTGGTGACCGGTCGGAATCGGAAGGTCCCCACATTCGAGGAAGCGCTGGAGAAGGTCATCGCGGTCCACCGGGCCGGTTGGAAGGACGGGAGTCGGCAGGAGGAGCTGTGGCGGGCGACGTTGCGGGACTATGCGATGCCGAAGCTCGGCGGGCGGCCCGTGCACCGGATCAACACGTCGGACGTGATGGAGGTGCTGCTGCCGATCTGGAACGAGAAGCGGGTGACGGCGCGTCGGGTCCGGCATCGGATCTCGGCGGTGATGCGGTGGGCGGTGGCGCAGGGTTACCGGGAGGACAACCCGGCGGGGGAGGCCATCGGCGCGGCGCTGCCGAAGAACGGGGTGCAGGTGCGCCATCTCCCCGCGCTCCCGTATGCGGAGGTCGCCGGAGCCATCGAGCAGGTGCGCCAATCGGGTGCGTATCCTGTGACGGTGCTGGCTTTCGAGTTCCTGGTGCTGACGGCGTGCCGGAGCGGAGAGGTGCGCGGCGCTCTGTGGAAGGAGATCGACCTTGCGGCCCGCGAGTGGCGCATTCCGGCGGAGCGGATGAAGACGAAGCGCGAGCACCGGGTTCCGCTGTCCACCGGTGCGCTGGCGGTGCTCCGCCAGACGCGCGGACTCTCGGATGGCTCGGGGCTGCTGTTCCCCTCGGCGCGGGGCCGGACGCTCCCCGAGGTGGCGATGCCGGCGCTGGTGCGGAAGCTCGGGATCGGAGCCGTGCCTCACGGGTTCCGGTCGAGCTTCCGGGACTGGGCGGCAGAGTGTTCAGACGCGCCGCGGGAGGTGTGCGAGCTGGCGCTGGCGCACGTGAACACGAACGCCATCGAGGCCGCCTACCGGCGTACCGACATGTTCGAGCGGCGGCGCGCGCTCATGGAGCAGTGGGCCGCGTTCCTAGCACGAGCCCCGTCTTGAGCACTGAGCCCACGAAGCGCCTCACGCTCGGCCTCTGACACTCGCACCAGACGCGAGCGATTCGTCGCGCTGAGAGTGCAACACGTGGTCCGGCGCAGTGCTCAATGCCGGGCCGCGTATCCCGGCCTCGTGGACCTGCGGTACCGGTCCGGGTCGGGATTTGCGTGTCGTCCGGCTACCTATTCAGCCACGCCTGGAACAGGTCGTTCATCTCGTCTAGGTTGTCGCTCCACCACCGCCAGTCGCTGCGAAGGGCGTGCTCCATGTTTTCGGGCGCTCCCGGCAGGTGGGGCCCGAGAGCCACCCCCGACTCCACGTGCGTGGTGACCAGCGGCAGGGCCGACTTGCGGGAAGGGCTGTACGCCGTGTGGCGCGACAGCGTCGCGATGGCCTCAGCGGTGGAGCCTAGGCGCACGAACCGGAACGCCTGCGGGAGCCGCGGCGTACCACGGACGATTCCTTGCTGGCCGATGTCCACCACCTGGCCGAGCCAAACGGTGATGAACGGGTGTCCCTGCACGAAGCGGGCGTGAAACATCCGGCCGTTGAAGGAGGAGGACATCACCACGTCTCCGGCAGCAAGCATCTCGACCGGCTCGTCAGCGTCCACCCACCAGCGGATGTGATCGCGCAGGCTGTCCAGCTTCCGAAACGCCCTCTCCTGACCGGAAGGCGTGCGGAGGGTGTCGTACACATGCTCCGGCGAGACACCGTCAGCCATCAGGGCGAACTCCAGGTTCACCTGAGGTGAGCGACGCATGCCGCGCCGCCCCGGAAAGCGCGCGACATCGAAGAAGTCAGCGACGGTGGTGGGCTTCTCACCGGGGAACTGCTCCTCGTCGTACGCGTAAATCGTCGAGTAGACGGAAGCGCCGACACCGCACTCCGTCGTCGTGTCCTCGAGGAAGTCCTCCTCCGCCGGGGTGCCGTCCGCGGCGGGCGCCAGCATCACCCAGGGGATCGGCTCCAGCAGTCCTTCGTTGCAGCCGCGGACCGCGTCGAAGATCTCCAGGTCCACGACATCCCACTCGATCTCGCCCGAGGTGACCTGTTCCCGTATCTCATCGAGCCCGCCGCTGTACGTCAGCTGCCGAACCGCGAAACCGGTGCTCTCTTCGAACGGACGGTAGTACGCCTCTACGCTCGCCTCGGTGTAGTAGCCACCCCAAGAGACCGCCGTCAGTTCATTCGAGTCTTCGCCATACCAGCAGTTGGCCAAACTGAGTGGAGCGAGGATTGCGAAGACAAGAGGTGCAGCGAGCGACCGCAGCCCCGACGACATCACGGCGGCTCAGCGCGCCTCGACTCGGTGTGTCCGCTTCAAGTTGAACCGAAGACCGACGATGGCGGAGAAATTGTTCTGGGGGCGACTGATATGCCGCGCGAAAACCCGCAGTTCCGTGAACGCCTGCAACTGCCCGGCCCCGGTATAGCGGGGGAGGTTGAATCCGGCCGCCCCAAACACCCCTCCATCCAGGATGTCGGTGTCGCCGATACCCCAGAGTCCCGCTCCAGCTCCGAAGAAGCCGGCCGGAGTCTGCCGGGTCACCAGGATGTCGAGGGAGGATCCTGTCCAGAAGTTGTGTGCGAATCCGCCGCCTGCGCGGATCGAAATCGCGTTCGTTCGGTCCGCGGCGGCGCTTTGGGGCAAGGTGATGCCGATACCGCCACCGCCCAGCCAGGCCGCCGCGGAAACCTCGTTCGCCACGTCGGCCCTTTCGCTGTTATAGGTTCCGGTGGCGAAGTCGGCGATCGGCCAGAAGCGAGGGTAGAGCGCATCCACGCTCAAGCCCGCACTGCTGCAGGTCGCGGTGACGCCCCGATCGTCCACTACGGCCAGCGTCGCCTCGTAGGCGCCGCCGCCCGGAAGAATGAAGCGCCGTTCGCACTGGTCGCTGGCGTCCAAAGTCGAGATCTGAACCCCGTCCTGAAGGACCGTGATGTAACGGCTCACGATGTCGCCGGTCTCGGCCACGGCATCACAACTGTTCGCCACGAACTCAGCAGCCAGATAGTGGGTCGGTTGCTCCGGCGCGCTGATCGCCAGCGAACAGGTGGGTGCTCCGTCGCGGAGCGAAACCGTGGCGCTCGCGGTCTCGGGCGGTCCCGCGCCGCTTACGGTAGCTTCGGCGCGCCAGGGGCCGGCTTCCGTGAGTTGGCCGGTCCAAGAGAAACGGTTCCCGTCGCGGTCCAGCGAAAGGAACCCCTCCGCCCCCGAGGGGGAGGTGAGCGAGACCGCTAGCCGGGCTCCCAGTTCCAGTGACACGTCCACCGTGATCCGTGCCGACGCAAAGGAGTAGTCCCCCGACGCATCGAAGTGGATCGTCGGAGAGTCCTGAACCTGCGCCCTCACGGGCGTTCCAGCGAACGCGGTGAACGCTGCCAACGCCACGAGGGTCGGCGGCAGGCCGATGATGCCCGCATGGCGGCGCTCCCGGTGGAGGGATGACATCAAGAGAATTCTAGACTCACGATTCCATGGGCCAGGCAGCGAACGGGAAGGTGGGGTAGCGAGTCACTCCCGCTACCGACGGAACTGGACAAGTGCTGGAGAGGTTGGGAGCCGTAGCACGGCTATCGGGAGCCGCCCGAGCGGGTGCTCGCCCACGCGAAAACGAACGCCGTCGAGGCGGCCTAACGGCGCACCGACATTTTCGAGCCGCGGCGGGCACTCATGGAGCAGTGGGCCGCGTTTCTGGCCGGGGCCGGTTGCTAGCATCTGCTCGGCACGAGCGATGCGGCGGCGGGAGTTGGATCTGATTCCCGACCCTGGAGGGCGGACGCCGCCCGGATGGAGAATCACTGCCTTCATCGAACGAACGGCGGAGGGGGCTGTCCGGGTGGCGGACATCAGCCCCAAGGGCTTCGTCCGCCGGGAGCACGTCGGGAAGTCCTACGCCGACGAGGGCGCCGCAAAGCTGGCGATTTCGGAATCGTTCCGCGAGTGGGCGCAAAACACTGCTCTGCCCGTCACGGTCGCCGTCGTTGACATCCACGAACGGTCCCGATCCGCTTTTGGCGTTTGAGGCAGCACAGCGCGGGTAAACCCGGCCGGACCGGACACCGCGCCGGTTCTCTCCGGCGGTCGAGTAACCGGTTCCTGGCCGGGAGCGGGAACGCTCGCGGGGGAAACCGGACAGCCAGTCTCCCATCCTGACTGAGGCTGGGGTGCCACTGGCGGCAGTAACAGCCACCGGAGCCGCCAGTGGCGGGAACCAAAGGAGGATCACGGGAGTCCGGCTCTCCCTGCTGTGGTTGGCAAGACTATTCGATGGCGGGTGACACTTGGGAGACCGGCCTTCGCCCATCGCCGGCGGTGGTTCGGCACCTGAAAGGCAGCCGGCGTATCAGCTTGAAACCCGCCGACTAGTCGGAGGGCGGAGGGCGGCGCTGGAACAACAGCAGGGCAATCGCCACGAGGGCCGCAGCCACCAGGCAGATGGTCAGAGTGAGCAGGATCGGCATGGGGCGGAGTCGGGAGGAACCGGCTTGGTGAACCTGTCGCAAAGGAACCGGCCCGCGAGATTACGGCTTGCGTCCTCCCAACCGGTGCAGCGTACCCTCTGCTGCGCGACCGGATTCCTGGAAACCTGACCGCCACCCGCACCCCGCGTTGCGGGTCGCCTATGATGGGGCTCAGCATGGTGAAGGCCGACCTCGTCCGCCGGGTGATGGAAGTGACGGTTCTGGAGGCTCCCGACGTGCGGGATGCGGTGGACGTGCTGTTCGAGTCCGTCAGTTCCGCGCTGGAGCGCGGGGACCGCGTGGTCCTGCGGCAGTTCGGGACCTTCTACACCAGTCCCCGCCGGACGGGCGTTGCCCGGAATCCCCGCACCAACGAGCCGGTGAGCATTCCCCGGGGACGGGTGGTGCGTTTCCGTTCCGCCCCGGCTCTTCAGAGCTTCCCCGAGGGAAGCTGAGGGAGCGCCGCTCCCGCGTCCGGCCGGTGGCCGGGGAGCAAACGGCGCGCACTCCGCACGGGCGGGTTCGGTGCTACGCTTGCCGATCTCGCCGACAGAGGCGGTCATCGGCCCAAGGCGAACCCAAAGCCCATGGCCGCCCTCGACCTCCCCACCGGACCCCGCGGACTTCTGACGCGTGCGCGCATCGTCCTTGCGGCTGCCGTCGGCGGCGAATCCCACCTTATCCTCGGGGGTGGAACGGTGCTCATCGCCCGCTGGCACCATCGCTGGACTCACGACCTCGACTTCTTCATCGAGGCCAGCTCTTTCCAGCGGCTCCACCAGAACCAGGTCGCGTTCGAACGTGATCTCTGGGCACTCGGCGGGGTCCGGAGTGTGGGAGTGCGCTCCGGCACCGCTCTCATCGTGTTCGAGGACGGCGGCGAAATCAGCATCGCCACCAGCCCCGGCTTCACCTCCGACCGCCGGTCGCCGGACACGGTTCGGGGAACGTCCGTCTCCCTCGAATCCAGTGCGGAGATCCTCGCGAAGAAGATCGGCGGCCGGATCCTCGGCAACAACACCTTCGTCCCTCGTGACCTCTACGACCTGGTCATGGCCCGTCAGTGCGAACCCGCCGCGCTGGACCGGGCGCTACGCTGCTTCACTCCGGACCTCCTGCAGCAGATCGCCGATGAACTCCGTCGCCTGCCTTTCGACTGGATGGACACACACCCGGTCCCTGTCGTCGCGCCCTCGAATCCGGTCGCGGCGCAGCGCGCTCCCAGAACCCTCCAGATGATGCTGGACCAGCCCCGGCGGCGCGGACGTGTTGTGTGAATGCTATCCGCCACGCTGGCGGGTTCCGAAGGCGGGAGACGCGGGTCTGGTGTGCGCGGAGTGTGAGTCGGTCGTGCCCTGGGACTGGTTGGACGAGAATCCGGCAGTAGCGAATTGGCTGCTGGCCGCCGAGAGAAGGCGCGACCCGGAGGGATTCGTCGAGTTTTGCGCGGGGGTGTTGCTGGCCAAGATCGAGTATTGGGACACGCGGGGTGGACGACCGGTGGCCGCGCGGCGTCCCAGACGCGGAAAACGCAGCGCCCGTCCGGGCGGCCGCCAATCCCGCTGGGGCCTGTAAGCAATTTTGTGTGCTGAGCCGGTTTTCACAGTTACACCGAGAG
>VXWI01000077.1 GCA_009835985.1 Acidobacteriota bacterium | reverse complement strand
GGATGTCGGGCGGCGGGGGTGGGGGCGGCGTGCCCATCAGCACTTCCATCACCCACTTGCCGCGGAGGACCGGCGACGTGCGCGCGGACATCGACGTGAGCAGCAGCACGCTTCCGTGCCCGAGCACGCCGCGCCGGCGGTCGTCCGGGTAACGCACGCGCCGGAACTCGGGCCCCGAAACCCCGGGAATGCCGTAGTGCGCCGCGAGGCGCTCGTTCAGGAAGGTGTAGTCCGCCGTGAAGAGATCGAGCAGGCTCTTGTCCTCGCGCACCAGGTGCTCGAAAAAGAGCTGTGTTTCACGGACCAGGTCCTCGCGGAGCTGGCCGGTGAAATCCGGATAGAGATAGGGCTCGGGCTGGTTGTCCTCGGCGTCCTGAAGCCGCAGCCACTGCGAGGCGAAGCGCGTCGAGAGCGCCTGGGCCCGTGGGTCCGCCAGCATCCGCCGCACCTGTGACTCGAGAACCGCCGGGTCCGAGAGCCGTCCCTCCGCGGCCAGCGTCACCAGTTCGTCATCCGGACTCGCCGCCCAGAGGAAGAACGAGAGCCGCGACGCGAGGTCCACATCCGCGATCCGGTAGCTCTCGCCGGGCAGGACCTCCGGCGGAGCCTGCTCGAGGCGGAAGATGAAGGACGGGCTGGCGAGGATCGCCTGGAGCGCGGTCCGAACGCCGATCTCGAATCCGTCTTCCGCTGCGGCGCGATCGTAAAAGCCCATCGGTCCGGCGAGATCCTCGTCCGTGACCGGACGCCGGTACGCCTCGCGGGCCAGCCGGTTCACGATCGCTTGCGCGCAGGCCCGGGCCTCGTCGGGAACGTCGGTCGCCGTTGCCCCATCCTCCGGATAGCAGTCGAAGATCTTTCGGCGGCTCGCTGTCTCCGAAAGTCCCGCGCTGCGGCCGGGGCCGGTGATCATCAGTTCGCTCAGGTGGGGCAGCGCCGTGATCCCGTAGTTTGCCCACGCCTGGGAGTCCTCGCCTCCGACGAAGGACCAGCCGGGCGTCTTCAGGGGGTCCTCGTACGGCCCCTCGATCGTGCGCACGAAGGCCGCCGCGATCTGACGCTGGCCCGCCCGCACGAAGATCGGTTCGGTGCGGATCGGCACCGTCGAGCGGCCGCCGTGTTCGAGCCCGAGGAGGGCGACGCCCTCCCCGTCGATGGAGATGTCCACGTCCTGGAAGCCGGTCCCCTGGCCAAAGAGCGTCTCGATCGAGATCACGTACTCCCCGTCCACCGGGAAGTCGTGGGTGACGACCATCCCGCCGCGCGTCCCGTACGGCGTGCCCTCAATGTGATCCCAGGCGTGCTGCGAGACGTCGATCGGGTTCGTGTACTTGGCGGTCTTCGAGAGGGCGGCCGGGTTGCCGACGGCGATCCGGCTCACCTCCGTGGCGGCCCTCAGGTAGGCCTCGAGGAGGGTGGTCGAGAGACCCTGCGCGTCCGCCATGTTGTCGAAGGCGCCGAGGTAGGTGTCCGCCGGCAGCCAGCGGCCGGCTTCGATGTCGAGATCGAGCAGATCGCCGATCACGCGCTCGTACTCGGCCCGGTTCAGCCGCTGGAAGCGCCGCGAGCCGGGGTTCCGCGAGCGCGCGGCCCCGCTGTCCACGACGGTTTCGAGCGTCTCGGTCAGGGCGAGCAGCGTTTCGGGTGGCGGGCGGCGCTGGCCCGGCGGCGGCATCATCCCGGCCCGCAGCTTCCGGATCATCTTCTCGGCGATCTCCGCCTGCTCGTGAGCCGCGCCCACGTCGAACTCCCTGAGCGTGAGATTCCCGGTCCGGAGGCGCTCGTTGTGGCAGACCACGCAGTAGCGCTGGACCACGCCGGTGAGTTCCGCCGCCTCCGCGGGGAGCGCGGCCGCGGGCTCCGGGGAGGGTGCCACGCGGGACGCACTGTCCTCAGGGGGCTGCCCCATCAGGGCCCACCAGAAGAAGAGAACCGCGCCCACGCTCATCGCCTTAACCGGCAGAAGATACCCGAATCGACCGCCGCTTCCCATTCCGAGCTGGCCGTCCGGCGTTGTCCGGCCAACCGATACAGTCTCGCTCCCCAGGAGAACCCCGAATGAACGCCGAGACGCTGTCATCCATCCGCGGTGAACTGGCCGCCATCCAGGAGGCCGGGCTCGAGAAGCGGGAGCGGCTGATCCTCTCGCCGCAGGGCGCCCTGATCCGGGTCGGCGGAGAGGAAGTCCTCAACTTCTGCGCCAACAACTACCTTGGTCTGGGGAACGATCCCCGGGTGCTTGCCGCTGCGGCGCGGGGACTGGAAACGCGCGGTTTCGGGCTCAGCTCGGTCCGCTTCATCTGCGGCACCCAGGACATCCACCGGGAGCTGGAGCGGCGGATCGCCGAGTTCCTGGGCACCGAGGACACGATCCTCTACAGCTCGTGTTTCGACGCGAACGGCGGCCTCTTCGAGACCATCCTCGGGGCCGAGGACGCGATCGTGAGCGACGAGCTGAACCACGCCAGCATCATCGACGGCGTCCGTCTCTGCCGCGCCCAGCGCTTCCGCTACCGGAACCGCGACATGGACGACCTGGCGGCCAAGCTCGAGGAGTGCGCCGGAGCGCGCCGCAAGCTCATCGCGACCGACGGCGTCTTCAGCATGGACGGGACGCTGGCGCCCCTCGATGACATCTGCGAGCTGGCCGACCGTCACCAGGCGCTCGTGATGGTGGACGACTCGCACGCCACCGGCTTCATCGGAGACACCGGCCGCGGAACTCCCGAGCGCTTCGGGGTCTCGGAGAGGGTGGACATCATCACCTCGACGCTCGGCAAGGCGCTCGGCGGCGCCGCCGGCGGGTTCACGTCGGGGCGCGGCGAGATCGTGGCGCTGCTGCGCCAGCGCAGCCGTCCCTACCTCTTCTCGAACACCCTGGCGCCGGCGATCGTCTCGGCGGCCCTCGAGGTCGTTTCGCTGCTCTCGACGACCGAGGAACCGCGGGAACGGCTGCGGCGGAACACCCGGCGGTTCCGCGAGGCGATGACCGGGGCGGGTTTCGAGATTCCGGACGGCGAACACCCCATCGTTCCCGTGATGCTCGGTGACGCCCGTCTTGCCTCGGGGATGGCCGACGACCTCCTCGAGCGGGGCATTTACGTGATCGGCTTCAGCTTTCCGGTCGTCCCGCGGGGTCTGGCCCGCATCCGGGTGCAGTTGTCGGCGGCTCACGACGACGCGCAGGTGGACCGGGCGGTGGCGGCGTTCATCGAGTGCGGCCGGGCCCGAGGGATTATCTGACCGCAATGCCCGGCAGGGGATGAGCCCGCCGCGCGAACCGATCGCCCTTTGTTTCAGCGGGGGCAAGGACAGTTCGCTCTCGCTGCACGCGCTTCGCGCCGGGGACCGGTTCGAGGTTGCTGCGCTGGTCACCACGGTGACCGAGGGATACGACCGGATCAGCATGCACCGGGTCCGCCGCTCGCTGCTGCGCGACCAGGCGGCTTCGATCGGGCTCCCGCTCACGGAGGTCACCATCCCACCGCGCGCGTCGAACGAGATCTACGAGCGCGCCATGGGCGAGGCGTTCATCCGGCTCGGCGACCGCGGCATCCGGCGGGTCGCGTTCGGGGACCTCTTTCTCGAGGACGTGCGCGACTATCGCCTGCGGCAACTGGGGGCCCTCGGCCTCGAGTGCGAGTTTCCGCTCTGGGGGCGGCCGACCGCGGCGCTTGCCCGGACGTTCGTGGACAATGGATTCCGCGCCCGGGTCGTCTGCCTGGACCCCGCCGCGCTCGACGCCTCGTTCGCCGGACGGACGTTCGACGACGCCTTCCTGGCCGATCTGCCGGAGGGCGTGGACCCCTGTGGAGAGAACGGCGAGTTCCATACGTTCGTCTTCGACGGACCCATTTTTCGCCGTCCGCTCGCCGTTGCGGTCGGCGAGGTCGTCGAGCGCGACGGCTTCTGGTTCTGCGACCTGTTGCCGGCGACCCGGAAGGCGGGCGCCGCTGGTAATCTCTCGGCCGAGTGATTCGAGAAGGAGACTCATGACGTCCATCCGCCTCCCCGTCCTGCTCGGGATCGTCGCTCTCAGCGTCGGCGTCCGGCTCGCGCCGTACGTGTTCGGCGCCCATCACGCCGATCCCGGGTCCATGGCCTATCCGTGGAACTTCTCGCCGATCCTGGCGCTCTCGCTCTTCGGCGGGGCGCTCTACGCCTCGCGCCGGCTTGTGTATCTCGTTCCGCTGGCCACCTACCTGCTGGGAGACGTCGGCATCTGGGTCCTCACCGGCCGTGCCGACTGGGCCCTCTACGCGGGCCAGCCGGTGGTGTATCTGGCGGTGGCGCTGGTCGCCACCTGCGGTTTCCTGATGCGCGGGAAGCGGTCCTGGGGAAGGCTCGCGGGCTCGGGCCTGCTCGCGGCGGTGGGCTTCTTCGTCGTCACCAACTTCGCGGTCTGGGCGACCGGCGGCGGGGTCCGCTATCCGATGAACCTCGCCGGGCTCGTCGATTGCTACGTGCAGGCCATCCCCTTCTTCCGCAACAGCCTCGTGAGCATGGCGGTGTTCCTGCCGCTGCTGTTCAGCCCGGTGGCGCTCCGGGACCGGGCGCTGGTTCCGCGCTGGCAGTCTTCCACGATCCAGAGCTAAAGGCCGCGGATGGCCGAGCCGCGCGTCGTCTCGCTGATCGCCAGCGCGACGGAGATCGTCAGCGCGCTCGGCATGGAGCACCGTCTCGTCGGACGCTCGCACGAATGCGACTTCCCGCCCTCCATCCTGAGTCTTCCGGTCTGTTCCTCGTCCAAGGTGGACGTGGCGGCGTCCAGCCGGGACATCGACCGCCAGGTCCGCGAGATCGTGGGCGAGGCCCTGTCGGTGTACCGCGTGGACGGACGGCTCCTCGACGAGCTGGCGCCCACCGTGATCGTCACCCAGACCCAGTGCGAGGTCTGCGCGGTGAGTCTTCGCGATGTGGAGGAAGCGGTCTGCGAGGTGGTGCGCTCCGAGCCCCGGATCGTTCCCCTGGCGCCGATGGCGCTCGGCGACGTGTTTGACGACATCGAGGCGGTGGCCGGGGCGCTCGGAATTCCGGATCGGGGCCGGGAGCTGGTAGCGGATTTGAAGGCGCGGCTCGAGGCGCTCCGTACCAGGGCCGCCGGGCGCGGGAGCCGCCCCCGCGTCGCCTGCGTCGAGTGGATCGAACCGCCCATGCACGCGGGCAACTGGGTTCCGGAACTGGTGGAGATCGCCGGCGGAAAGGTGATGGCGGGAGAGCCCGGCCGCCACTCCGGGTACTTCGAGTTCGAGGAGTTGCTCTCGATGGACCCGGACGTCATCGCCGTCATGCCGTGCGGTTTCGACATTGCCCGCACCCGGGCCGAGATGCCCGGTCTCGCCGCGCAGCCGGGCTGGAACGATCTCTCGGCGGTCCGCGAGGGGCGCGTCTTCCTCACCGACGGCAACCAGTACTTCAACAGGCCCGGTCCGCGCGTCGTCGAGTCCGCGGAAATCCTCGCCGAGCTTCTCCACCCGGACGAGTTCGATTTCGGCCATCGGGGTTCGGGCTGGACGCCCTGGATCGGCGACTGACGGAACGACGATTCCCGGCGGCGTCCCGGGATCCTGCCAGCGGGCTCTGCCGGGCCTGTCGTTTCGGGAGGGTTGTCACCTCCCGGCGGGCCAGCTTCACGCTCTGCGAGCGGTCGTTCACAGAGGCCCGCTACCCCCGGTATCCGCGCCTGCCCGTTCTCACCTGCGACGGCTTCGCTCCGGTCGAACCCGAGGGCGGGCGTCCGCGCGAAACGAGCCGCTAGACCGCTCCCGCGAACTCTCGCGACCGCCGTTGTGGGAACCGGGCATGACTTCAGGAACTATATCTGCTATATTTAACATCAGACTTAATGAGTATGGAGTAGATAGATCATGTCTCTTCCGGTCACCGAACGCGCTGGCGCCGCATTGTCACGGGCTGCGAGTCTCGCGGAAGCGTGCAAGAACCCCGAGACGACGCCGGAGCACCTGCTCGCCGCCCTCCTCGACGATGCGCCCGACGGACTCGCGCTCCGGCTGCTGCGCCGCCTGAACGTCGAGCCCTCGGTATTGGGCCGAAAACTCGATGCGGCCCTGACGAAGCTGCCGGTGCAGCGATTCCCGGGAGAGGACACCCCGCCCGCCTCGAGAGACCTCGCCAAGGTGATGCATTCCGCTTCGGGCGGGGCGAAGAGGCTTGGCGACGAGTTCCTGAGCGTGGAACACCTGCTCCTGGCTCTCGTCTCGGAGAAGTCGCCCGCCGGCGTCGCCCTCGGGGCGGCCGGTGTGGACCGGAAGGCGCTCGAAGCCGCGATCCGGGCGGTTCGCGGTCCCGCGCGCGCCACGGGTCCCAACCCCGAGAGCGCCTACGAGCCGCTCCAGAAATACGGGCGGGACCTGATCGCGCTCGCCCGCGCCGACAAGCTCGACCCGGTCATCGGCCGCGACGACGAGATCCGGCGCGTGATGCAGATCCTGTCCCGCCGCACCAAGAACAACCCGGTGCTGCTCGGGGAACCCGGGGTCGGAAAGACCGCCATCGCCGAAGGACTGGCGCTCCGCATCGTCAAGGGCGATGTGCCCGACGGACTTCGCGAACGCCAGGTGGTGGCGCTCGACATGGGAGCCCTCGTCGCCGGCGCGAAGTTCCGGGGCGAGTTCGAGGAGCGGCTCAAGGCGGTGCTCGCCGCGGTCCAGGAGGCCGACGGCCGGATCATCCTCTTCATCGACGAACTGCACACCGTCGTCGGGGCCGGCAGGACGGACGGGGCGATGGATGCCTCCAACCTGCTCAAGCCCGCGCTGGCCCGGGGAGACTTGCACTGCATCGGCGCCACCACCCTCGACGAGTACCGCCAGCACGTCGAGAAGGACGCGGCGCTCGAGCGCCGGTTCCAGACGGTGGTCGTCGACGAGCCGTCGGTCCCGGACACCGTGACCATCCTCCGCGGCCTCAAAGAGCGCTATGAGGTTCACCACGGGGTGCGGATTCAGGACGGCGCGCTGCTGGCTGCGGCTTCGATGTCCAGCCGCTACATCTCCGGGCGCTTCCTCCCGGACAAGGCCATCGATCTGGTGGACGAGTCGGCCGCCCGCCTGCGCACCGAGATGGACAGCGTGCCCACCGCTCTCGACGAAGTGGAGCGGAAGCTCCTGTCGCTCCAGATCGAGCGCGAGGCGCTCAGGAAGGAGAAGGACGACGCTTCCTCGAAGCGGCGCGCGGACCTCGAACGGCGGATCGCCGACCTCGAGGAGGAGGCCCGGGCGCTCCGCACACAGTGGCAGGGCGAGAAAGCGCAGCTCCACGAGGTGCGAAGACTCCGCGAACGCCTCGAGGAGGCGAACGTGGCGATGGAACGCGCCGAGCGCGAGCAGGATCTCGGCAGGGCTGCCGAGCTCCGCTTCGGCACCACCCTCGAACTGAAGCGCGAGCTCGCGGCCGCCGAGGCGCGGCTCGGAGAACAGGAAGGACGCCTGCTGCGGGAGGAAGTGGACGCCTCGGACGTGGCGTCGGTGGTTTCCCGCTGGACCGGGATCCCGGTGGACCGGCTCCTCGAGGGCGAGCGCGAGAAGCTGCTCCGGCTCGGGGACCTGCTCCACCGCCGGGTCGTCGGTCAGGATGAAGGCGTGCGGGCGGTCGCCGACGCCGTGGTCCGCGCCCGTGCCGGCGTCCAGGATCCGGACCGCCCGCTCGGGGCCTTCCTCTTCGCCGGTCCCACCGGCGTCGGCAAGACCGAACTCGCGCGGGCGCTCGCCGCCGAGCTCTTCGACGACGAGCACGCGATGGTGCGTCTCGACATGACGGAGTACACCGAGAAGCACTCGGTGTCCCGGCTGACGGGCGCGCCTCCCGGCTACGTCGGTTTCGAGGAAGGGGGGCAGTTGACGGAGGCGGTGCGGCGCCGTCCGTTCGCGGTCATCCTGCTGGACGAGATCGAGAAGGCGCACCCCCAGGTGCGCACCGTGCTGCTCCAGGTGCTCGACGACGGCCGGCTCACGGATTCCCACGGGCGGCTGGTGAACTTCCGCAACACGGTCCTCATCATGACCTCGAACGTCGGCAGCGACCGCGTTCTCGCGCTGGCCGAGGCGGGCAGCGGCTACGACGCGATGAAGCGGGAGGTCGTTTCGGAGCTCCGCCGCGAGTTCCCGCCCGAGTTCCTGAACCGGGTGGACGAGACGGTGGTGTTCCGGAACCTGACGCGCCACCAGGTGGCGGAGATCGTCGACCTCCAGCTCGACCGGCTGCGCAAACGGCTCCGCGATCAGGACGTGTCGCTCGACGTGACGGACGAAGCGCTTCAGGCATTGGCCGCCGAAGGCTATGACCCGCTCTACGGCGCCCGTCCGGTCCGCCGGGCGATCCAGCACCGGGTCGAGACGCCGGTCGCGCGGATGATCGTGGGGGGCGCGCTTCCGGCCGGATCCTGCGTCAAGGTGAGCGCCGTTGCCGGCGGGACGATCGAAGTGACGGTCGCGGAAGGCGCGGCGACCGGCGAGCCGGTTGCGGCCTGACCCCGCGCGGAATCAGGAATCCGGCGCCGCCGGCTTCCGCGTCAATTCCTTGACGAAGCGCCAGCCTGCGAACCCGCCGATCACGCCGGCGAGGCTGCTTCCGGCGGCGTAGGCGTAGACCACGCCCGGCCCCTCCAGCGAGTACAGGATCGCCCGGCCGCCCAGCGTCCCCACCAGCAGAAACAGCATCGCGGGGACCGCCAGTCCCGCCCGCGACCAGTTGAGCACCGTGGCCCAGATGGGGCGGCCCAGGTTGTTGAAGGCCGCCGTCGCCACGTAGGCGGCGCCCGCGAGGACGAATCCCCCCGCCCCCAGCCGGCAGAAGGCCCGAACGATCCGGGCACCGTCGCCGGCCATCCCGAATGCCCAGACGATGAGGTCGGTCGCGAGCCAGAGGATTCCCCACGCCGCCAGCGCGTAGAGGACGGCGAAGACGAGACTGTCCCGATAGGTCGCCTCCAGCCGGTGCAGCTTCCGGGCGCCGTAGTTCTGGCCGAAGATGCCGCCCACCGCGACGGCGAGCGCGATGATGCCGGAGAAACCGAGGACCACCATTCGCGTCACCACCGACCAGCCGGCGACCGCGCTGTCGCCGAAGCGCCCGACCCAGGCGGCCAGCAACAGGAAACCGGAGGGTGTGGACAGTTGGGCCAGCACCGCCGGTCCGCCCACCGCGAAGATGGCTCGAAAGTCGTGGAACGCTCCCCCCAGCCGGAGGGGGGCGGCCAACTCGTGCGTCCGCACCACGAAGTGAAGTCCCACGAGTGCGGTCACGATCCGGGAGAAGACGAGCACCCAGGCCGCGCCGTCCACCCCGAGCCCCAGCCCCAGGATCACCAGCGGATCCAGCACGAACGCGACACCGGCGGCGACCATGGTCACGATCAGCGCCCGGCGGGCGTCGCCTTCGGCGCGGAGGATGGCGGCGGTGCTGATGCCGAGTCCCAGCACCGGAAGCGACGGCAGGATCCACGCGAGATAGCGGCTCGCGACCTCCGTCGCCGGCCCCGGCTCCATCAGCAGTCCGACCGCCTCCTCGCGGAAGAGGAAGACCAGCGCAGCGAGCGCGGTGAGGGTCAGGAACGAGACCGTCAGGCAGGACGTGGTCCGGCTGCGCGCCAGCGTCAGGTCGCGCGCCCCGAGCGCCCGGCTGACCAAGGCGGTGGCGGCCACCGCCAGACCGATGGCCACCGCGCTCACGATGTGCTGGACGAAGGAGGCGAGTCCGACCCCCGCAACCAGCCGCACGTCGCGGAGCAGCGAGATGTAGAAGAGCGTCAGGAAGTCCACCAGGAACAGGAAGAGGAACCCGACGGATGCGGTCGTGGTCATGACGACCACGTGGCGCATGGTCGAGCCCGTGGTGAACCGGCCCTCTTTGCCTGGTGGCATCGGATCCGCTCAGCCGAAGGCGCGGTAGGCGCGGTACCCCGCCCGGCAGAGGGCATGCCGGAGGCCGGCCCGGCTCGCGAACGGCGGGATCTCGGGCAGGACGGCGCCGGCATCCAGGTCCCGGAGCGCCGCCGCCGTCCGGGTGGCGATGACGTCCCGCAGTTCCAACTGCCGTCCGCGGTTCTCTCCCAGCCAACCGGCGACCACGACGGGCAGCACCAGGCAACCGAGGAGGGTCTCCCGGTAGAGCCGCCAGCAGCGCTCGAACGGGAAATCCCGGGCGCCGAGGCCGCAGACGATGTCGTGGTACTCGAGCAGCGCGTCTCTCTCGACGGCGCGGCGGACTTCCGGCGCGACGCTACCCGCGAGGAAGTAGGCCACGTCGTAGAGGCCGTTCGCGACTGCACTGTTCTGCCAGTCCACGACCGTGAGACGGTCCCCGTCGAAGAACATGTTGTCGAGACGGTAGTCGCCGTGCACGAAGGTCAGCGGTTCCTCCACGAGCTGGCCGAGGTGGTCCACGAGGCGAAGGCCGTACTCCTCCGCCAGGTCCCGGACCTCCTCGGGCCACGAGGCGGAAAGGAGGGACAGGCTGCGCGGCAGGCCCAGCAGGTAGGAGACCTGCAGAGCCGACCAGACCCAGGGCGCCAGCATCTCACGGAAAACCGCGGGTAGCTGCTCGACGCGGTCCCAGTATCTCCCGTGGAGTCCGGCGACCTCCCGCACCGCCCGCCGCGCCTGCTCGGGAGTGGCGCCCCGCACCTGGTCCGCCGCCGTCAGGTTGCCGAGATCCTCGAGAACGAGCGCGAAACCGTGCGTGCGTGCGTCGAAGTCGCCGTAGAAGAGCGCCGGAGCCCGGAGCGGGGATGCGGGCGCCAGGTGGCGATAGAAGCTGAATTCGCGGCGGTAGAGACGCCACCGCCGGCCGAGTTTTCGATTCCTGGGCTTGTCGCTTGCGAGCTTCACGATCACGCTCTCGGAGGGTCCGTCATCGGCGGCGAAGGTCAGCTCGCAGCGGAGGATCTCGGCCATCAGCCCGACGCCCTCCCCGATGGCCTCGCACTCCAGTTCACGGACCGGTGGACAGTCGGCCCGGCCGCCGGCCACCAGGGCCCGGTGCAGCCACTCGGCCGTCAGGCCCTCGCCCGTGTCGGGAATCCCGGGACCCGCCATCGTGCCGTGAGGCCTTACTCCGCCTCGTACTCTTCGGCGCGGTGCATGTCGAAGTCACCGTGATCCGGGTTTTGTGGAAAGCGGCGGAACTCGGCGTGGCAGCGGTAGCAGACCGTGACGCTGCCCAGGCGGCGGTAGATCAGGAAGTCGAGGAGCGCCACCGACGCGAAGACGATGAACGCGCCGGGGAAGTCCCAGAGCGCGTAGGCGATGGTGGAGAGCGCGATCGCGCTCAGCACCACCGCGCACCCGATCTGTTGCGGGACGTCCTTCTTCCGGTACAGCTCGGGGTTTCCGCACTGCGGGCAGGCGCCGAAGGCGGCTTCGCCGGAGAGACCCGCGGCGGCAGTGGGAGGATTCCGGTGGCCGCAGTGTTGGCACTTGTCGTCATCGGTCTGGAAGGGAGGGTTCCAGGTCGAATATCGGTCGCAGGCGTCGCAGTAGAAGCCGACCTCGGGAGCTCGTGCGGCCAAGCTCGCCTCCGTGCCTTCTCAGGCGCAGCGAGAGACGATGGCCTCGAGCGCGGAGGAGATTTCTTCCCGGGTGTTGAAGAAGTGGATGGAGAGGCGGAAGTCCCGCTCGCCGCGGACCGGTGACGCCAGGATGCCGTCCTCCCGGCCGAGGTCCCGGTAGAGCACCGTCGGGTCACACCCCTCGGGCAGCCGGACCACCAGGATCCCCGAGCGGTCCGCCGGGTCCTCCGGCGAAGCGACCCCAAGTTCCGGGGTCTTCCGGATCGCCTCGATTCCATGGTCCACCAGGTCGTTGATCCGGTCGAGGATGCGCTCGAAGCCGATGTCCTCCATCCACTGCACGGCCTGCCCGAAACCGAAGAAGTCTGCCAGCGCCCGGGTGCCGAACTCGTAGCGCGCCGCGCTCGGGAGCAGCGTGTAGTTGCCCTCGTAGTCCATGGTTTCGTGGCTGTGCGCCCCCGCCCAGCTCAACTGGACTTCGTCGAGCAGGGCGCGGCGGACGAAGAGCGCCCCGGTGCCCTTGGGCCCGAGTAACCACTTGTGCCCGCAGGTCGAATAGCAGTCGCACCCCAGGGCGGCGAAATCGGTCGCCACGCAGCCCGGGCCCTGAGCGCCGTCGAGGTGATAGCGGACGCCCCGGGCGCGGAGAAGCTCCGCGAGCCGCGCAGAGTCTTCGGTGCGGAGCGTCCGGCCGTTGTTCCGGGAAACGTGGCTGAGGCTGATCAGCCGGGTCCGCGGGGAGAGCTGCTTCTCGACCTCGCCTTTGAGATCCGTGCCGGGGCTGAGATCGATCTCCCGGACGACGATCCCGAACCGGTCGCGCAGGACGTACCACGGAATCACGTTCGCCGGGTGTTCGGTGTTCGAGATGACCACCTCGTCGCCGGACCGCCAGTCGAGACTCCAGGCGACGATGGAAATCCCCTCCGACGTGGAGTGGGTGAGCGCCACCTCGTCCTCGCCGGCGCCGAACACGCGGGCGAGTTGGGCCCGGAGATTCGGCTCGATCCGCCCCATCACCTCAGCGACCTCGGTGGCGGCGGGGCTGCGGTTCTGGAAGGTCAACCGTTCCGCGAGTTGCTCGATCACCGGCGTGGGCGAGGGACCGATCCCGCCGGTCTGGAAGTAGGGGCTCGCGGTGGCCGCCGGCACCTCTTCGCGGGCCTTCCGTACCCAGTCGGGGAGGTCCTGGGCGGGCGCGGCGGGCCGCGGCCCCTCCGCTGCGAGGCGACCCACGGACACGAGGGGCAGGAGGGCCAGGCCGGGAACGCCGGCCAGGAGCTGCCGGCGGCCGAAGCCGGGAGCGCGGACGGTGGCCGGAGGAGCGTTCTTGGGTTTCATCACATTGTCCGCGTCAGACCAATCGCCCGGCGGTCACCACCTCGAGGAAGGCCGCGGTGAGTTCGCCGAAGAGAACCAGGATGAGCGCCACGTAGAGTAGTCCGGTTGCCGACTGCGTCGATCGGATGCGCACGGTATTCCGGATCATGAGGGCCAGGAAGGCCGGGAAGAGGAGGCCGGTGAGGACCCGGAATCCGAAGAAGAGGGCCGGGGTCGAGTAGATGAGGTCGGAGACGGTCCCGAGACGAAGCTCGGCGATCCCCCCGTAGACGAGCGCACCCGTGGCGACCCCGATGCGAAGTGCGGTGGCGCCGGTGACGAGGCTCGATCCCACCGATAGCGGCCGGATCGAGAGCGCGGTGTCCACGAGGTACCAATGGCCGAGCAGCATCGTGGCGGCGACCCCTCCCAGGAGCGCGGCGCCCGAGAGGTTCGAGGCGAGGGCCAATCCCGGAAGCTCCGGGACCGTGAGGGGCGGCAGCAGGGCGCCGAGGAGGCCGATCCCGGCCATGCCGCCGGCGAGCGCCCGGTGCTGGTCGACGAGGCGCGGGACGGCGAAGACCACAAAGAGGGCGCCCGCCAGCAGCAGCGCCCAGAAGGGAGCTTCCGGACGGCTCCATCCTGCGAGGAGTCCGACCGCCATCGCTGCCGTCGCGCCCCGCGCCACGAGGCGAAGATAGCCCACCGGAACCCGGTGGACGCCGTGGATGATCCCGGCGGCGAGGAGGCTCCCCGCCGCCAGGCGGGCGGTGAGAACGGCGACGGTGGCGCCGATCACGGCTGGACGTTACCGGCGGTCAGGTGATACGCCGGAATTCCCGCCTGAGTGCTCGCTTCAGACCTGGAAGGACTCTCCGCAGCCGCAACTCGAGACGGCGTTGGGATTGTTGAAGCGGAATCCCGCTCCCATGATGTCCTCGACGTAGTCGATCTCGGTCCCGTCCAGGTAGGGCAGGCTGCGCTCGTCGATCAGCATCTTGACCCCGTTCTTCTCGATTACCTGGTCTCCGGTCCGGGACTCCTCGTCCAGGGCAAGCTGATACTGAAAGCCCGAGCACCCGCCGCCCACCACGCGAACCCGGAGCAGGGCGTTCGGGCGGTTGTGCTTGACGAGGAACTCGGCGACCTTGGTGGCGGCGACATCGGTCAGGCTGAGCATGGGATTGGCTCCTTCGCTGATTCCAGCCCGGGACCCGGCGGATCAGGTATCAAGATTCTAGCGGCCCGGGAGTGCGAGCCGCCGATTAGACTACCCGGCTCTCCATGACGTCTGCTGCCGGTCGTACTCCGAACATCGATCTTCACTCCCACTCCACCGAATCGGACGGAGTGCTCTCCCCGCGGGCGGCCGTCCAGGCGGCGGCGCGGGATGGCGTGACGGTGCTGGCGCTGACGGACCACGACACCATGACGGGTATTCCGGAGGCTCGCCGGGCCGCTGCCGAATGCGGGATCGAGCTGGTTGCCGGAGTCGAAGTGAGTTGCGCTTGGGGACGCGAGTCGGTCCACCTGCTTGGTCTCTTCGTGGATTCCGAGGACCGGGCGCTCACTGCGCTCTTCGATGAGGTGTCCGAGCGCCGCCGCCGACGGATCTCCGAGACGTGCAGCCAACTCACGGCCGGCGGGGTGCCGCTCCGCTTCGAGGAGGTCGCCGCGATGTCCACCGGCAATTCCCTCGGACGGCCGCACGTGGCGGACGCGCTGGTCCACAAGGGGGCCGTCCGGAACCGGGCGGAGGCCTTCGACAGGTATCTGGGCGACGGGAAAATCGGGCATGTCCGGTACGGGTGGAAGATCGGCGTTGGCGAAGCCGCGAAGCTGGTGCACGCAGCTGGGGGTATCAGTTCCGTTGCCCATCCCAAATACCTCCGCGACCAGTCCGCACTTCCTGCCATGCTCCGGGAGACCAGGGTCCAGGCGCTCGAGGCTTACCACGTCGAGCAGGACGAGGGCGAGCGCGAGCACTACCTGAGCGTGGCGGATTCGCTGGGTCTCATGGTGAGCGGCGGATCGGACTTTCACGAGCCGAAACACGGAAGACGCTTCGGTTCGGACCTGCCGCCGGAGCGCTACGAGGAACTACGGGTGGCCGCGGGTCGGGGTTAACAGCCGATAGCAAGACCCTCGCGGCGCTCACGAGGGTTTCACCACCGGGCTGTTAAAGAACCTGGACGAGAACCATGCCGTTCTCCACCCTGGCCGGGTAGACGGGGACCCGGGAGTTCGGGTTCACCGGCGAGCAGCCGGTGACGAGATCGAACTGCCACAGGTGCCACGGACAGATCACGATGCCGTGCCGCAGGCGGCCGAGGTGCAGCGGTCCGCCGCGGTGGGGACAGGTCTCGTTCAGGGCGTAGACCCGATCCTCGTACCAGAAAACCGCGATCCGCTGATCACCGACGTCCACGGCGATCGCGGATTCCGCCTTCAGCCTGGCCAGGCTGCAGACGGCATGTTCCGTCGTCTCCGTCACGCTGGCTCGCGGCGGAGCCCCGCCGGATCGCTGGCCGCATCCAGGACCTGACCGCCGGCAGCGCGCGCGGCCGCCACTACCGCGGGCCGTTCCTCGGGGCGAGCGATGGCGATCATGGTTCCGCCACCCCCGGCGCCGCATACCTTGACTGCGCGGGCGCCAGCCTGCCGCATCGCGTCGCCCAGACGCTCGATGGTCGCCGTGGCGACCATCTCCGAGAGCGCCCGCCGGGCCCCCCACTCGAGGTCGAGCATTTCCGAAACCCTGTCCCAGTCCCTCTCGAGCAGTGCGTCCCGCATCCCGTACGCCGCCTCCGCGATCACCTCGATGCCCCGGACGGCCGCCGGCTCCCCGCCGAAGATGCGCTCCAGCATGCTTCCGTTGGGATCCGCGGACGAATGCGCCTCCCCCGTGTAGACGAGGACGAAGCGCTCGTCGAGGGGATCGGCGGCGTCGTCCAGCCAGGGCAGGGGCTCCGAGCGGGGTTCCGGGCTCACCCAGTGATGCACCCGCGTGCCGCCGAAGGCCGCCGCGAACTGATCCTGGGATCCCGTTGCGGTCCTGAGGATCCGCACTTCGGTGTCCATCACGATCCGGACGAGTTGCCGGATCGTCCAGCCCGCTCCCGTTGCCTCGTTCAGGGCCCCGGCGATCGCCATGGCGAGCGAGGACGATCCCCCGAGGCCCGAGCCTGGCGGGGCCGTCGTCTCAAAATGGATTTCCACCGGGTCCGGGGGCTTGAAGAACTCGAGGAGCCGGCCCGCGAGGACGGCGAAGGGATGGCGAAAGAACTCCTCGGGAGACGTGGAGGAGAGGTCGAGGCCGCGCTGCTGATTCACCACCCGGAACTGACGTCCCGGAGAAACGGTCGCCTGCGCCCTGAGGCTGATGGCGGCGTTGACCGTCGCGGCGCGAGGTACGAGGAGGCCTACCGGCCAGATGTCGAGGGTGCCGCCCGCCAGATCGATCCGCGTCGGCGCGGAGAACGTGACGGATTCGCTCAGAACGTGACCCCGACGGCCGTAACCCACCGGTTCACGGGTTCTTCGTAAAACTCCCGCTGGAACTGGACCTCCAGATGGAGCCTGCCGACCTCGAAACCTCCGAAGGCCAACCCCGCGGGCACGGTCGCCGACTCGCTCTCACCGCCCAGCCTTGTTGCGACTCCCCCTCCTCCGCCGACGTAGACGCTGAAACCCGGCATGGGAAGCACCCCCATCCTGCCCGTGAGAAACGCCCGCAGGGGGTACTCGGTATCGCCTGCCTCGGTCTCGATGCCGGTGCCGCCCTGCACCAAGGCTCCGATTTCGAAGGGAAGCACCGGAAAGTCGAGGTTGTAGCCGGCGCCGAGGACCCATCCTTCCCGCGCGCCGCCCGATTCTCCCCCCGACCCGACCTGGATCACGGGCTGGGCGAGCGCGGTCCTTCCGGCGAGCAGGACCCCGGCGACGATCATCGCTCTCAGGAGGAATCGCCCGGGCACCCCGCGAGTATAGTGACCCCTCAGGACCCTGTCGCGGACCAGCCGCCGCCTCGAAGCTTGTCCCTTCAACCCGAAGTCGAAACCCTCCCGGACCGGATCGCATCCCGTCTCGCGCTGCGCGCCCCGCGCCGCCTCGACGGGACGCTGCGCGGGGCTGCGGTGCTCGTTCCGCTGGTCCAGCGGGACGGCGGCTACGAGGTCGTCCTGACCCGCCGCGCTTCGGATCTCCGCCGCCAACCGGGAGACATTGCGTTTCCCGGCGGCATGATCGATCCCGAAGATCCAACCGAACTCGCCGCCGCGCTGCGGGAGGGACGCGAGGAAATCGGGCTCGACCCGGCCGGGGTGCGGGTCCTGGGGCAGCTCGACGATCGCCTCACGGTGCAGGGTTTCCGGCTGATTCCCTTCGTGGGGGTCATTCCGCCGGCGGCCGTCCTGCGAGCCGGCCCCGAGGTCGACGAGATCTTCGAGGTGCCGCTGCGGAACCTGTCGCTCCCGGGCTGCGAGACCACCGAGGTTCAGCGGGACCGACGGTTCGGGGACCGTGCGGCCGGCATCTCCCGGGTCGTTTTCCGGTACCGGTACCGGGACTACGACATCTGGGGCCTGACGGCACGCCTCATCCGGGATTTGCTGGACGTGTTGTGACCGCCGGAACCGCGCACTGGCGCGGGTCCCGGTCTTCGAATCCCACGAACGCGGGATGGCGAAGATGCCCGGATGGCGTCAGCTCCAGGTACTCGACGGTGACCACCAGCAGAGGCCTCACGTAGCGGATGTGCCCATCTCCCGTCGCCCCGAAGCCGGGCGGGGCGGGACTCTCGAGGTTGCGGAGCTGCTCGGTCAACTGCCTCCGGGTCTCGTCGTCGAGTCCGCTCCCCACGTTCCCGAGCCAGACTGGTCCGTTCGGCCCGTAGGCTCCCACGACCAGGGAACGCACCGGTCCGTCCGGGTGCCCGTGCAGGGTCCCGAAGACCACGCAGCGCAGCCGGGGACGCACCTTGATCTTGAGCCAGTCGTCGCTGCGCTCGCCGATTCGATAGGGGCTCTGGAGCCGCTTCGCGACCATCCCTTCCATGTTTCGCCGGCGCATCGCGGCAAAGAAGCGCATGCCCTCCCCGACGACCAGGGGGTTGGCGAAGACCCGCCCCCCGGCGTCGGGAAGGAGCGCGGCCAGCGCGCGCCGCCGTTCGGCCAGCGGGGCCGTGGTCAACCGGGTGCCGTTGCGATGGAGCAGATCGAAGGCCACGAACCACGCGGGGATTTCCGCCGCGCCACGCCGGATCGCGGTTTCCGAGCCCATCCGGTTGCGCTCCATGACCAGCGGAAAGCTCGAGCGATCGCTGTCCATGACGACGATTTCTCCGTCGAGGACCCCGGCCCCCGGGAGTGCGGAAAGCGCCGCGGCGAGTTCCGGGAAGTGCCGGGTCTGGTCGCGGAGACTGCGCGCCTGGAGCCGGACCGTGGGTCCGAAGAAAGCGATCGAACGAAGGCCGTCCCACTTGGTGTCGAAGAGATGGTCCGCCGAGTCGAACGGGCGTCCCGTGCCGGCGAGCATGGGCTTCACCCCGTGCGCCAGCCAGTCTGGAGGCAAGTTCGGCTCCACGTTCGCCGAGGGCGGCGAAACCGGGCCGAGGTCTTCGGACGAAGGGTCGGTCAGCTTGCCCGCCGCTCCTCACCGGACGCCGGGTCCGGATCGCCGAGTTCCTCGGCCTCGATCCGGGCGAGGCTCGATTTCAGGGCATCCATGAGGTTGATGACGCGGCGCGGTTCGACGCTCGGCGCGGTGACCAGTTCCTCGCCCCGGCTCTTGGCCTCCACGATCTCCAGGAAACGTTTCCGATAGCTGTCTTCGAAATCGCTCAGGTCGAAGGGGCGGGCATAGGAGTCGAGCAGTTGCCGGGCCATCGCGGTTTCGGCGGCGTTCGGTTCGCGCGCCGCCGGCAGGTCATCGATGTCCGACACCTTCCGGACCTCGTCCGGGTAGTGGAGAAACGACATCAGGAAGACGTCGTCGGAGGGACGGATCGCCACCACCTTTTCCTTGCCCCCGAGGACGACCTGGGCGATGGCCACCCGTTTCGACGCCTTCATCGCCTTGAGGATGGTGTGGAACGGCCCGGCGGCGACCTCGCCGGCCGGGGCCAGGTAGTACGAGCCGTGGTAGTAGAGGGGGTTGATCTCCGCCTCCTCGACGAACTGAACGATGTCCAACGTCCGGAGGGAGGGGAGTTGCAGAGTGGCGAGATCCGCTTCCTGGATCAGCACGTACTGTTCCTTCGAGAGTTCGTAACCGCGGACGATCTCGTCCCGCTCGAGATCCTGTTCGCACGCGTTGCAGTGCCGCCGCAGCCGGACCCGGGCCTTGCACTCCTTGCACAACTGGTTCATCGCGACCTTTTTTTCGCGGGCCGCCGGATAGGCCCGTACCGGAACGAGCACGAGGGCCAGCTTCAGGTTGCCCTGCCAGGTGGGTCGCATTGGCTCTTGTCCGCACGGCAGCGCGGCCGGCGCCGCGGCCCGAACCGGCGGTTCGGAGTTCCGTGGGACAGGGAAGTCTAGTGCTCCCCGCATTCGCGGTCGCCGCGGGCACCGGCGATTCGGAAGATTGAAGTACACTGGCAACTCACGGGAGGATGTCCGGACGCGGCACCGCGCCGGCGCGCAACTCCTTTTGGCTGGCCGGATTCCGGTCGCCGTCCCTGGATTCTCCAAAACCAAGTCTGGCCGTCCCTCTGCCCGAACCATGAGGCGGCTCTCGTCCCACAGAATCGCCCGCTGAAGAATGGCCTGATGTCCGACAAAACGGCGCTCGCTGAGGAGGTCGCACCCAGCGGAATCGAGCCCGAGCCCATCGTCAACGACCTCGCGATCCAGGTCGCCACCGTCAACGGCTCCGGAAGCCAGTCCTCGAACCTGGTTCTCCTCAGGGCGCTCTTCCGCATGGGGATCCCCGTCGGCGGCAAGAACCTCTTTCCGTCGAACATCGCGGGACTGCCGACCTGGTTCACCATTCGCGCGAACCGGGATGGCTGGGTGGCGCGCAAGCGGAACGTGGACTACCTGGTGGCGCTCAATCCCCAGACCGCCATCCGGGACGTCGAGTCCCTGAGCCCCGGCAGCGCTGTCGTTTACGAGGAAGGCCTGCGGCTGGAGCGCCGCCGGGACGACGTGGTGTTCTATCCGGCGCCCTTCCAGGAGCTGGCGGCCGAGGTGACCCGCGAGGTGCGGCTGCGCAAGCTCCTCGCCAACATGATCTATGTCGGGTTGCTGGGAGAACTGCTCTCGATCGACGTGGAGGAGATCTTCGGGGCCATCGACAGCCAGTTCCGGAGCAAAAAGGCCGCCGTCGAGTTGAACCGGCGGGCCGTGGAGATCGGGATTCGCCACGCGCGCGAGAACCTGGTCAAACAGGACCCCTTCACCCTCGAACGCATGGACAAGAACCGCGGCAAGGTCCTCATCGACGGGAACGCCGCCGCCGCGCTCGGCGCCATGTTCGGGGGAGCGAGCGTGGCGACCTGGTATCCCATCACCCCGTCCTCGAGCGTCGTCGAACAACTCACCGGCTTCCTGAAGCGGTACCGGAAGGGTCCGGACGGCAAGGCCACCTACGCGGTGGTCCAGGCCGAGGACGAACTCGCCGCGGTCGGCATGGCGCTGGCCGCCGGGTGGGCCGGCGCCCGGGCGATGACCGCCACTTCCGGACCGGGCATCTCGCTGATGTCCGAGTTCGTCGGGCTCGGCTACTACGCCGAGATCCCCCTCGTGATCTGGAACATCCAGCGCGTGGGCCCCTCGACGGGCCTGCCGACGCGCACGGCCCAGGGGGACATCCTCTCCACCTACACGCTCTCCCACGGGGACACCAAGCACGTGTGCCTGCTTCCCGCCTCGACGCGCGAGTGCTTCGAGTTCGGCTGGAAGGCCTTCGATCTGGCGGAGCGCCTCCAGACGCCGGTGTTCGTCTTGTCCGATCTCGATCTCGGCATGAACATCTGGGCCACGGAACCCTTCGAGTACCCCGATCGGCCCATGGACCGCGGCAAGGTGCTCACCCGCGAGGACCTCGAGCGGCTGGGGGGCACCTTCCAGCGCTACGCCGATGTCGACGGCGACGCGATCCCCTATCGGACGCTGCCGGGGACGGAGCACCCCGGGGCGGCCTACTTCACGCGGGGCAGCGGCCACGACGAGGGCGCCGAGTACACCGAGAGCGAAGAGGCCTACGTCCGGATCATGGCCCGGCTCGACCGCAAGTTCGAGACCGCGCGGGAGATGGTTCCGCCGCCCGTTGTGGATCAGACGGAACCGGCGACCCCGCTGGGAATCATCGGCTTTGGCTCCTCCGACCCCGCGATCGAGGAGGCCCGGACCCGGCTCCGTGAGGAGGCGGCGATCGAAATGGACTATCTCCGCCTGCGGGCGCTGCCTCTTGGTCCCTCCGTGCTCGATTTCATCACTGCGCGACAGAGGGTGGTGGTCCTCGACCAGAACCGGGACGGGCAGGTGCTCCAACTGCTCCGAGCTGAATACGGCGACCGGATTCCTTCCGGTGTGCTCCGCAGTCTGCGGCACTACAGCGGCCACCCGATGGACGCCCAGACCATCGTGGATTACGTGACCGAGATGGAGATCGGCGCGGTATAACTGCAACACTCCGGAACTCACCGATGCCTACGCCAGACGCTTCCTCCCGGCCGCGCAAGGTCAACCGGCTGGGCCTGACGCCCTCCGACTACAAGGGCAAGCCCTCGACTCTTTGCAAGGGTTGCGGCCACGACGCGATTTCCAGCCAACTGATTCGCGCGTTCTTCGAGTCCGACGTGCGTCCTCACCAGGTGGCGAAGCTCTCCGGAATCGGCTGCTCCTCCAAGACGCCGGCGTACTTCCTGAATCACAGCCACGGCTTCAACGCGGTCCACGGCCGCATGCCGTCGGTGGCGACCGGGGCGGTACTCGCCAATCGCCGGCTGGTGGCGGTCGGCGTCTCCGGCGACGGCGACACCGCCTCGATCGGGATCGGCCAGTTCGTGCACCTGGTGCGGCGCAACCTGCCGCTCATCTACATCGTGGAGAACAACGGCGTGTACGGCCTGACCAAGGGCCAGTTCTCGGCCACCGCCGACGAGAACGCCGCGCTCCGCTCCGGCGAAGTGAACCGGCTTCCCAACATCGACCTCTGCGGCATGGCGATCGAACTCGGGGCCACCTACGTGGCGCGGTCGTTCGCCGGGGACCCGAAGCAACTGGTCGCCCTGCTGCGCGGGGCGCTCGCCCACAACGGCACCGCCGTCCTCGACATCCTCAGCCCCTGCGTCACCTTCAACAACCACGCGGGTTCGACGAAGAGCTACACCTGGGGCAAGGACAATGAGGAGCCGATCCATATCCTCGACTTCGTGCCCGCGATGGATCAGATCGAGGTCGAGTACGAGGAGGGGACCGATCAGGAAGTCCAGCTCCACGACGGGTCCTGGGTCCGTCTCCGGAAACTGGAACGAGGCTACGACCCGACCGATCGGCGCGCCGCCCAGGAACTCGTGCTCGAAGCCAACGAGAAGAACCTGTTCCTGACCGGCCTTCTCTACCTGGACACCAGCAAGCGCACCTTCCTCGACAGTCTCGAGCTCTGCGACGAACCGCTCGCGCTGCTCTCGGAAGACCAGCTTCGTCCGCCGCCGGAGATCCTCGACGAGGTCGTAGCTTCGTACCGGTAGGCCATCGCGCCCGACCTACAGGAGGTCCGGCATGACCCCATCCCGCCAGTTCGTTTCTCTCCGCGGTCCCGTACGTCTTTGGACCGTGGGCGCCGCCCTGGGTCTCGCCGCGATCCTTGCGGCGCCGGCCCTCGCGCAGCGCAGCTTCACGATTCAGGACGCGCTCGGGATCGCGTCCGTCTACGACCCGCAGCTTTCTCCGGACGGCGAGTTCGTCGTCTACGTGGTGTCCCGAATCGACCTGGAAGAGAACAAGTCCGCGAGCCGGATCCATGGTGTTCCATTCGCGGGAGGCGACCCGGCGCCAATGACCAGGGCGGGGCGCTCGGCGTCCCATCCGCGCTTCAGTCCGGACGGGTCGCTGCTCGCGTTCCTGAGCTCCGGGGAAGAGGACAAGACCCAGATCTGGTTGCTTCCTCTCGCCGGCGGCGAGGCGCGGGTTCTGTCGAGTCTGCCGGCGGGGGTGTCCTCCTTCTCGTGGGCGCCGGACGGGAGCGCGCTGGCGGTGGTCTCGATGGATCCGGATCCGAACGAAGGCGAGGCAGGAGAGGAACCCGAGCCCGTTCCCCTCGTGATTGACCGCCGTCAGTTCAAGCGGGACGGCCAGGGATATCTCGATAACCGCCGCCGGCACATCTATCTCGTGGATGCATCCGACGGCTCGCACGAGCAGAAGACCTTCGGCCCCTACGACGACCGTTCCCCGGTGTTCTCGCCCGACGGTTCCGAGATCGCCTTCGTGAGCGTCCGGCCGCCGGATGGCGGAGATTCCGACGCCACCGACAACTCGGACCTCTTTCTCGTTCCGCGCACCGCCGGCGAGACCACCGAGCCGGTGCGGCTCACGAGCAACCCGGGACCTGACCGCTCGCCGGTCTTCAGCCCGGACGGCGACTGGCTGCTCCACACCGGAAACCGCAAGCCGGAACTGATCTGGTACGCCACCGAGCACCTGTACGCGCTCAACCGGACAACCGACGAGATCGTCCACGTGGCGGCCGGGCTCGACCGCAACCTCTCGACCCCCCGTTTCGGCGCGGGCGGCGCCGTGTTCGCCCTGCTCGAGGATTCGGGGAACCAGCATCTGGCTTCCTTTGCGCTTTCCACGGATGCCGCTCCCGACCGGGTAATCGAGGGCGAGCGGGTCGTGCGGGATATCGAGGTGGTCGGAGACCGGGTCGTGGGGGTCGCCGCTACCGTGGACCGGCCGCCCGAGGTCATCGCCTGGAGCCGGGGCGGCGAACCGAGGTGGTTGACCCGCGAAAACGACGCGCTGCTCGCCGAGGTGAACCTCGGCGCGGTGGAGCGGATCACCTTCCCGAGTTCCGATGGCGCCGAGATCCAGGGGTTCGTCACCAGGCCGCCCGGTTTCGAGGAGGGACGGCGCTATCCGACCATCCTCTGGATTCATGGCGGGCCGGTGTCCCAGTTCTCGACGTCCTTCCAGTCGACCTGGCAGCTCTTCGCGGCGAACGGCTACCTCGTCGTGGCGGCGAACCCCCGCGGCTCGTCAGGCCGGGGAGAGGCGTTCGCCCACGCCATCTGGGCCGACTGGGGGAACCTGGATTACGAGGACGTGAACGCCGCGGTGGACCACGTCATCGAACGCGGCTGGGCCGATCCGGGACGCCTCGGCGTCGGCGGATGGAGCTACGGCGGGATCCTCACGAACTACGTGATCACCAAGACCACCCGGTTCCACGCCGCGGTCAGCGGCTCCAGCGAAACGGAGTACCGCGCCGCCTACGGGAACGACCACTACCAGCTCGAGTGGGAACTGGAGTTGGGCCTGCCCTGGGAGAACCCCGAGCTCTACAACCGGCTGTCCCCCATTTCGCGGGTGCACCACGTCACCACCCCGACCCTCGTGCTCTGCGGGGAGAAGGACTGGAACGTCCCCCTGAGCCAATCCGAGAACCTCTATCAGAGTCTGCGGCGGCTCGGGGTGCCCACCCAGTTGATCATCTATCCGGGCCAGAGCCACGGGATCCGGCTTCCTTCCTTCCAGAAGGACCGCTACGAGCGGTACGTGGCCTGGTTCGACCGGTTCCTGAAGTCCGGCCGCTCGTCCACCGACCACAACTCCCGATAGCGAACGGGCGGGGGGCGCCGGCACCCGCTCCCTGCCAAGCCCGGATCAGAACCGGTAGCGCAACCCTCCGATGACCTGCCGCCGCAGCACGTCGCCGAAGACGTGGTTCTGGATCTCCTGATTGAACAGGTTGATCACCCGGACCGATGGCTGAACGCGGCCGCCCATCAGGTTGACCGCCAGCGTGGCGTTCACCAGCGTGAACGCCTCGGTCCAGCCGTGGTACTCGGCCGTCAGCACGTCGGTCCAGTAGGCACGATCGGTGTAGTTGAGCGTCACTCCGAAATCCACGGCGCCAATCTCGGCGTCGATGCCGGCATTGATGCGGTGCGCGGCCGGGATGCTGATCTCGTCGGCGTCCTCCTCGCCGAACCCTTCGACGACCGGTTCGGCCTGCCACGAATAGTTGAGGAAGCCGCCGACGTTGCCGCGGCGCCCGGTGAGCCCGAGCTCGATTCCGGAGTTCCGCGCCGACGTCCGGTTGATGTAGGTGAGCGAGGAGGGGAGCTGGACGCCCGCGAGTCCACCCAGGGCGTCGATCAGGTATCCGGGACTCTCGGCGATGGCGGCGATCGACGCGGGAAGCGTGCCGGGAGGGAGGACGGCTCCCAGCCGGCCGATGAAATCCGCGACGTCCGCGAACGCTTCGTTCCATCCGGGAGGAGGATCCGCGCCGGACCAGAAGGTGTCGTCGGTGAAGTCGATGCTGTCCCGCATGTCATTGACGTAGACGGCCGCACTCGCCCCCAGCCAGTCGTTGAGCGCACCCGACCAGCCCACCTCGTAAGCGGTCAGACTTTCCTGTACCAGCGACTGGTTGCCGACGACGAAGATGGGGATCGTGTAGTTGACCGGGGCCGGAAGTGCGGAATCCGGAATGCTCAACGCGCCGAAGAAGCCCCGGAAGACGGGACGGAGATCGAATTCGGCTGGCTGGCCGATCAGCGTGTCCAGGAACGAGTTGGTGAGCGAAGGGGCGCGGAACGCCCGGTTGTAGGACACCCGGAAGGCCTGCGTGGGGGTCGGCTTGAAGATGAGGGTCGTGCGGGGGGACAGCACGATCTTGTCCAGCACGCTCATCCGGTCCGCGCGGGTTCCCACGATCCAGCGCCAGCGGTCGCTCAGGAAGATCTCGTCGTTGACGTAGGCCCCCATCTCGCTGCGGCCATCGCCCTCGGGGGCGAGGGTGAAGTCGAGCGTGAGGTAGCGGGCGCTGGCGCCGTAGCTGAGCAGGTGCCGTCCACCCAGGAACCGCGTGTCCTTCAGGCTGATGTCGTAGGCCGTCGAGTTCATGTTGCCCTCGAGGAACTGTCCCGTGGGGGTCTGCGACAGGATCGAGTTGAACGGGACCGCGGTGCGGTTCGCGAAGGCGCCGATCTCCATCGAGCCCCGGAGGTACTGGATGCGGCCGTATGACATGGCGCTTCCCGGCTTGACGTGGAACGGACCGATTCCGGAATGGAGGATCCCCTGGCTTCCCCCGTAGCCGCCGGAGAACCGGAAACCGCTGTCGCCGTCAGGGGCGTCCCAGTCGGCGCGGAAGTCCACCTTGGGCATCCGGGCATCCACTCCCTGGACGGGGGGATAGAGCGTCCCGGTGCCGTTCGGGATCTCACCGGACGGGCGGGGAAGAGCGTCCTGGCGGGTGAAGCTCACCGTCGCGCGGTAGGCGAAGCGGTCGTTCACGGCCTGCGCGTGGGTGAGCGAGCCCATGAACTGGCTGCCCGCGTCCATCGGGTTGCCGGTGACGTTGCGATCGAAGGCGCCGAACCGGAGGTCGAGCGTGGTTCCCTGGTTGTCGCGCGGCGCCTTGGTGATCAGGTTCACCACGCCGCTCATGGCGTTCGCACCCCAGACGGCCGAAGCCGGCCCGTTGACCACCTCGACCCGCTCGAGGTCATCGAGCCCCACCGAGATGAAGTCCCAGCTGGTGAAGCCGAAGAAGTCCTGGTAGACGGAACGGCCGTCCACCAGGACGAGCTGTGCGGTGGCGAGCGCCCCGGAGGAGCCGCGGCTCGTCACGCTGTAGTTGGTGTTGGAGAGTTGGGTGACGTTGACCCCGGGTGCCTGGCGGAGCAGGTCGCCGAAGTTGTTGGCCGGGGTGGTCTCGATCACCTCGGTGGCGATCACCGCGATCGCGGCCGGGGCGTTGACGATCTCCTGCTCCACCCGGGAGGCCGACACCACCACCTGGTCGGTGAAGCGCGGAATGATGTCGGCGGGATCGGCCGGTTCCTCCTCGCGCTCTTCTGGTTCCTCTGTTTCCTGGGCCGGCTCCTGTTCCTGCTGAACAGTCGCGCCCGCGGCGTCGGACGGAGCTACCAGGAAGACGAGGGCCGCCGCCAGGGACAGCAGATGGTTGCGGGGGATGCCGCTGACGTTCATCGAGTAGGCCTCCTTGCCCGGATCAGAAACGGTAACGCAAGCCCCCAATGATCTGTCGTCGCAGCACGTCCCCGAAGATGTGATTCTGTATTTCCTGGTTGAGGAGGTTGATCACCCGGACCGAGGGCTGGATCTGGCCATCCATCAGGTTGACCGCGAGGGTGGCGTTCACCATGGTGAACGCTTCGGTCCAGCCGTAGTACTCCGCCGTCAGGACGTCGGTCCAGTAGGCTCGATCGGTGTAGTTCAGCGACAACCCGAGATCTACGGCGCCGAAAGCGGCGTCGAGGCCGGCATTGATTCGGTGCGCCGCCGGAATGCTGATTTCATCGGCGTCCTCCTGGCCGAAACCCTCCACGACGGGTTCGGCCTGCCACGAGTAGTTGAGGAAGCCTCCGAAGTCGCCGCGGCGTCCGGTGAGTCCGAGTTCGAACCCGGCGTTGCGGACCGACACGCGGTTGACGTAGCTGAACGCGGCCGGGAGCTGGACGCCGCCGAGGCCGCCCAGGACGTCGATCAGATACCCGGGATTCCCGGCGATAGCCCCGATCTCGGGCGGTAGCGTGCCGGGCGGAAGCACGGCTCCCAGCCGTCCGATGAAGTCTCCGACCTCGGCGAACGCCTCGTTCCATCCGGGGGGTGGACTGTCTCCGGACCAGAAAGCGGTATCGGTGAAGTCAATGCTGTCCCGCATGTCATTGAGATAGACGGCGGCGCTCGCTCCCATCCAGTCGTTGAGCGCGCCGGACCAGCCGACCTCGTAGGCGGTCAGCGTTTCCTGGACCAGGTCGGGGTTCCCCACGACCCCGATGGGGATGGCGTAGTGGACCGGGGCCGGCAACGCCGAATCCGGGATGCTCAGCGCGCCGAAGAAGCCCCGGAACACGGGGCGCAGATCGAAGACGGCCGGCTCGGCGATCGTCGTGTCCAGGAAGGTGTTACTCAACGACGGCGCGCGGAACGCGCGGTTGTAGGACACGCGGAAGGACTGGGTGGGAGTCGGCTTGAAGATGAGGGTCGTTCGGGGAGACAGCACGATCTTGTCGAAAATGCTGATCCGGTCCGCGCGGGTTCCCACGATCCAGCGCCAGCGCTCGTTCAGGAAGATCTCGTCGTTCACGTAGAACCCCTGTTCGCTGCGCCCGTCGCCAAGCGGAGCGAGCGTGAAGTCGAGCGTGACGAAGCGGGCGCTCGCGCCATAGCTGAAGAGATGACGCTCGCCGAGAAATCGGGTGTCTTTCAGGCTGACGTCGTAGGTGCGGGTGTTGATCGTCCCGTCGAGCAACTCGCCGGTGGGGACGCGTGACAGAAGCGAGTTGAAGTCGGCGGAGGTCCGGTTGAAGAAGGCGCCGATTTCCATCGAGCCCCGCATGTACTGGACCCGACCGTATGACATGTGCGCCCCCGGCTGCACGGTGAATGGGCCGATCCCGGAATGGAGGATTCCCTGGCTGGCCCCGTAGCCGCCCGAGAACCGGAACCCGCTCTGGCCGTCGGGTGAGTCCCAGTCGGCCCGGAAGTCGAGCTTGGGCATCCGGGACTCCACGCCTTCCAGCGGGGGATAGAGGGTGCCGGTACCGTTCGGGATCTCGCCGAAGGGCCGCGGGAGCGGATCCAGGTGGGTGAAGCTCACGGTGGCGCGGTACGCGAAGCGGTCGTTCAGCGCCTGCGCGTGGGTCAGGGATCCCATGAGCTGGTTTCCCGCATCCATCGGGTTGCCGGCGACGTTGCGATCGAAGGAACCGAAACGGAGGTTCAGCGTCGTGCCCAAGGCATCCCGCGGCGCCTTGGTGATCAGGTTCACGACGCCGCTCATGGCGTTCGCCCCCCAGACGGCCGAAGCGGGCCCGTTGACGACTTCGATCCGCTGCAGGTCATCGAGTCCGACGGATAGGAAGTCCCAACTGGTGAAGCCGAAAAAGTCCTGATACACCGAACGTCCGTCCACGAGGACGAGTTGCGACGTAGCCAACGCGCTGGACGAGCCCCGGCTGGTGACGCTGTAGTGCGTGCTGGAGAGCTGCGTGACGTTGACCCCCGGGGCCTGGCGCAGGAGGTCGCCGAAGTTGCTGGCCGCCTGGGTCTCGATGACTTCGGTGGGGATCACCGCGATCGCCGCCGGCGCGTTGACGATTTCCTGTTCGACCCGTGAGGCCGAAACCACGACCTGGTCGGTGAAGCGCGGGATGACGTCCGCCGGCGTTGGTGTTTCTACCGATTCTTCCTGCTGCGCTTCGGATTCTTCCTGTGGCTCCCGCTCCTGAGGTGCGCCGTGCACCGGCGAAACGACCGTGGAGTACAGAAGAGCGAGAACGGCCACCAGCGCCAGCCCGTAGCGAGTGGCGGCGCGGTTCTGGTTCACGAATGGCCTCCTTCCGTTGCCGGCCGGTTCCACGCCCCGAGCGCGACACGTCGGACTGCAGCCGGGCCAACCCATTGTAAGAGGGAGTACGCCCCAAGACCACCGGACGAATCTCCATGAGGAAACACCGGTTGGCCCATCCCGACGGCTATCCTAAACCCTTCGGACCGCCCCGAGCACGCCCAGGGGCGGGGGGGGGGGGGGGGGGGCGCGGCGGGTGGGGCGGG
>VXWI01000065.1 GCA_009835985.1 Acidobacteriota bacterium | reverse complement strand
CCCCGGAGCCGCCCGCCGATCCCCTCGAGGGTGGCGCGTGGCTCAAGATCTTCCAGGTCCGGTCCGGATCTCCCGAACCGGTCCTGCTTTCGGAGGCGGAGGTGAACGCGCTCCTCGGATCCGTCCAACTCACCGCCTTCCTGACGGAGCAGGCGGGCCTGACCGAGGTCCGCGCCCGGCTCCTTCCCGGTGAGATGCAGCTCACCGGGCGCGTGGAGGCGGAACGGCTCGGCGCGGTGCTCGGCCCGTTCGCCCCGCCGCCCGGCACCCCGCCGCAACCCGTGGATGTCGCTGTCGAAGTGCGGGGCGCCGGGGGTTCGGGAACGGTCACGATCCTGCGGGGCACCGTCGCCGGGGTGGAACTGCCGCCGGACGTCATCGCCCAGGCCGTGCTGGGAGGACTCGTCGGCTTCTCCGAGGCCGGACGCGAACAGGTTCGCGGTCCCATCCTCGCAGGGGAACCGTTCCCTCTTCCCGCGGGACTCGCCGGGATTGAACTGAGGGCGGGGGAAGTCGTGCTCCTGCCCGCCCCTCCCTGACGGATCCCCGCCGCAGCAACCTTGCCCGGAATCACCCCGGACACCGAGGTCCGTTTCCTCCCCGGGGTGGGTCCGCGGCGGGCGGCCGCGCTCGCCGAGGTCGGGATCTCCCGGGCTTCGGACCTGCTGTTGCGTTTGCCCTTCCGCTACGAGGACCGCAGCGCGCACCGTCCGGTCGCCGAGCTCGCGGACGGTGATTCCGCCGCCACGGAAGTCCTGATCGGTTCGCTCAGCGTGCGCCCGACGCGGCGGCGCAACCTGCGTATCGTCGAGCTGCGGGGGCACGACGCGAGCGGGCCGGTGAAGGCGACTTGGTTCAACCAGGTCCACCTGAAGCAGATCCTGAGGCCGGGACAGCGGGTGCTGCTGTTCGGAAAGGTCAAGAAGCCCTTCGCCGGGGCGGTTCCCGAGTTCGCGAATCCCGGCTACGAACTGGTGACCGCCGAGCGGGAACGGTCCGCCGAAGGTGCGGCGCCCCTCCTCCCGGATGCCGGCGGTGTTCCCGCAGAACCCGCCCCGGGAGATTCCGGACCCGGCGCGCATGCCGGACGGATCGTGCCCATTTACGAACGGGTGGGTTCCCTGACGCCGCGGCTCCTGCGCACCGTTCTCCACCGGCTTCTCGACAACGGCGATGCGGTAGGGCCGGGGCAGCTCCCCGAGGAACTGGTCGGGCGGTTGGGGCTGCCGTCCCGCGGGGAGGCGCTCGAAGCGGTGCACTTCCCTCCGGACGGAGCCTCGCTTGCCGAGTTCGAGCGCCGGCGCTCCAGTGCCCACCAGCGGCTCATCCTGGAGGAGTTCTTCGTCTTCGCGCTCGGGCTCCGGCTGCGCCGCCGGCAGGACCGGGTGGACCGGCCGGGCCGGCACACCTTCACCGTGGACGACGAACTGCGGGACCTCGTCCGCCGGGTGCTGCCCTTCCGCCTCACGTCGTCACAGCGGGATGCCCTTGCCACGATCGCGGAGGAGTTCCAGTCCCCGCTCGCGATGCGGCGGCTGCTCCAGGGGGACGTGGGTTCCGGGAAGACGATCGTCGCGGTCATCGCGGCGCTCATCGTCATCCACCACGGGGCGCAGGTGGCGCTCATGGCCCCAACCGAGGTCCTCGCCGAGCAGCACTTCGCGACGATCCGGGCGCTTCTCGAGCCGCACCGCATCCGGGTCGTGCTGCTCACCGCGGGGCTCGGCGCCGCGGAGCGCCGCGACACCCTGCAGGCGGTGGCGAGCGGCTGGGCCCAGTTCGTCGTCGGCACGCACTCGCTGATCCAGGACGGCGCCCGGTTCCGGGACCTCGGCTTCGCCATCGTGGACGAGCAGCACCGGTTCGGGGTCGCGCAGCGCCGCACGCTCGTCGAGCGGGGCGGGGGCGCCGACCTGCTGGTGATGACGGCGACGCCGATCCCCCGCACCCTGACCATGGCGCTCCACGGGGACCTCGACCTGTCCGAACTCCGCGAACTCCCTCCGGGAAGGCAGCCGGTGGACACCCTGATCCGGGATGCGGCCGGCCTGTCCGACGTGTACGCGCGGGTCCGCGAGGAAGTGCGGAAGCGCCGCCAGGCGTTTTACGTCTGTCCGCTGATCGAGGAGTCGGAGGAACTCCCCGGCGCCGGAGTCGAGGCCCGGTTCCGGGAACTGTCCGGGGGGCCGTTCCGTGGCCTGCGGGTGGACTTCGTCCACGGCCGGGTTCCCGCGGCGCGCCGCGAGGCGGTGATGCGCGCGTTCGCCTCCGGGGAGCTCGACGTACTGGTCGCCACCACCGTGATCGAGGTGGGGGTGGACGTGCCGAACGCGACGGTGATGGTCGTGGAGCACGCCGAGCGCTTCGGCCTGGCGCAGCTCCACCAGCTCCGGGGCCGGGTGGGGCGGGGTTCCGACCCGGCGACGGCGATCCTGGTGGTGGGAGGGAAGCCGACCGAGTCCGCGCTCCGCCGCCTCCAGGTGCTGGAGGCGACGACCGACGGCTTCCGGATCGCCGAGGAGGACCTCGCCATCCGGGGCCCCGGCGATTTCCTCGGCACCCGGCAGTCGGGCATCCCCCCATTCCGGGTGGCCGACATCGTCCGGGACGCCGAGTTCCTCCGCCTCGCCCGCAAGGAGGCGAGTGACTTCCTGGCGTCGCCAGCCGCGGGGACGGACGAGGGGGGGCGGATCCTGGCGCACGTCCGTGAGACCTGGGGCGAGCGCTTCGGCCTGACGGCCGGCGGGTAGGGGCGCGCCGGCTTGGAGCGCCGGCTTCAGCCGGCACGCGAGCCCAAGGCCCGCAGGATGCGTAGAGCTGCTCCGCGGCACGGCACCCCCGGCTTGGAGCGCCGGCCTCTGGCCGGCATCGCGGCCCGAGAGGCCGCGATGCCGCACAGTGCAACCCAGCCGGGCGGCACGCGCTGCAGGCAACGCCGGACTTCCGACTGGGCACCGGCGGCGCGGAGCGCCGCGCAGCTCAGATCGCGATGCTGATGCCGCTGCGCCAGGCAGCCTGACGAACGTCCGTCAAGAACGAGGAATCGCTCTGGCTGTCGCGGGTCGAGACAATACGGAAATCAACGTCCCGGACCCGATCCCCGAAGAACAGATACGCGTCTTCCGGGTCGCACCGGCTCGAAGTCCACACGAGTCCTTCGACATCCGGGAACTGGTCGTGGATCGCCTTCGCCCAGGCGGCGGTCTCCTTGTAGAGCCTGGGTGAGGACTCGATCAAGGCGGTGCGGGAGATGTTCCATTTCGCGAGTTCGGGGGCTCGCAGCGCGGCGAGGGTGATGTCGCGGTCCGCGTCGAGCCTCGTGTGCGCGCGATCGCCCAACACGGCCGCCGGAAGGGTTCTTTGTTTCGTCCGGGCGGGGATTTCGTGGAGCAGGGTTTCGTAGGCGACCGAGTCGAAGGTGCTTCCCATATACAGCGACGGCACACATTGTCCGTCTTCGTCGGTGATGGGTGCGAAGCGCGTCGGGCCGCCCCGGCACGGATTGAAGGTGCTGGCTGTCCGCTGCCGGTTGTGTATGCGATGGAGCCGCGTCCCGGATTCCAGCCTCACGAGACCCGGAGCCGCAAGGCTCCGGGAGGGGCTCAGGATCGTCAAGATCCGCGCGCCCGTCAGCCTTCGGCCGGGGTGGCCAGATGCAGGGCTGCCTCAACGACCTCGCCGGGGGCGTCGAGCCGCTCTTCGGGGGTGGCTCCGTCGAGCCAACCGTTGCCGGAGGCGAACCACAGAGCAATCTGCCAAGGCGTTAGCGATGCCGGTATTTGGGCGAGGATATCCTTGATCACCCGTCGCGGCTGTCCGTCGTTGAACTGAAACGCCGGGTAGAGGTCCCGCCCGCCATGGCGGACGGCGAAGATCCTGCCCTCCCGTTTCCAGCGCGACGCGGGCTCGCTGGCGTTCTTCGGGTTCAGGCCCGACCCGGCGCGAATCTCGGACCCCGTGAGCATCCGCGTTTCCTGCAGGTAGTCGGCGCGCAGGCGGGCATTGTCGATTTCCAGTTGCGCCCAAATGTCAGCGCGCGGCATGTCCGGGAGAATGCTCTCGATCATCAACTCGACGTTGCGCTCAGTGAGCGCCTGCCGGTGCATCGCCGCCATGGATGGCAGACGGGCGACGACCCGCTGGAGCAGTTCCGTCAGTTCTGCATCGGGTGTCCCGATGAGGGTCCAGTCGCCGGGTCTTCCCGCCGCGGCGTGGGCGATGCGCTCGCGAAGCTGGCAGGGAAGCGCGCCGATGTCGTTTTCGCCAAGGCGGAAACTGACGAGCGGGTCAGCCTGACCAGTCCTCGGGGAGATCTTGGGCCGTGACATTCTCGCAAGAATAGATAGTAGAGAAAATCGTGTCAACCCGATGTTTCCCGGGCGACGACCTGATCGGCGAAGACTCTTCAACTTGCCCGAGCCTCCGCGGCCGGCGCTTCGGCCTCTTCCTCGGCTGGCACCGTCGCCTTTTCCTCGCCCTGCACGGCCCCCGTGTCCTCTCCCGCGCCCAGCGGATGCATGGCGTCCCCGTCAGCCGTGGGACGGCGGAGGGCCTCCCCGATGGGGTCCGTCGTCCGGGCAAGCCCCTCCGCCTCGAGGAACTCGGCCTCGACCGACTCGGGGAACCAGCAGTCCCGGATTCCTTGCCGAAGGACGCTGGCCCGGGCAGCCTCCCGCGTGAGGAAGACGGCGAAGTCGTGCGGGCCCCCGGTACGCCAGCGTCGCACCGTCTCGGGGAGCGCCATGGGGTGTTCCGCCGCGCGGTCACCGATGACGCAACCGGGCCGGTAGGTGCGGACGGCGTTCCCGAAGACGCTGTACTTGCGCCCCACCCGGTCCGTGAGCGCGTAGGTCATGGGACCCGTCAGGACGGCCACGTGCGCGAGACCCACGGTACGGTGCGCAAGGTCCCAAAGATCGACGGGGGCCGATTCGGGGTTCGTCTCGCGGGGTCCGAGTCCGGTGGCGAAGACCGGCCGGGTCCGCTGCCGGCTTCCGATGAGATGAATGAGCCCCTCGACTCCCTCCTCGTTCTCGATGATCCAGGGGGCCGGGAGCAGCCGCCAGCCGTAGTCGGTAAGTCCCGGGGAACGGGCGAGCCAGCGCACGATGCCGGGTACCCACAGCGGCGTGTCCCGCTGGTCCAGGCGGCGACGCGGAGCGAAGAGCATGGCGCGGAGCGCGGTCGTCGAGCTCGTGCGGAAGAGGATCACGATGGCCTTCCAGGCGGCCAGTCCGGCGAACGCGCCCGCTTCGAGCGAAACCCCGAAGTAGCGGCTCGATCCCGCTTCCCGCTCGACGGCCCGTACGATGGCGCCTGACGACCGATGGCGCTCCACGTGCACCTGCTCGCCCTCCAGACGCGAAACGGCGTCGAAGCCGGGGGGGAGGGGGCCGACGTGCGCCTCCAGCCAGCGCAGGACGTGGCGGCGCGCCAGGTCCCACTCGCCGCCCCGCCCATCCGGCGAGACTTCGGCGGAGACCGCGACGGCGGGCCGCAGTTCCGAGCGGCTCGCGATTGTCCCGGGCAGCCGCGCCCGCCGTACCCGGGGTGTCCGGATGGCTTCCGGGGCGAACCGGACCGGACGCCGGGTGGGGT
>VXWI01000059.1 GCA_009835985.1 Acidobacteriota bacterium | reverse complement strand
CGGGCTTGTACCGCCGGCCGGTTCTCGGGGTCGCGGCCTCCAGACCGGCACCGCGGTGCTCCGCACCGCGCACGTCGTTACTCCAACCGGAAAGATGGCTCCCATCTCGGCGTGGCGCTCAACCGCGGAGGCGACGCGTACGGCTTGGAACGCCGGCTTCAGCCGGCACGCGGGCCCCAGGCCCACGGACCGCGTCGGGCTGTACTGCCGCGTAGCGCGCACGGCTTGGAACGCCGGCCTCCAGACCAGCACGGCGGTCCCCCCCACCGCGCACGTCGTTACTCCACCCGGAAAAGTGGCTCCCGTCCGGACACAGCACACCAGTTCCACACACGCTACAATGATTCCTTGTTTCCTTACTTCGCGACCGAGGAACCGTCCGTGCTCGCCAAATTGACTTCCAAGAACCAGATCACGCTTCCCAAGGCGGTGATCGCCGATTTCCCGGATTCGCTGTACTTCGACGTTACGAAGGAGAACGGAAGGATCGTTCTGACTCCGGTGCGTGTGACGCGGGCCGATTCGGTCCGCGCCAAGCTCTCCGAACTCGGGATCACGGAAGCTGACATGGCTGGGGCCGTCGCCTGGGCTCGTCGGCCTCGCGAATCATCCTGAGTGGCCGTTCCGCGGCTGGTCCTCGATACCAACGTCGTCCTCTCGGCCCTGTTGTTTCGGGCTGGGGCACTTTCGTGGCTGCGGCCGGAGTGGCAGGAGGGTCGGGTCCTTCCGCTCGTCAGTCGCGACACCGTCGAGGAGTTGATCCGCGCGTTGTCGTATCCGAAGTTCCGGCTGGCTCCCGGCGAACAGGAGGATCTGTTGACCGAGTATTTCCCGTGGTGCGAGGCCGTGCGCGTGGTCGAGCCGCCCTCCGTCCCTGAATGCCGGGATCCGGCGGATCGGCCATTCCTGGAGCTTGCCGTCGTGGGCAAGGCGGACGCACTCGTCAGTGGAGACGTAGATCTGCTCGATCTCGCGTCCGTGTTTCCGATTCCGATTCTCGATCCGGCGAGCCTGCGAGCGGGACTGGCGCGCGGCGCCTGACCAACCTGAGGTGGTCGCGTCGTGCCCGGGCGTGGCGCTCAACAGCGGAGGTGACGCGCCGGCTTGGAACGCCGGCCGGTTCTCGCGGTAGCGGCCTCCAGACCGGCACCGCGGTGCTCCGCACCGCGCACGTCGTAACCCTACTCACCCTCACGGCCCCATCAAACCGCCCGGCCCGAGGGCGTTCGGCGTCCCGATCCCATCCGGCGGCAAGGTGCCGAAGTAGTCTCCGATCGGGCGTCGGCGAAGGCGAGTTCCCCGACGCCCTCCCGCTCAACCTGAACCGGAACCTGGAGAAGTAGCATCGCCATGGGCAAGATCATCCTCGTCACGGGAGCCTCCTCCGGCATCGGTCGGGCGGCCGCGATCCTCCTGGCCCGCGAGGGCCACACCGTCTACGCCGGTGCGCGCCGGGCGGACCGAATGGAGGACCTGCCCGAACACGGCGTCACTCCCGTCGCAATGGACGTCACCAGAGGGGAAGACAACGAGCGGGCGGTGAGCCGCGTCATCGAGAATCAGGGACGGTTCGACGTCCTGGTCAACAACGCCGGCTTCGGGCTCTACGGACCCGTCGAGGACATCCCGCTCGACGACGCGCGCTACCAGTTCGAGGTCAACCTGTTCGGGCTCGCCCACCTTACCCAGCTCGTCCTGCCTCACATGAGAGCACGGGGCTCGGGCCGAATCGTCAACGTCTCATCGATGGGAGGGAGGATCTTCACCCCCCTCGGGGCCTGGTACCACGCCACCAAACACGCCCTCGAGGGCTGGTCGGACTGCCTGCGTATCGAAACCGCCCCCTTCAACATACAGGTCGTCGTGATCCAACCGGGCGCGATCAGGACCGAGTTCGGCGACGTGATGGGAGCCGGCCTCAGGAGGTACTCCGGGGACACGGCGTACAAGTCCCAGGTGGAATCGTTTCTTGGGCTGATGGACGGCCTCGAACCCGGTAGCCTCGGGACCGCGCCGGAGGTTCTCGCCAGGGTGTTCGTCAAAGCCGCGACCGCCCGAAAGCCGCGGCGGCGGTACGCGAGCGGCTCCATGGCCCGCCCCTTCATGTTCCTCCGCAAGTGGTTCGGAGACGGGGTCTACGAATTCATGCTGCGACGCATGTTCCGCTGACGGGCCGGTCCGGAGCGCTGCGCGTGCCGGCTGAAGCCGGCCCAGTCCTCCCGGTGGGGGCTCCAGGCCGGCGCGCGGCTACCGCTCGTTCTGGGTGGCGGTGGTCTGGACGACCTGGCCGAGCGTCTCCGCGTAGCGGTTCACGCCGTCGGCGATGGCGGACGCGATCTTCTCCCGGTGGGAGGCGCTGCGGAGCTGCCTCGCTTCCTCGCGGTTGCTCACGAAACCCACTTCGACGAGCACGGCGGGCATCTGGGCGCCGAGCAGCACGTGGAATCCCGCCGTCTTCACGCCGCGGTTCAGCGGGTGGTTTTCCCGGCCGAGAATGCTCTTGGCCATCGCCGCCTGCATGGTCGTCGCGAGTTCCCGGGATTCCTCCTTCCGGCTGTGATTGACGATCTGATCCACCAGCTTGCGGACATCGGCCATCCGGACCATGCCGCTGGAGGCGTTCTCCCGGGCGGCCACCTCCGCCGCGTCCGCTGAAGTGGCCAGATTCAGGTAGAAGGTCTCGAGGCCGCGGGCCTTCCGGTTCCGCGCGGCGTTCACGTGGATGGACACGAACAGGTCCGCCTCGCGGCTGTTGGCGATGAAGGCGCGCTGCTCCAGAGGAATGAACACGTCCTTCTCGCGCGTCATGATCACCTCGAACCCACGCTCCGTGAGGTCGTCGCGCACCCGCTCAGCGATATCGAGCGCGATGTCCTTCTCGCGCAGACTGCCGGCATGGGTGCCGGGATCCTTGCCGCCATGTCCCGCGTCGATGACGATGCGGTTCACTCCCGCGCCGAGCTGGCGCGCCATCGAGTAGCCCCCCTCGGTGGGGCGCGGCGGCGAGGGCGAGGCCTCGTCGCCGGTCTCCGGGGTCGCGGTGGCGCTTCGGTTCGCCTCCGCCGGGGAGTCGTCAGCTTCCGGCGCGGCGCTGTCCCCGGAGCTGTCCGCGACCCGCAGCGGGGGCGCCCCGTGGATGTCCACCACGAGCCGATAGGGATCGGGAAGGGCGAACACGGTGACCTCCCGGATGCTCGAGAAGTCGAGCACCACCCGGGTGGTCTTCTCTTCCGGAACGCCGAGCCGGATGCGCCGGAGGTGCGAGCCTTCGATCGGGAACGCCCGGCGTTCGAGCCCGTCGTCCGGCGTCGCCCCGTGGAGATCGAAGAACACCCGGTCCGGTCCGGTGAGCCTGCCCTCGGTGTGCGGCGTGGGGCCGCTGAGGTCGATCACTACCCGGGTGTGCGAGTCCCCGACCCAGTGACGGATGTTCCGCACCGTCGTCGGTGGATCGGCGGGCTGCACTTCCTGGCGGACCGCGACGGTTCGCCTCGTCCCGTCCGCCGGCCGCTCCGCCGCGCCGGCCGGGGTCTCGGGCTTCGCCAGGACGGCGGCCGCCATCCGGATCTCGGGGCTGCGCGGCGCGCGTTTCCGGAGCCGTTCGAGGGCGCTCCGCGCCTCGGCCTCGTCGTCGAGGCGGCCCGCGTACAGCCGGACCTGCTCGTAGAGGGCCTTCGGGACCCAGCGGCTCGCCGGATACCCGCGGATCAGGAGAGCAAAGGCGTCGGCGGCCCGCACCGCGAAGCGCCGGTCATCGAAACGCTCGGCGGCGTCGCGGTAGATGCCTCCCTCGTAGTGGAGCGCGTCGTCGCAATAGCCGCTTCGGGGAAAGGAGAGGACCACGAGCCGGTACTTCCGCGCGACGGCTTGCCACTGGTCCTCGTCGCGCATCGCCGTCTGCGAACCGCGGAGCGTCTCCTCGGCCCGCCGGGCCGCCTCGTAGAGATTCTTCGCGGTGGGGCTGACGGCGCCGGCGTCCGGGAACGCGGGGGCGGGGCCGGCCAGCGCCAGCCCGGCGCACAGCAGCACGGCGAGCCGCGTGGCGCCGAGTCGGACGGATGGGGCCACTGCGATCACCGGGAGCTCAGGACGGTGGTGCGACCAGGACATCACGCGGCTGGGCGCCGCGGGCCGGACCCACGACCCCCTGGCGTTCCAGTTCGGCCACGATGCGCCGCGCCCGCTGGTAGCCGAGGCCCATTTCGGTCTGGAGCATCGACGTCGAGGCCTTCTGCTCCCGGATGATGAGTTCGCGGGCCTGGGGCAGGAGCGAGTCCCCGCCCTTCGAGCCCCGGGCGGCGCCGTTCGCCCGCTGCGCCGCGCCATTCCCCGGCCCGACGAAGGGCAGCGGCTGCTCCTCCTCCAGCATCCCGGTGTCGAAGACCGGTTCCGCCGCGCTCTCCCAGAACCGGGCGAGCTTGCCCACCTCCCGTTCGTCCACGTAGGCTCCCTGCGCGCGGGGCAGGTCGGCGCCGGGCCGCATCATCAGCATGTCCCCCTTGCCGAGCAGCGTCTCGGCGCCCACCCGGTCCAGGATGGTCCGCGAGTCCACGTAGCTGGCCACCCGGAAAGCGATGCGGGTGGGGAGGTTCGCCTTGAGCGTGCCGCTGATGATGTCGGTGGAGGGCCGCTGGGTCGCCAGCACGAGGTGGATGCCCTCGGCGCGGCCCAGGCTGAGCAGCCGCTGGATCGCGGGCGTCACCTCCGCCTTCGCGTGGATGAACAGATCGGCCAGCTCGTCCACCATGATCACCAGCCGGGGCAGGGGCGACGGGATCTCGGGTTCCGGCTCGTTCTTCTTGCGGCGCCTTCTCGCCGCCTGCGCGGCCATCTTGTCGACCAGCCGGTTGAATCCGTCGATGTTGCGGACGCCGTGCTCCTCGAGGATCCGGGTGCGGCGGTCCAATTCGCGGCACGCGTGCTGCAGCACGGTCTTCGCCTGGTCCGGCTCGAGGATGAGCGGGGTCAGCAGATGCGGGATGTTCCGGTAGGGCCGGAGCTCCACCCGCTTCGGATCGATCAGGATCAACCGAAGCTCATCCGGGGTGCGCCGCGTCAGCAGCGAACACAGGAGGGTGTTGAGCTGCACCGACTTTCCGGCGCCGGTGGCCCCGGCGATCAACAGGTGGGGCATCTCGGCGAGGTCCTTGACCAGCGGCCGTCCGTCCACGAGCCGGCCGATCGCGATGGGCAGCGCGCCGCTCTCCTCCTGGAAGTCGGGCGACTCGAGGATTTCCCGGAGGCCGACGACCGAGGGCGATTCGTTCGGCACTTCGATCCCCACCACGCCCTTGCCCTTCACCCGCTCGACCCGGATGGCCGGAGCGCGCAGCGCCATGCAGATCTCTTCCTCGCGGTTCCGGATCTTCTTGATCGTCTCGCCCTCGCCCAAACGGAACTCGAACGTCGTGACCACCGGCCCCGGCTGGATGCGGTCCACCTCGCCCCGCACTCCGTGTTCGAGACAGGCGGCCTCGAGGGCCGTGCGGCGCTTCTCGAGCGCCCGCTTGGCCGGAGCCGGCTGATGGGCGCGGCGCGTCAGGAGCTGTAGAGAGGGCAGCTTCCAGGCGCCGGGCGCCCGCCGGGCGCCCGGAGTGGCGGGCTTCTTCAGCAGGTCGGGGCGGGCGGGGGGCCGGGCCACCGGAACGGGTTCCTTGGCGGGGTGCATCTCCGGGCTGTGTCGT
>VXWI01000037.1 GCA_009835985.1 Acidobacteriota bacterium | reverse complement strand
TGTCGGGCATGGGGGTGGGGATTGTGGCGGTGCGGGTTGGTACAGCTCCCCGCCGCCAGCGCGAGTTTCGCGCTGCCGCGCGATGCCGGCCGGAGGCCGGCGCTCCGAGCTACCGCGTGCGCACCGGGTCCGCCGGGCGGGGCGGGAGCGGACGCGGGTCCGCCTCCACCGCCGCCATGATCTCGGCGATGGCGCGTTCGAGCTGCGGATCACCGCCCTCGATCACCGACTTCGGATCGTTGTCGACCTCGATGTCGGGGTCCACGCCGTAGCCCTCGATCACCCACTCGCCTTCCGCGGAAGCGAACCCGAACTCGGGGACGTTCACCCCGCCGCCGTCCATCAGCATCCCGCGGTTGGTGATCCCGATCACGCCGCCCCAGCTCCGCTTGCCGATCAGGGGCCCCAACCCCGCCTTCTTGAACATGGCGGGGAAGATGTCGCCGTCCGAGCCCGAGTTCTCGTCGAGCAGGCAGACGAGGTGCGGCGGCGGAACGACGCCCGGATAGGTGCTCGCCGCCTCGTTCGTCCGCGAGTACCCGAGCGAGAGGATCTCCCGCCGGAAGCGCTCGATGAGCATCTGGGAGATGTTCCCGCCGCCGTTCCGGCGCACGTCCACGATCATCCCCTCGCGGCGGACCTGGCTGTAGTACCACTTGATGAACTCGCGGATGCCGTTCGCGCCCATGTCGGGGATGTGGATGTAGCCGATGCGGCCTCCGGTCGCCTCCTCGACGCGGCGGCGGCTCGCCTCGATTTCGTTCAGGTAGATCAGCGGATCCTCGTTGGTGACGGGCTGGAAGGTCACCTTCCGGGCGCCCTCGAACGTCGGCTCGGCGTTCACGGTGAACTCGATCGGCCGGCCGGACTTGTGGAGGAGCTGCCGGTAGGGGCTCTCGTCCCCGCGGAGCTCCGCGCCGTCGATCGCGAGCAGGTAGTCCCCCTCGGAGACGTTCACGCCGACCTCGCGGAGGGGGGAGCGGTAGCGCGCCTCCTCGTTGTGGCCCTCGAAGATGCGCGCGATCCGGTAGCGCCCGGCGTCTGCGTCCCAGGCGAACCGCGCCCCCGGAAAACCGGCGCCGGGCCGGTCCGGGATCTCCATGTCGCCGCCCTGAATGTAGGCGTGCGAGACCTGGAGCTCGGCGATCATCTCGTTGATGACGTAGTTCAGGTCGGAGCGGTGCTCGACGTAGGGCAGCAGCGACCGGTAGCGGGCGCGCAGGTCGTCCCAGTCGTGACCGTGCAGGTTCTCGACGTAGAAGAAATCGCGGAACCGCCGCCAGACCTCGTCGAAGATCTGCACCCACTCGGCCTTCGGGTCCCGGTCTGCCTCGAGACCGGCCGTGGAGACGGTCTTCTTCGATGACGCGGTGCTGGTCCCGATGTTGTAGCGGTTGAACGCGCTGCCTTCCCGGACCGCGACCGTCTTCCCGTCCGCGCTCACCGCGTAGCCGGAAATCCCGGTCGCCAGCGTCCCCGATGTCCGCTCCGTGAGGTCGAAGACCCTCAGTTCCGGCGGGCTCGGGGCGCTCCGCCCGTAAAAGAACGCGGAGGTCTTCGCATACAGCAGGAACCCGTCCACGGCGGCGAGCCCCTGGTAGTTGTCCTCGTCCACCGGCACCCGCATCACCCGGTCCTGCAGGCCCTCGAAGGCGATCCCGATCGGGCCTTCGGCGTCCCCGGCCTCCTCCGCGTCATCGCCGCCTTCAGCCCCTTCCTCCGCCGGCGCCGGCTCCTCGTCGCTCTCCGGCGGGAAGAGGTGCGGCACGTCGGGGCGAAGCGCCACCGCGTAGATGCCGCTCTCCCGGTCGAGCGCGTAGTTCCACTCGAAGTCCGCGATCTGCGGCTGGAACATCCGGTCGCTGATGTAGAAGAGGTAGTTCCCCTTCGCTCCCCAGGCCGGCGAGAACTCGTTGAAGTAGGGCCCCGTCACCCGGCGCAGTTCGCCGTCGCCCGCCGACCAGATGTAGATGGACGAGAACCCGCCCGGGTCGTTCAGGCTCATGGCGAGATGGCCGCTGCGGGGCGACCACGCGTAGTCGTTCACCTGGCCGTGCCTCTCGTTCGCGGCCTCCACGACCGTCTTGTCGGCGACGGTGACCACGAAGACCCGGCCATCCTTGTCGCTGAAGGCAATCCGGCTGCCGTCCGGCGACCAGACCGGGTTGTAGCGCATCGCCCGGCCCCGCTCGGTGAGCTGTTCCACCTGGCCGCCCGACTGGGGGACCACGTAGATCTCCTCCTCCCCGCTCGCGTCGGAGATGTAGGCGATCCGGGTCCCGTCCGGAGACCAGGCGGGCCACTTCTCGTGGGCGCCGGCGGTCGCCACCACGGTGCGCGTCGCTCCCTTCTCCACCGGGGCCGAGAAGAGTTCGCCGCGCGCCGCGAAGACCATGCGCTTCCCGGTCGGGGAGATGTCGAAGTGCTCGATTTTCCCGGCCGCCGAGACGCGGGAGGGACGGCTGTGGAGGCCGTCGGTGGGAACCGTGATCTCGATGGGAACCGCGGTCCCGTCGCCGTTCGTGTCGAGGAGGTGGAGCGTGCCCGCCTGCTCGAAGACGATCCTCCCTCCCGCGTCGGCGCCCGGCCAGCGGAGGTCCCAGGTGTCCGAGTCGGTCCAGGCCCGGGTCTCGCCGCTCCCGGTGTCGTAGGAGTACAGGTTGTTCGTTCCGTGGCGGTCGGAGGTGAAGAAGATCCGGGAGCCGATCCACATCGGATCGCGGTCGGAGCGCGGGTCGTCGGTGATCTGCGTCAGCTCGCGGCTCTCCAACTCGAAGATGTAGAGGTCCTGCGCCCAGCCGCCGGCGTAGCGCTTCCAGGCGCGGAAGTCCCGGAAGAGCGGCGAATAGACCACGCTGCCGCCGTCCGGGGACCACGCCCCGGCCCCGGCGCGCGGCAGCGGGAGCGCCGTCGGCAATCCTCCGCTCCCGGCGACCTCGTGGAGCCGGCCTTCGGCCACCCCGTTCCCGTCCCGGAGCGAGCGGAAGAGGATGCGCTCGCCGTCCGGCGACCAGTCGTAGACGATGTTGTCGAAGCCCCAGCGGGTCGGCATCGGCCCGGTCGCCGGGTAGAACGTCAACTGCTTCGGGGCGCCGCCGCCCGACGGCATCACGTAGACCTGCTCGTCGCCGTCGTACTGGCCGGTGAAGGCGATCTGGCTCCCGTCGGGAGAGAAGCGCGCGAAGAGTTCGCGGCCCGGGTGGGAGGTCAGCCGCACCGCGGTGCCGCCGGTGACCGCCGCCGACCACAGGTCGCCCGCGTAGGTGAAGACGACCCGGTCCCCGTGGATGTCGGGGAAGCGAAGGAGCCGCGTCTCGGCCTCCGCGGGGGTCGCGAGCGCCGCGAGAGCGGTGGCCAGCAGGATGGAAACAAAGGTGCGCATGATGGTTTCCTCGCGTGGTCGGAGAATCGCCGGGGATTGGCTCCCACCGGGGATTCTTGCCCGAACAGCAGAAACCTCCTCCACCCGGAGCCGCGGACATACACTCCGCCTCTCGGGGGAAGGAGAGCCATGACACGCCTGCTAGCCGCTCTCGCGGCGCAGTACCGGCGGGTTCTGCCCCGGGGCTACTCGCTGTCCGACGTCTCCACCGACCTCTCGGCGGGACTGACGGTCTCGGTGGTGGCGCTCCCGCTGGGCCTGGTCGTCGCGATCGCCGCCGGAGCGAGTCCGGACAAGGGCCTCGTCGGCATCATCATCGGCGGCGCGGTGATCGCGCTGTTCACCGCGAGCAAGTTTCAGATCGGGGGACCGACCGAGGCCTGCATCCTGATCGCGGTGGTGGTGATCGAGATGTTCGGCTACGAGGGGCTCCTCACCGCGACCCTGATCGCCGGCGTCTTCCTGCTGGGATTGGCCATTTCGCGGGTGGGGCTCCTGATCGAGGCCATGCCGCAGGCGGTCATCACCGGGTTCGTGACCGGGATGGGCGTGATCATCTTCACCGGACAGATCGTGCCCTTCTTCGGGCTCGCGACTTCCGTGCACATGCACGACCACGGCGGCGTCGAACACTCGCACTCCTTCCTGTTCATGCTGGACGGGGTCATCAGCCGCGTCGGCAACTTCGAGACGACCACGTTCCTGGTCGGCGCCGCTTCGCTGGCCGCGGTCCTCGTGACGAAGCGGCTCCTGCCAAGGCTGCCGGCCTACGTGATGGGTCTGCTGGTCGGCGCCGTCGCGACCTTCGCGCTGCGGCTCGACATCGCGACCATCGGCAGCACCTTCGGGGAGCTGCCCAACCGGCTGCCGCTACCGCTGATCCCGTCGCTCGAGAACTGGGTGCCGCTGCTGCCCTACGCGGTGGCCATCGCCTTCCTCTCGAGCGCGGAGTCCCTGCTCGCCGCCCAGATGGCGAGCCGTTCACGCGGCGTGCCGAGCCAGTCCGGCCAGGAGTTCATCGCTCTCGGTCTCGGCAACATCGCGACCGCCGTCTGGGGAGGCTTCCCGGTGGGCGGTTGCGTGGCGCGGACCGCGACCTGCCTCGCCTCCGGGGCGCGGTCCCCGATGGCCGGGCTGTTCCACGCCCTCTTCGTGGCGCTGTTCGTCCTCTTCTTTTCCTGGGCGCTCGAGTTCATCCCGCTCACCTCGCTGGCGGCGGTGCTGCTGGTGGTCGCCGCCCGGATGGTCGAGGTACACCAGATGAAGGTGATCTGGAGGGCCGCCATCGGCGACCGGATCATCCTGCTCGGCACGCTCGGCACCACCCTCTTCTGGGACCTGCGCTTCGTGCTGCCGGTTGGCCTCGCGCTCGCCGCGGTCATCTTCACCCAGCGCGTCTCGGGGATCTTCGAGGTGCGGCGCGGGGACGCGGCGCTCTTCGATTCCGACGAGCTGGCGCCCTCGCGGCCCCTCCCCTTCGAGATGCCGAACGGGGTCCAGATGTTCACCTTCCGGGGAGCGCTCTTCTACGGCACGGTGAGCAGCCTCTCGGACCTGCTCGCGCGGACAGCCGACGAACGGCCGGCCTGCGTGTTCGGGATGCGCAACGTCTACTTCATCGACCCGACCGCCTGCCTGCTGCTGCGGGACATGGCCCGCACCCTGAGGCGCAGCGGGACCGACTGCTACTTCTGGGGCATCCAGCCCGAGGTGGCCGAGGTGATGCACGCCACCGACTTCAGGCCCGAGGAGGGCATCCATTTCTTCCCCGACGCGGCGAGCGCCGTGGAAGCTGCCAGCGAGCGCGCCGCCGAGGTGGGCCATGCCTGATTCCGACATGAAACGACGAACCTTCCTCGGGCTGCTGGGCGCCTCGCTCGCCGCCCGCCGTTCCCTCGCGCAGGCGCCGCCCCGCAACCCGGCGATCGACGCCCTCTACGACCGCTCGATCGTCATCGATGCACTCGCCTTCGGCCGCGAGTGGGACGAGGTGGAGTACGACGCCATCGAGCGCTCGGGCTACACCGGCATCCAGACCACGCTCCCGAGCAACAACTTCCAGGTCGCGGCGCGGGCGCTCGCCGAGTGGAACCGCCGCATTCGCGACAACCCCGACAAGCTGGTCCACGCCACCCGGGCCGCCCACATCGAGCAGGCGAAGGCCGACGGGAAGATGGCGGTGATCTTCGGGTTCCAGAACGCCACCATGCTGGAGGGCGCACTCGAGAACCTCGACCCGCTCTACGACCTCGGGACCCGCTGCATCCAGCTCACCTACAACGCCCAGAACCGGCTCGGGAGCGGCTGCACCGAGCGGGTGGACGGGGGACTCTCCGACTTCGGAGTCGCGGTGGTGGAGCGGATGAACGAGCTGGGGATCATCGTGGACCTCTCCCACTGCGGCCGGCGGACCTCCATGGACGGGATCGAGGCCTCCTCGAGCCCCGCCGCGTTCACCCACACCTTCTGCGAAGCGCTCTACAACGACCATCCGCGCGCCAAGACCGACGAGCAGATCCGGGCCCTGTCGGACAAGGGCGGCGTCACCGGAATCGTCGCCCTCGGCTACATGGTCGGCCCGGACCCGGACACCTCGATCGAGGACTATGTGGACCACATCGTGCACGCGGTGAACGTCGGCGGCATCGAACACGTCGGCATCTGCACCGACTACGCGATCCGGGGAATGAAGTCCTGGGCGACCCGCGAGAACTGGTACGAGCCCCGGCTCCGCATGTTCAAGCCGAGCTACCGCGTCCGCTGGCCTCCCTTCATCGAGGGCCTCGACGAGCCCGAGCGGTTCCTGAACGTCGCCCACGCGCTCGACCGGCGCGGCGTCTCCGAGGCGGACATCGCGAAGATCCTCGGCGGCAACTGGGTCCGCTACTTCCGCGACATCTTCGGGGGGTAGGAGCGCCTCGGAGCGCCGGCCTCCGGCCGGCATCGCCGACCAAAGGGAGGCGAACCGCACGCCGGCGGCGCCCTCACGGCTGTCGCCCTATCCCGCCCGGACCCTCACCAGTCGATGCGCTTCCGGTCCCGGAAGAAGCCGCCGGTCGGCCCATCCGCCCCGAGCGTGGCCAGCCAGAGCGCAGTGTCGGCGCCTTCCTCGACGGACCGGCTGGCGCCCATGCCGCCCATCCGGGTGCGGACCCAGCCGGGGCACATGGCATTGACCTTGACGGAGTCCGGCAGGCTTCGGGCCGCCGCTACGGTCAGCGCGTTCAGCGCCGCCTTGGCCACGCCGTAGCCGCCGGGGCCGCCCAGTCCCTCCGAAAAAGCGCCCCAGCCGGAGGAGACGTTGACGACCCTGCCGTAACCCCGCGCCACCATGCCAGGCGTGAGGTGGCGCATCAGCAGATACGGGCCGCGGACCATGACGGCCATGGACTCGGCGAACTCCTCCGGATCGTCCAGCACGCCGCCGGATCCGAGAACCCCGGCGTTGTTGACCAGAATGTCCACCGCCCCGGCCTCGTCCACGGCGCGGAGGATGCTGGCGGGATCGGCCACGTCCAGTCGCACGGCGGCGCCGCCGATCCGGCGAGCCGCTTTCTCGCCGGCAGCAGCGTTGCGGGCGCCGAGCAGCACCTCGTGGCCCCGGTCCACCAGCCCCCCGGCGATGGCAAGGCCGATGCCGCGGTTGGCTCCGGTCACGAGCGCGCGTTTCATGATCTCCGCCTCAAGCGGCCGTTCGCAGGGTCATGCCGATGATCTTGTCCGTTTCGCCCCGCCCGCGTAAAGGGAGGCCGGACCCGCGACGCTCCCGTTCCGAAACCCTCATCCTCGACGGCGGGCTCGCGACTGAGCTGGAGGCCGACGGGTTCGACCTGAACCACCCGCTCTGGTCGGCGAAAGTGCTCATCGAAAGGCCCGAGGCCGTCCGCGCGGTCCACGCCCGCTTCCTGGCGGCGGGCGCCGACTGCGTCATCTCGGCCACCTACCAGGCCAGCTTCCCGGGCCTTGCGCGTTACGGACTCTCGGACCGGGAATCGGAGCGGCTGCTGCGCCTCGCGGTGGAACTCGCGGTGGAGGAACGCGACCGCTTCTGGCGGGATGCGGCGAACCGGGAGGGACGGCGGCGGCCACTCGTCGCCGCCAGCGTGGGTCCGTACGGCGCATTCCTCGCCGACGGGTCGGAGTACACGGGCGACTACCGGGCCGACGACGCCGGGCTCGCCGCCTTCCACTGGCGGCGGCTCGACCTCCTCGCGCGCTCGGGCGCCGACCTGCTGGCGATCGAGACGATCCCCTCGGCGCGCGAGTCGCGGGTGCTGCGGCGCCTCCTCGACCGCCTCGACGACCCCCCGCCGGCGTGGGTCTCCTTCACCTGCCGGGACGGCGGCCACCTCTCCGACGGGACGCCCGTCGAGGAAGCCGCGGCGGACCTCGCCGACTGCGCCCGGGTCCGCTGGGTCGGCGTCAACTGCACGCCGCCGAAACACCTCGCCGCGCTCGTCCCGAAGTTCCGGGCGGCCGCCGGCAAGCCCGCCGTCGCCTACCCGAACGGCGACGGCCGCTGGGACCCGGTCCGCAAGGTCTGGGAGACGCCGGCAGAGACCGCGGACCTGCCGGAGCTGGCCCTCGAATGGCAACGGCTCGGGGCCGACCTCGTCGGCGGCTGCTGCCGGACGCGTCCCGCGGACATCCGCGACATCCGCGGCGCCCTGGTCGCGGGCTGATCCGTCAGGGGGTTCCGAGCTTGCGGAAGCGCTGGCGGTGGGTCCGGACGGTCACCTCGGTGCGGTCGCCATCGCGGAGCACTCCGAGATCCACCTCCTCGCCGGCGGTGACGTTCAGCCGCAGATAGACGAGACAGTCCCCGACGGAGGGGTCGGCCTCGACCCCGTCCACGGAGTAGATGACGTCTCCGGCCCGGAGGTCGTGGAGATCGAGCACGCCGGCGCGGGCGTTGACGCGGGTGACCTCGCAGGCGAACCCCTCCGGATCAAAGCCCAGGTCGCGCTTCCGAGCTTCGGTGAGCGGCGCGGCGGTCAGGTGGGTCTGGGGATCGATCGACCAGTAGCGGTAGGCGATGTCCGAGACCCACCACTGCGGCGGCAGCTCGATCACGAGCTCGACCCGCCCCGCGCCGGCCCGTTCGACGGTCAGGGGCAGGCGCGTAGCAGCGCGATCCAGGCTGTCGTACACGTAGAGCAGGTCTCCGAAGGTGAGGACCCGTTGTCCGGCGAAGTTCACGATGGCGTCGCCGGGGAGCAGTCCGGCGACCATGGCCGCGCCCTGGGCGCGCTCGACCGCGAGACCCCGCGGCACGTCGAGGTGGATGCCGAGGTCCCGGATGTCGGGCGAACGGAACATCTCGCGCCGCTTGTCGAGGGTTCCTTCCCGTTCCCGCGCCGCTGCCCGGTAGTCGCCGATCATGTGGCACTCGACGCAGCGCCCCCGCTCCAGCTCCTGCACGCGCAGGCGCTCCAGTTCGCGGGCGAAGAACGGCGGCGGGCGCGGACGCGCCGGCAACTCGCCGGCGCGCCATCGCTCGTGCTCCTCGAGGCCCGCCCGGAGCGCGAGGGCGAAGCTGTCGAGATCCAGGTACGAGTCCGCCGAGGCCGCGTCGCGGCCGCCGTAGCGCAGGTAGATCTGTTCGTCAGGACTGACGATGAAGAAGTAGATCGAGTGGTGCCAGTCGAAGTCGAAGAGGCCGACGTCGATCCGGTTCATGCGCGTGATGCGGGCGCGGACGAAGCGTTCGAGCAGACGTCCCCTCTCGGAATCTCGCGGCGACAGCACCACCTGTGCGTCGAATCGTCGGCCGGTGATTCAGGGCGAGCAGCGGAACTCGACCAGGAGCGGCCGTCCCGTCTCTTTCGCCAGCGCCAGCGCCTGCTGGTAGTTGTCGAGCCATTCGAGGGTGTCGTCCTCGAACGGCTGGCCGGCAGCCGCCGACGAATGCCCCGAAGCGCTCAGCCCGACGAGCAGGCCGGCAGCGGCGAGGAGCGGAGCCCCGCGTCTCACCAGTTCATGTTGTTGCATGGCAGTCAGTCCTCCGCGCTTTGTACGGCCGCGAGAGACTCGGGATCCACGGAACGCCCGCCGCTCTCCGTCACCGGGACGCGCAGACCGTCCACCATCGCGCACAACCGGTCGGTACAGGCCTGCGCATCCACCTGGACCCAGCCCCCGGGATCCACGCGCAGGACGCGGGCCGCGAAGAACGAGCGGTCCGCGAAGCCCCAAGTGTACCAGCGGAGTTCGGGTTTCGAGAGCTCGGTGGGGGCCGTCTGCCGCCACGACGCGGCCAGTTCGATCTCGGATGAGGGGGTAATCACCGTCGGCAGCTCGGTGGCCGGCCTGGCTTTCCCCGTCACCTCGCGCGCGCGCTGCACGTTGTCCATCGCGTAGGTGTGCCAGCCCGGCTCATGCCAGACGTCGACGATGAGCCAGTCGGCCTCGATTCGCGCCGCGTAACTCACGGCGAGGTTCTCGCCCCACCAGACCTCCTGGCGGGCCGGTTCTCCGGTTTCCTGGGCGGCGGCCGTCGCTGCGATTCCGGCAAGGATCAGCACCGCCAACGCGTTTGTAGGGATCAGGTCTTTCATGGAATCGCTCCCGGCACGAGGGCGTGAATGATGTCACCGCGCCGGGGAGAGTGCCCGGTCATGGGTATTGACAATTATTCTTGTCAATGATCTGATCCGGGGACATGCTCGATGTCGCCGTCATCGAAGAGCCCGCCGCGGCAGTGGTGACACTCGACCCCAAGCGCGCGCGGCTGCTCGCCGAAATGGCCGAACCGGTATCGGCGGCGGCGTTGGCGACCCGGGTCGGGCTCCCCCGGCAGAAGGTCAACTACCACCTCCGGACCCTTGAGAAGCACGGCCTCGTGCGCGTCGCGGACGAGCGCAAGTGGGGCGGACTGACGGAACGGCGGCTGGTAGCGACCGCCCGCTCGTACGTGGTGAGTCCCGCGGCGCTCGGGCCGCTGGCCAGCGATCCGGACCGCGCCGCCGACCGGCTGTCCGCCAGTTATCTCATCGCGCTCGCCGCCCGCGTCGTGCGCGAAGCGAGCAGGCTGGTTCGCCGCTCCGCCGAGACCGGAAAGCGGCTCGCCACGTTCTCCCTGGACACCGAGATCCGCTTCGCCTCGCCGGAGGCGCGGGCCCGGTTCAGCAACGAACTCATCGACGCGGTCGGTGACCTGGCGCGGCGCTACCACGACGAATCCGCCCCCGGCGGCCGGCGGCACCGGGTGGTCGTCGTGGCCCATCCGGCGCCGGGAACAACCCCCGCCAAGGAGACATCATGAGTATCAAACGCGATCCATCCGGACGGCGGTCCATCCAGGCCGAAGCCGAAGTCCCCGGCACGCCCGAGGAAGTCTGGGAAGCCATCGCCACCGGCCCCGGCATCGGTTCGTGGTTTTATCCGACCGACGTCGAGGAACGCGTCGGCGGCAAGCTCGCGTACCACACGGGCTCCGAGATGGACCACATTCCGGCGAAGGTGACCGCCTGGGACCCGCCCCGGCGTTTCCGGCACGAGGGGAAGGACTGCGGGCCGGAGGGACCGCCGACGGCCACCGAATGGACCATCGAGCCGCGGGCCGGCGGCCGCTGCCTCGTCCGCGTGGTGCACAGCCTCTTCGCGAGCACCGACGACTGGGACGACCAGCTCGAGAACTTCGAGGCCGGCTGGCCGCAGGCGCTCGTCATCCTGCGGCTCTACCTCACCCATTTCCGCGATCGGCGCGCCTCGATCCTGCGAGCGTACGGGGCGTTCGACGGCTCGGTGGACGAGGCGTGGACGGCGCTCCTCGCCGCACTCGACGCGCGCGGACTCGTGGCGGGCGATCCCTGGACGCTCTCCGCTCCGGGCGCGGCAAGCCTCGCCGGCATCCTCGAAGAGGTCCACGCGACCTCCCGCCAGCCGACGGCCTTTTTCCGCACGCGCGAGCCGGCGCCGGGAATCGCGGCGGCGTGCGCCTACAAGATCGCCGAGCGGGCGACGGTGGTCCTCAGCGTTTACCTCTACGGCGACGCGGGGCCCGAGGCCGCCGCCAGCGGCGAGCCCGCCTGGCAGGCGTGGATGAAGGCGCGATTCCCGTAGCCCGACCGCTCGACAACCCCCCGGCCTTAGGATTCGGCGGCCATGAGAAACGCCGCGGGGCTGACCCTCCTCACCACCCTCTTCGCTGTGTCCGGGGCGGCCCAGTCCGGCCACAACCTGGAGCGCCCCGGCCACTGGAAGACTCGCTACGACGACGGGACCACCGCTTCCGAGCGCCGTTTCGTGGTGATGCGGCCCGGCTGGCACGTCTTCGCCGGCCCGGGCGGACTGTTCTGGGATCCCGGGAGCTACGCCTCCGGCAACTACTCGGTCAGCAGCACCATCTTCCTCTTCCCGGAGGGCGATCCGGAGCAGTCCGGGTCCACTCGGCTCGACAGCCCCTTCGGGCTCTTTCTCGGCGGCAGTGATCTGGAGGTGGACGGGGCCCGCTACGTCGCGTTCGAGCTGCGGAACGACCGCCACTTCCGCATCGCCGAGCACACGGCCGGCAAGACACACGATCTAGTGCCCTGGACGGCCCACGACGCGGTCGTGACGTCGGGCGCCGACACCACCGGCCCGGTCAGGAACCTGCTCGCCGTGGACGCGCGCGGGGATCGCACGGTGTTCTATCTGAACGATCAGGCGATCGCCGAATTGCCCGGCGACCGGGTGGCGCTCGACGGCTTGATCGGAGTTCGCGCGGGCGCCGGGCTCAGCATCCACGTGACCGAGGTGGATATCGGCCCGAACCGCCGCGACGAGTAGCGAATCCGGCCGTCCCCGACGGACCGCTACTCGGTCCGCAAGGCCACCATGGGGTCCGCGCGGGCGGCCCGGCGAGCCGGGACGTAGCACGCGAGCGCGGCAATGGCGAGCAGCGATGCCGGGGCGAGCACGAGCGTCACCGGATCGACCGGGCTGACCTCGTACAACATGCCGGCAATCAGACGCCCGAAGGCGACGACCAGCCCGAGCCCCACGGCGGCACCCACGACGGCTGGTCTCAAGCCGCGGGCGAGGATCTCGCGAACGATGCCGTCGGACCTCGCACCGAGCGCCCGGCGGATGCCGATGTCGCGCGTCTGCCGGCTCACGCTGTACGACAGCACGCCGTAGAGACCGATGGCGGCCAGCACGAGCGCCAGCACCGCGAAGCAGCCGAACAGCGCACCGGCAAGGCGACGTTGCCAGATTCGATTCGCGACGCGACCGTCGTAGGTCTGCACGTCCAGGAATGACTGGTTCGGATCCGTCTCGCCGATGATCGCGGTCGCAGCCTGGGCGATGAGCATCGGGTCGCCACGGGTGCGAATGACGTAGTAGGGACCTCTGGTCCCGACCTGGGCCTGCGCGCGATAGAGCTCGAATCCCGGGTCACCATCGGGCTCGTGGTGAAGCACCGGGGCCGATACGCCAATCACCGTCCACCAGACGTTTGCTCGTCCCGTGCTCTCGAGTTGCAGCCGTTGGCCGATTGGATCGGTACCGGGCCAGAGCCGGTCGGCGAGACGCTGGCTGACCACGGCCGCTGGAAGCGTGTCGATGCGGTCCCAATGCTCGAAGGCGCGTCCCCGGCGGATCGCGATGTCCATCACCTCGAAGTAGTCCGGCCCGACCGAGTGGTGGTTGACGTAGGGATTCCTGACCTCATCGTCCAGACCCTGTCCATCGACGCGGATGGCCACCGGCGCGCGCGGCGCGCCGCCCATCGGCAGGTTGTCGTCGAAGGTCACCTGCGTTACCCCGGGCAGCTCGCGAAACCGCGACACGACGCGATCGTGAAACGCACGCTCCTTCTCGAACGAGTTGTACGCCGCCCACCCCAGCTCGACCCGAAACGTCAGCGTGTTGGCCGTGTCGAACCCGGGGTCGACGCGCGTGAGGCGCCAGAGGCTCTGCAGCATCAGGCTGGCGCCGGCAACCAGGACCACGGCGAGTGCGACCTCGCCCACGACGAGCAGCGTCTGCAACAGACGGTGTTGCCCGCCTTCCGACGATCCTCGCGCGCCCTCCTGGAGCGCGGCGTACGGCGCCTGCGAGGTGATCCGCAACGCCGGCACGAGCCCGGTGACCAGCGCCGTCAAAACCGCGACGCTCATGAGGAAAGCCGCCACGGACAGGTTCACCTCGATCTGCATCCATGGAGGGAGCTGGACGGGGACCAGCCTCGTCAGCACGCGAACGCCGGCGAGCGCCAGCACCGCTCCCACGACCGCCCCGCCAAGGGCGAGGACAGTGCTCTCGCCCAGGAACGCCCGGATGACGCGCCATCGGCCGGCTCCGAGCGCCGTGCGCGTGGCCATCTCACGATCGCGCGCGATCGCCCGCGACAGCAGGAGGTTCGCTACGTTGGCGCACACGACCATCAGGATCAGCGCCACGGCGCCGAAGAGCAGCAGCACGTACGGCCGGACCTGACCGCTGTACATCTCGCGAAGCGACGTGACCTGAAATTCGAGGCCGGTATTGGTGGCCGGGAACTCGCGCTCGAGCCGGCGCGCCAGGTCACGGATGGCGGCCCGCGCGGGCTCGAGGCCGACACCGGGCGCAAGGCGCGCGAGCACCCACCGCCCGCGGATGTCACGCCGCTGATACGTCGCCGGGTCGGGCGAGATGCCGGCGCTGCGGAAGAGATCGGAATGCGACGGGAAGTTGAACCCGGGCGGCATCACCCCGTAGATCGTGTAGCCGGGCGCGCCGTCGAGCGTGATCGAGCGTCCGACGATATTCGGGTCCCGGCCGAACTTGCGCACCCACAGGCCGTGGCTGATGACGAGTCCGAAGGCGCGGCTGCGATCGAAGCTGGCGGGGAATGTCGTTCCGACGACCGGGTCGACCCCGAGCAGGCGAAAGAGATTGTGGGTCGTGAGCGTCGCCTGCAGCTCTTCCGGTGTCCCGAAGTCGCTGGCGTTGTACATGGCCCCATCGGTGTACATCGCGGCGTCCTCGATCACCGGAAGCGCAAGCAGATCGTCCAGCTCCGGCACTGCCAGCTGGCCGCCGTCCGCGCCGCCGCGGACGCTGGTCACGAGCACGAGCCGGTCGGGCTCGCTGAACGGCGGATCCCGCAGCAGCAGACTGTGGGCGGCGCTGAAGACAGCGGCGTTCGCACCGATGCCCAGACCGAGTGTCAGGACCGAAAGCACCGCGAACCCCGGGCGTGCACACAACGCACGCACGGCGCGGCGGATGTCAGTAGCGATGGAATCGTGCAGCATGGGTTGACGTCGGGCTCTCCTCCCGGACGGGCGCGCGAGCAGGAACGGGGCGGAACCGCCGGCTCGGCGGCCGCTACGGCGCTTCGAGGGTCAGCCGGGAGGCGCCCGGGAGCCGCGCCCCGTGGGCGTCATCCCGTGGATGCGCGGTGAGGCAACCGGAAGGACGGCCGAAAGAACGGCCGGATCCGGACTCGCCGGGAGGCCGGAGGCGATGATCGGCGCGTCCTGGGCGTGACAGAGGACACATTGGTCCGGCTGCTCATCGACCTCGTCGTGCAGATGAGGGAAGGCGCTGACGGCCAACAGCAGGAACGCCGCGAGGGCTGCCCACGGAAGCACCCTGCGCCAGTGCAACCCCATGGCACGGATTCTCATCCCCACCAGCGGACTCGTCAATTGGGTGTACCGCGAGGAATGGCAAACCGGGATCGACCTTGAAAAAATGAACCTCGCCCGTGGAATTTCAAGGTAGCGACCGCTCGCGGATGCTCCTCCCCCTGCTCCCGACCGCGGTTCCGGCCTGTCTTGGGCTCCTGTTGGTCGCGCCGGGCGCGGGCGCCCAGGAGATGCAGGCCATCCCTCTCGAGGACACCGCCGAGACCAGCGCCAATGCGAGTCTCGGCGACCTCGACGGCGACGGCGACCTCGACATCGTGCTCGCCAAGGGCCGGCACTGGCCCCTGAAGGACTGGGTCCTGCTGAACGACGGTGCGGGCGGATTCGAGGAGCGGCACGAGCTCCCTGGCTCGGCGGACAACACCTATACCGCGGCGCTCAGCGACCTCGACGGAGACGGCGACCTCGATCTCGTGGTCGGGAACGACCGTCCCGACGACAAGCGGGTCTACTTCAATGACGGGATCGGGTCCTTCACGCTCGCGGGAACCTTCGGCGACGGGTCCTGGCCCACCCGGAACGTCACGGTGGCCGACCTGAACGGCGACGGCCGGCCCGAGATCATCGTCGCGAACCGGGGCGGGCCGGAGAATCGCAGCGCCAACTACGTCTGCGTCAACGACGGCGCCGGGGCGTTTCCGGACTGCCGGGTGCTCTCGCGGAACTCGGCCACGACGATCGGGGCCGCGGATCTCTCCGGCGACGGCCTCACGGACCTCTTTGTGCCGCACCGGGACGGCGGCCAGAGCTACCTCTACGTGAACGACGGCAGCGGCGGATTCTCCGAGGCCCAAGCGGTCGGTCCGGAACAGTCCGCGACCCGGGCGGTCGCGTTCGGCGACCTGAACGGCGACGGGACGCTCGACATCGTGCTGGGCGACCAGCTCGCGGGAGGGGTATGGCTCCACCTCGGCCGGGACGGCACGTCTTTCGAGACGCGCCGGCAGATCGGGGAACCGGCCGACAACGCCTACTCGCTGGCGGTGGCGGACCTCGACAGGGACGGGGACCCGGACGTGGCGATCGGCAACCGCGGCGCACCGGGCGCCATCCTCACGAACGACGGATCCGCAACCTTCGCCCGGACCCCCTTCGGCGACGCCGAGGGCGCCATGTACGGACTCGCGATCGGCGATGTCAACGGCGACGGCGTTCCCGACATCGTCGCCGGCCGGTCCGACGCACCCAACACGCTCTACCTGGGTCGCGCCCGGTAGCGATTCGGGCCCCGGTCCGCGCGGCTACGCGGGATTGCCGAGCGTCTTCAGGTGCCGGTAGTGGGACGCCAGCGCCGCGAGGAACGACGGATAGGAGTGGTAGCGAACCGAGAAGTCGCGGCAGGTCTGCTCGACGATCTTCCTGAGGCGCGGGTAGTAGAGATGGCAGACGTTCGGGAACAGGTGGTGCTCGATCTGGTTGTTCAGGCCTCCCAAATACCAAGCCGCCAGCTTGCTCCGGGGCGCGAAGTTCGCGGTCGTCTCCACCTCGTGAACGGCCCACTCCTTTTCCATGGCGCCCGACTCCGGATCGGGTGACGGAAAGGCGGTGACCTCCACGGTGTGGGCCAGCGAGAACACCAGTGACAGGGTCAGGCTGACGACCAGGTTGATGAGTACCAGCACGAGCAGCACGTGCCACCAGGTGTTGAAGAAGAGCGGCAGCACCAGGGCGATCCCGAGGTAGAAGAGCTTGGTCAGCCAGAAGTTGGCGTGCTGCGACGGACTCGGCTTCGGCAGGCGGTAGTTGCCGATCCGCCCGGAGATGATCCGCTGGATGTCGCTGTAGATCACGTTGAGGGTCAACAGGCTGTACATCGGGAAGGCGTAGAGGTGCTGAAACCGGTGCCAGGGCCGCCATTCCTGCAGGTGGCTCCAGCGCACCATCCCGCCCGTCTGGATGTCCGTGTCCATTTCCTCGACGTTCGTGTAGGTGTGATGGAGGACGTTGTGCTTGTGCTGCCAGATCATCTGGCTGGCCCCGATGAAGCTCGCGGTGGAGCCGGCCAGCCAGTTGACCGTCCGGTTGCTGGAGTAGCTGCCGTGGGCGCCTTCGTGCACCAGGTTGAAGCCGATCAGCGCGAGCGCCTGTGACAGGACGAAGGCGGCGGCGATCGTGGTGAGGACGTTCGGGGAAAAGAAGACCAGGAAGACGTACGAAACGACGAACCCGGTCAGGATGATGGCGGTCTTCGGCAGCATGCGCCAGCCGCCCGTTCCCCGCGTCCTGATGCCGGGGAAGCGCTCATCCACGCGCTTCTTGAGCGTCGCATAGAAGCCCACGTCCTTGTCGAAGGTGATCTTCCGGTAGGTGGCCTGCGAAGAGCTTGGCGACATGGAGTCTCGCTTTCGGATTCGGGTTCAGGATGTGGCGGAACCTGCTGGCCGATGAAGGCGTGAGCGGGGATCCGCTAGCGGGGCCTCGTTTCCCAGGCGTCCTCGCCGTAGAGGGTGAATTCGTCCACCTCGAACCAGAACTCGCCCAGCTCCGATTCGCCGCGGCGCGAGAGGTAGAGCCCGGTGCAGCGAGCCCCGTCCCAGAGAGCGGCGCCCTCGGGTACCTCGACCGGTTTCAGGTCGTCGGCACCGAGTTCCACCAGCCGCCAGTCGTCCGCCACTTCCACCCGCTGCCCGAAGCCGACGCCGCTGCAGCGCACGGTGAGTTCGAAGGCGTGACTGCCCCGGACGTGGAACCGGATGCCACCGAGGTTCTCCAGGCTGACCGGGTTCCCGCCGCGATCGAAGGGCTGGTACATCTGGGCGAGCGGGCCTCGCACGGCGCCGCTGGCCAGGGTGCCGTCCACGCGGGCGGCCACCGGCGTCGAGGCGGCGCCGCCGGTAATGAGCGAGAGGTCGGCGCTCGAGACGCCGTTCGTGAACGTGTGCCAGCGGACCCCGGTGTGGGCGAAGAGGTCGCCGTCCTCGAAGTCGTCGAACGCCAGCACCTGATCGGGGGCCAGGTTCTCCGGGAAAGGTGTCGAGGAGGGCTTCGACGCGGCCATCGTCGGGGCGATGCCGTCCGAGAGGGCCACCAGGTGGTTCGTCGTCCGGATGATGAGCTGACGTTCGGAAATCGCCGGCGTGGCGAGGCACACCTCGTCCATGGAGTTCATCGCGAGTTCTTCGTACTCGGGACCGGCGCGGATGACGAAGACGTCGCCGTCCTCGCTGGTCAGGTAGACGCGGCCGTCGGCAGCGATCGGCGAAGCGGTATAGGCGCCGCCGCGCTGGCCGATCCGCCGCCGGTACATCCGCTCGCCGGTGGCGGCGTCGAAGACGGTGAGGACCCCGTTCGTCGCGACCACGTAGAGATAGCCCTGGTACACGAGCGGCGAGGCCATGTACGGCCCGTCGCGGGGCGAACTCCAGGCGACGTGGTCGTTGGAGTCCGTCCCCTCCGCCAGCGAGATGTCGCCGGTGGCGCCGGTCCGGATGGCGAAGATCGGGCGGATCCGGTAGCCGCTCGTCAGGTAGATGAGCCCGCCGTCCACCACCGGGGTCGGGGTGGTGTTGTTCGAGCTGCCCGACATGCGCCAGAGCTCTTCGCCGGTCATGGGGTCGTAGCCGAACATGGTGCCGGCGCCGTTCGTGATCAGCTCGGTCCGCTCGGATCCCGCGTGGACGGTGGGCGTCGAGAAGGCGGAGATCAGCTCCCGCTCGGTCCGCCAGACTTCCTCGCCACTGGCCACGTCGAAGGCGGCGATGAAGGAACCTTCCTGCTGGTCGGCCTGCACGATCACCAGGTTCTCCCAGATGATCGGAGAACTGGCCGCCCCCCACTGGTAGGTGTCGTCGTAGGAGGCACCCGAGTCGAGTGGGCCGAGGTCTACCTCCCAAAGCAGCGCCCCGTCGAAGTCGTAGAGGAACAGGTGGCCGGTGGCGATCAGCACCGCGACGTGTTTCCCGTCGGTGGCCGGCGTGGCCGAGGCGTAGCTGTTCTTGGGGTGCCGCTGGATCTCGGGGGCCTCGGCGACCGCTTCCCGCACCCACAGGACGTCGCCGCCCTGACGGTCGATCGCGTACACGAACCAGGTGTTCCGCTCCCGGTCGGAGCGGCGGTCCATCCGCCCGTCCGGCCCGTAGCGGAAGACCGGGTCGGGATCGTCGCTGACCGCGGTGGTCAGGAAGATCCGGTCGTCCCAGATCACCGGGCTCGAGTGCCCGAGCCCCGGAATCCTTGTCTTCCAGAGGACGTTGTGCCCCGTCTGCGCATCCCAGAGCGTCGGCGGGTTCTGCCCGTCAGCGACCCCGGAAGCGAGCGGGCCCCGGAACGACGGCCACTGGAACCGCTCCTCGTCGCCCTGGGCGCCCGACGCCAGCGGCACGAGACACACCGCAGTGAACCCCAGGAAGACCCGCAGACGCTCCATCGGACCGCCCATCGTATCCGGGTGGCGGACCGAAGGGAACGCCGGCCGGTCCTCGCGGTAGCGGCCTCCAGACCGGCACCGCGGTGCTCCGCACCGCGCACGTCGGAACCGCTCCCAGAAAAAGTGGCTCCCACCTCGGCGTGGACCTCAAGGTAGGAGAGAACCCAAACGGCCCGGAACGCCGGCTTCAGCCGGCACCCGCTGCGCGTCAGCGCAGCAGAACCGTGTACGGCCGTCCCTACTGCCCCGCGCCCATCGCCTCCCGCGCCGCCCGTGCCACGATGTCCCGCGGCGAAGCCATCGCGGCGGCCTCCTCCAGGACGGCGGCAACCCCGTCGCCGCCCACCTTGCCGAGTGCCGTGACCGCAGCCGCCTGCGCGCGGTAGCTGGAATCGTTCCGGAACCGCTCGATCAGGAACTCGGCGCCCGCCGAGCCGCCCAGCCGGACGACCGCGGCCGTCCGGACGTCGGACCTCGCGTCCCCCACCGCCGCCGTCCGCAAGACCTCGGCGTCGCCCGCACTCCCCGGATCCAGCCCCTCGACCGCCGCCTGGCGGACCGCCCAGAACGCGTCGCCGGCCGCCGCGGTCCGCAGGGCGGCCCGGGCCTCGTCGCCGCCCATCTCGCCGAGCGCCACCGCGGCCCGACGCCGTCCGGCGGCGTCGTCATCCAGGAGCTGGACCATCCACTCGGCGGCGGGTTTCGCGATGTTCAGCTCAGCGAGCAGCACGTCGTCCGCGTCGAACCGCACGTAGCGGGGGTCCTCCGCCGAAGGGAAACTGAGGTGCTGCTCCCGCCCTTCGAGCGTGAAGGGATGGACCTCGGAACCCGACTCGGTGACCACCCGCACCGAGAGCGGAGCGCGGTACGCCTCCGGCACCGTGCCCATGCTGGCTTCGGGCCCCTGCACCTGGCGGATGTGCATCTCGACGGAGTCCCCGTCCCACTCGGACGCGATCTCGAGCACCGGGTGGCCCGGGCGGCGCAGCCACATGTCGATGAACCAGCGGATGTCCTGGTCCGTGGCCTCGGCCATGGCGGTGATGAAGTCCTCCGTGTCCACCGGCTGGAAGGAGTGCTTCTCCAGGAAGTGCTTCATTCCCGCGCGGAACTCGGCGTCGCCGGTGATGTGGCGGAGCAGCCGGAGCAGCGCCGCGCCCTTCGGATAGGTATGGGCGTCGAAGTTGTCGTTCGGCCGCCGCCACTGGTTGGTGACGACCGGCCGGAGGACCGTCTGCGCCTGGCGGAAGTACGACTCCCGCTTCCTGCGCATGTTCTCGCCGGCGCCGTCGGGGCCCAGCTCGAAGGCATGCCAGAGGTACTCCGAGTAGGTCCCGAAGCTCTCGGTCAGCCAGGTCTCGCCCCAGTCGCGGTAGGTGGTGAGGTCGCCCCACCAGTGGTGCGCCACCTCGTGGGCGACGAGGCCGTGGCTCGGGAAATCCTGCTCGGCGCGCTCGTCGTGGATCGTGCTCTGGCCGAGCACGGTCGCGGTGGTGCTCTCGGCGCCGCCGCCGATCCCCGGAATGGTGATCTGGTCGTACTTGTTCCACGGATAGGGAACGCCGAACTCCTCGTCGAAGAAGGCCATCATCGCCGTCGTCTTGTGGAAGCTGCGGTGGGCGTCGTCGACGTCCTTCGGATACACCCAGTAGTTCACCGGGATGTCGCCGTGGAAGTCCTCGATGACCTCGTAGGGACCGGCGACCAGCACCGAGAGGTAGGTCGGGTGGGGCAGGTCGAGCCGCCAGTGGTGCGTCCGGGTGCCAGGCCGGGATCCCTCGGTGATGCCGATCAGCGCCCCGTTCGAGAGCACCTTCCAGTCCTCCCGCACCGTGGCGAGCAGTTCGAAGGTGGACCGGTCCGCCGGGTGGTCCACCGAGGGATACCAGTGCCGCGCGCCCTCGGGGAAGGAAAGGGTGTTGATGAGCTGGGGGTTGGCGTCCGTCTCGTCCTTGAAGTCGAGTCCGAGGTCGTAGCTCGCCGGCATCCCGTACCGGGTCGCGTCCACGTCGATTCCGGAGCCGCCGTAATCGATCTCCAGGACGAGCGTCTCTCCCGCCGCGAGCGGCTCGGCGAGCTCGACGGTGAGCGTTTCATCCGCGTGGGTGAAGTCGAGTTCCTCGCCGCCGGCGCGGGCCGCGTGGACCCCGTAGGTCGCGGCGTCCAGCGCGACCTCGGTGATGTCCTCCTCGGCCTGCAGCTCGATCTGCACCTGTCCGTCCATGCTCTTGGTGGTCTCGTCCAGATCGAGGGCGACCCGGTAGTGCAGCACGTCGAAGGGCTCGTCCCGCAGTTCCCGGACCGGCCAGCCGGAGCGGTCCTCGTAGGGTGACTCGGCCGGGGGTGGCTCGCTGCTCCCGCCGCCGCAGGCGATGAGGACGAGGGCGGCGGCGAGCGCGCTCGTCCACCGTGAGAACACGCTGGCGAGGAACGGGCGGTTACCGATCAAGCCGGCAATCGTACCGGCTGGCGGTTGGACCCGCATGGATGTCCGTCGCGGTCTCGCAGGGATGCAATGGGTGCTGCGTGCCGAATACCATGGGTGGATGGGAGCGAATTCCGTCACGAGGAAGACCAGCGTGGAGATTGACGATCGCCTGATCGCCGAGGCGAGGCGCGTTCTGAGAACGTCTTCGATCAAGGACACGATTCACGGCGCGCTGCGCGAGGTCGTCCAAAAGGAAGCGCGGCGCGAGGAGATCCGGGCCCTCACCACAATGGACTGCCTCGACCTCGCCGACGAACGCGTCATGGCGAAGGCCTGGCGGCGCTGACCGCGGGAGGAGGAAGCCGCGCGAGCAGCGGCCTTTCGGCCATTCCCAGTTGTCCGATGAACCGAGGCAAGCTCAGGCCCGGTCTCGGAGCGCCGGCCTCCGGCCGGCATCGCGGCCCTAGGCCGCGAAACACGCGCCACAACCGATTCTCATGGAGCGGCCCCAACCGGGAACGGAGTAGCGCCGCCCGCAACGAACTGAGCGTGGCCCCGTTCACGGGGAGGAGCGCGGTCAGTGCGGGTTTCGCGCTCCCGCGCGATGCCAGCCGGAGGCTGGCGCTCCGACGCGCAGCGGCTCGTTACCTGGCGAAGTCGACGTCCACGCCGATGTGGACGGCGCGCGGGGTCCCCAGCGTCTCGATGGGGGTGCGGGCCGAGACGATCTCGGCATCGAGAAGGTTCTCGCCCGCGAGAAAGACGTGGAGCCGGTCGTTCACGGGATAGGACACGCGGAGCCCCACCGAGACGAACCCCTCCATCGGCAGCTCGTTCCGGTCGTCCTCGAACTGGTCGCCCATGAAGCGGAGGTCGGCGCGCACCGAGACGGGGCCGTGCCAGGCGCCGCCCACCACGCCCTGGTGGAAGGGGACCTGGGGCAGGCGGAGGCCCGTCTCCTCCACCTTGGAAACGGAGAACAGGTAGGCCGCGAAGAACTCGCTGTTCGCGTCGGGGTACACGTAGACCTCGGCCTCGAACCCGCGCGCCCGGGAGCGTCCGATGTTCTGCCGCTGCCGGAAGACGCCCTCGTCGTTCACCTCCAGGGTGACGTTCCCCACCGTGTCGCGCATCCAGTTCCAGTAGGCGTTCCCGCGCACCAGCATCCGCTCGGTCGGGTAGAAGTCGAGGCCGCCTTCCGCTCCGTACAGGGACTCCTCGCCGAGCTGGTCGTTCGCGGCGACCCGCACGTTCCCCACCCGGAAGGGCCGGTACAGCTCGTTCAGCGAGGGCGCCCGGAAACCGCGGTAGGCGGACGCGCGGAGCGTCGTGCTCTCCAGCACGTGGTAGCGAACCCCGACGCGGGGGTTCACGCTGGCTTTGGAGCCCGCGTTCTGCCACAGGTCCACCCGGCCGTCGGCGAGCACTTCGAGGCTCGGCATGAGTTCCAGCCGCTTCTGCACGAAGGCGCCGAGCCGGTTCTGGGAGTGGTCGCCCCACGAGGTGCGCATCCAGTCGGCGCCCGCCTGCAGGCCTTCCGCGATGCGGGTGGAGAAGACACCGCCCACCCCGGAGTACTCGAACGTCGTCCGCGCGGTCTGCCTTTCCTCGTTGCGGCCCGGAAAGATGCGCGAGAAGTCGCTGTTCAGGCGCGAGTCCTGGCCGAACACCCGGAGGTCCCAGTTGTCCTGGGTGATGCCGCCTTCCAGCATCACGAGCCGTGAGCTGTTGACCTGGAGGGGGGTGCCGTTCCGGCGGTCCTCGGAGTAGTAGTTGATCGAGAAGTGGACCGGCCCGGACGTGGCGCGGCCGACCATGGACCGGAAGTCCACCCCGGCGGGTTGATCCACGGCGCCCCGCTCCGCTTCCCGGATGCGGTGATAGCCCTCGCTGTTCAGCATCCGCGCCGCGCCGACTACGGAGATCCCGTCGGCCTCGTGGGACCCGAGCACCTCCGCGTCCTGGATCCCGAAGCTGCCGAGCTGCGCCCGCGCCCGCAGGATTCCCGGCTCGGGGCGCCGGGAGAAGAGTTGCACCGTGCCGCCGAGCGCCGAACTCCCGTAGAGGGGACTCGCGGCGCCGCGCGCCACCTCGATGCGGTCGAGGAACAGCGTCGGCATCCGGTTCCAGTAGACCCAGTTGCCGAAGGGATCGTTCAGCGGAATCCCGTCCCAGAGGACGAGCGTGCGACTCGCCCCGCTGGGCCCGATCCCCCGGAGCGAGACCCCGGTGGTCGTCGGATGGGAGATGAAGCTGGTGTTCCGCCGGAAGAGACCGAACCCCGGCACCCGGCTCAGCGCCTCGTCCACCAGGGTGCCCGGCGAGTTCGAGAGCTCCTCGCTGTCCACCGCGGTCACCAGCGCAATCGAGTCCACGATCGCCTCTTCGCCGCGGGTCGCGGTCACGACCACGGTCTCGGTATGCGTCGGGCGGTCGGTCGCTTCCTGGTCCGCCTCCTCCTGGGCCTCCGCCGCTTCCTGTTCGGGTTCGGGCGAGCGGTTCTCCTCCGCGGGGGCGCTCATCGGAATCGCCAGCGACAGCGCGAACCCGGCCAGGAAGAGCGGCCGAAGCGGGAGGCCCGGCGGGAAAGGAGAAGAAACGTCGGGGCAATCCATGGGGCGCGCCCGATGATAACGGGCGATGGGCACCCGTTGGCGGGGCCATACTCCGCACGATGCGCAGCGGGACGGCCCCCGGCACCGCGGTCGCTGCCGCCCACCGGCTGGTCGCGGACGCGGCGCATATCGTCGGCTTCACCGGCGCCGGCATTTCGACCGAATCCGGGGTCCCGGACTTCCGCAGCCCCGGCGGGGTGTGGGCCGAGAACCGGATCGTGGACTTCCAGGAGTTCGTCTCCAGCGAGGAGGGGCGCATCGAGTACTGGCGGCAGAAAGCCGCCGCCTGGCCTGCGATGCGCGACGCGCAGCCGAACGCGGGGCACAACGCGTTCTTCGAGCTTCACCGCCAGGGCCGCCTCGACGCGCTGATCACCCAGAACATCGAACGGCTGCACCAGCGCTCGGGGGTGCCGGCGGAGAAGGTCTTCGAGCTGCACGGCACCACGACCGAGGCGGCGTGTCTGACGTGCGGCGACCGCATCACCTCGGACGAGGCGTGCCGGCGGATCGAGGCCGGCGAGAGGGCGCCGCGGTGCCGCTCCTGCGGCGGGTTGCTGAAGCCGGCGACGGTCTCCTTCGGCCAGGCGATGCCGCAGGAGGTCCTGGAACGGTCGGTGGCGGCAGCGGAGGCGTGCGACCTGATGCTCGCGGTCGGATCGTCGCTGGTCGTCGAGCCGGCCGCGTCGATCCCCCGGGTGGCCCGGTTCGCGGGGGCGCGCCTGGTCATCGTCAACCGGGACCCGACGCCGCTCGACGGGATCGCCGATGCGGTGGTGCGCGGCGAGATCGGCGTGGTGCTGCCGGAACTGGTGCGGTTGGAGGGATAGGGACCGCGCGCCCGGGCGCTACACCCTTTCCACCACCTCCGCCACGAACCGGCGGAGGAGGCCGGCGGCGCCGGGGGTCTCGGGAGTCATGGCGCGGAGTTCGTCGAGGGAGCGGGCGCCGGTGAGCGGCAGGTACGGGGGATAGGCGGCGATCCGCTGGATGAGGTCCTCCTTGACCAGTTCCGGATGGAACTGGGTCGCGTAGATCGGCTTTCCCACGAACCTGAGGGCCTCGTTCTCGATGGTCGAACTGGAGGCAAGACTCACCGCCCCCTCCGGCAGTTCGTCCACGATGTCCTCGTGGCCGATGACCACCGGGAACCCGGACCCGATCGGGCCGAAGACGGGATCCCGCTCCCCCGCCTCCGTGAGGTCCAGCGGCAGCACTCCCACCTCGGCGCGGGCGTGGTCGGTGACCACCCGGCCGCCGAGCGCCTTCGCAAGGCCCTGGAAGCCCCAGCAGGAGGCGAAGGTGGGGACGGAGTGCTCGTAGAGGCGTTCCATCGCGCCGAGCGCGCCGGCAAGCCACGGCCCGCCGCGGACCACCGAGTGGTCCCCGCTCCCCCCGATGAGGACCGCATCGGCAGACCGGAGGAGGGAGAGCGCCGGCGCCCCGGCGAGCAGATCGAATACCTCGAGCTGGTCTGGTTGGAGGCCCAGCGCCCGCCGGAAGGCGAACGCCTCGTTCGCCGCCATGGGATCGCCGGGCTCGCGCACCTGGAGCAGGAGGAAGCGCGGTGGGATCACGGGGCGCAGAGGGTACGGGAACGGCGCTCCCCGGCGGCGGCAGGGTTCCGTCCGGTTCGGGCCTCGTTACTCCGACGTGTAGCGGCTGAGGAGCGGTTTGCCGGGGAACACTCCTTCGATGAGGGCCCCGTCGCGGACCACGGGGACGCCGTCCACCACCACGTGGGTCACGCCCTCCGAGAACGTCAGATCATCCTCGAAGGTCGCGGTGTCGATGATGGTGTCGGGGTCGAAGACGGTGATGTCGGCGATCGCACCGAGCTGGATGCGTCCCTTGCGACGCATCAGGGGCGCGACCTCCTGGAGCCGCTGGGCCGGCATCAGGGTCATCCGCCGGAGCGCGTCATTCAGTGTCATCACTCCCCAGTCCCGGACATAGCGCCCCAGGACCCGGGAGAAGGTCCCCGCCGTCCGGGGATGGGCGCCGGGGGCGTAGGGCATCCCGTCCGACGCCACCATCACGAAGGGAGTCCGCATCGCCAGCTCGATCATCTCGGGATCCATCATGTGCATGATCACCGTGCCTCCCTCCTCCTGGAAGAAGTTGAAGGTCTCCTCGGTGAGCCGCTCCCCGGTGTCCTGCCACTGGATGTCCCCGTAGGTCATCCCGAGCTTCTCCTGCCAGCCCTCGTCGAAGATGGCCGAGGAGATCCCGGTGGACGCCGCGGTGTACGGGTAGGCCTCGGTGGTCACGTCCACCCCGGCGTCCCGGGCGCCCTTGATGAGGGCGAGGTTGACCGGCAGGTGGTGCAGGCTGGAGCTGTTCAGGTGGACGATGTGGAGCGACGCTCCGGTGGCCGTCGCGTTGGAGATCACCTCCTGGATGGCCGCGATGGTCATGTCGCGCACGTGGCAGTAGATGGGCACGTCCAGCTCGGCCGCGAGTTCGAAGATGTGGAAGATCTCGGTGTGGTCAGCGCCCGGGTAGTACTGGTGGGGCATCCCGATCCCGAGCGCTCCGGCGCGCATCTCCGCGGCGATCGCCGCGTGGACCGCTCCGGTGTCCTCCACGCCAGCGTAGTTGCCGTGGCGGAGCATGTTCGCATGCTCCAGCACCAGTTCGGCGCCCGTACTCTCGGCGTCGAAGATCGGCGCCACCTGTTCGGCGACCCCCGGGACCCCGAGCAGGCGGAGCCCCCCGTGGGATGCAGAGGCGCCGTAGTGGACGATCGCGTTGCCGGTCCGGCTCTCGATGAAGCGGGCCATGCTGGGAACGCCGCCTTCCAGTTCCAAAGCGGTCGTCACGCCGTCCATTGCCTGGAACCGGTTCGCCTCGAGCGACTGGCCGTGGACGTGGAGGTCGATGAAGCCGGGGCTCACCACCTTCCCGGACGCGTCCAGGAGGACCCCGCCCTGCTTGAGCCGGTTCTGGAGCACCTCGCGGGAGATGGCCACGATCTCGTTCCGCACCACTCCGACGTCGCGCACCGCGTCGAGCCCGGTCTCCGGGTCGATCACCCGGCCGCCGGTCACCACGAGGTCCAGGTCGCGGTCCTGGGCGAACAGCGCCGCCGGGAACAGCAAGAGAACGAGGAACAACGCGCCGGAACGGCGCCGGAGACGCGAATGCATGAGTCGGAATCTCCCTGTCGGAGTCATCTTTGGGGTCATCGGGGAATCACCGGAAGGACCACCTTCGAGGGGTGCTCGGCGTCGTGGTAGACGGTGTTCGTGGCCACCACGCCGGGACGGTCCTCCATCATCTCCCGGCCCGTGTTCCCGTTCGGATACCACTTCGGGAAGCTCGAACTGGTGACCGTCAGCCGGATCCGCTGGCCCGGCAGGAAGACGTTGGACATCGGGTAGAGCTCGACGGTGTACGGAACGATCTCGCCCGGAGTCAACAGCACGGGCGCCTCTTCGCCTTCGCGGTAGCGGGCGCGCTGGATCATCTGGCGGAGCAGTTGCGAGTAGCCGGACTCGTGGACCGCGTTCATGGTGACGACCCAGTCGGTGTCCACCGCTGACGAAGAGGCGAAGAACTCCACCCGTACGATGCCCGTCACCTCGAGCGCCGCGTCGAGCGGTTCCGAGGTGTAGGTCAGGCTCACCCGGTCGGCCGGCCGGTGGTCCTGCGCGCCACGGGGCTCGACGAAGAGGTCGCCGCCGATGGTCGGCGCCGGCTTCCGCGGGTCGTACTCGTAGGAGTCCGGAGCCTCGGCGCCCGGCGCCTCCCGGGACAGCAGGCCGTCGTTCAGCGAATCGACGCTCCCGGCGGGACCGGCGCGCAGGTACCAGTCCTCCTCCTGCTGCCGGGCGAGCGGAAACTCGTTCTCCTCGCGCCAGACGTTGTCCCCCATCACGTAGATGAGCACCGGGGCCTCGTCCATGATGCCGTTGTCGTGGCCCTTGAGGTGGTGGTCGAACCAGCGGAGGCGCAGCGCCAGGTGGTCGATGCTGGAGCCGGGGAAGTTCATGTCGCCGACGCGGTCGTCGGCCGGCGGCCAGCCGTGGATCCAGGGCCCCACGATGAGCTTCTGCCGGCCCCGGCCCCGCGGGCCGCCGACCTCGTTCACCCGCTTGAAGTGCTGGACGGTGCCGTGGATGTGCCGGTCGTACCAGCCGCCGAGGTGATAGATGGGCACGTCGAACTTGTCGTAGTGCTCGTCCACCGCGAGACGGCGCCAGTAATCGTTGTAGTAGGGGTTCCCGACCAGGTCGTTGTACATGTCCGAGAACATGCTCTCGGTGAACGAGTCGCCCACCTCGCGGTGTTCGTCATACCAGGAGGTCCACGCGTCGCCGGATCCCAGGTAGCCCCGGTGGCCCGGGACGTTCATCCGGAGCGGCTTCACCATCTCCCGCTGGGTGAGCAGCCAGGTCGGCAGGACCATGTGGAGCGCGCCGCCCTGCCAGAAGATGTCCCGGTAGCTGTTCGACGCGTACTGGGAACAGAACATCGCCTCGAGGTGGGGCGGCTGGGTGGGCGCGGTCAGGAGCTGGTTCGCACAGGTGAACGAGAGCCCGTGGGTCCCCACCTTCCCGCTCGACATCGGGTGCCGGGCCGCCCACTCGATGGTGTCGTAGCCGTCCTGACGCTCCCCCCAGCCCTCGTCCATCAGCCAGTAGTACTCGCCCTCGGACTCGTAGCGGCCCCGTTCGTCCTGCGCCATCGCGATGTAGCCGCGGGCCGCGAAGTACTCCGCGGAGGAACGGGCGCAGCCGCCCTTGTTGTAGGGGGTGCGTTCGAGAACCACCGGGAACGGCCCCGGCCCCTGGCCGCGCGGGAGGTAGACGTCGGTCGCGAGGCGGGTGCCGTCCCGCATCGGGACCATCACCTGCTCGCAGGTCCAGTTCTGGGCGGCGCCGAGCGCGGGGAACAGCAGGAGGCAGCCGGCTGCGGCTGCCAGCCCGGTGGAGAGACGGGTCATCGCGACCTCCGTTGAGAACCCCCAAGGAGGGGGGCTTCAATCTTCCCACGGCCCTCGGCGCCGCACAAAACCGCCGAAGGCCTCCCGCGCCGGGGTGGCCGCCTAACGGTCCGCCTCGTCGAGCTGGACGAAGTGGTCCACGTAGCCGCGGTAGAGGTCCCGGATGTCCCGCACGTAGCGCGTCACCTCGGAACCCCGGACGTACCCGTAGGCCGCCCGGTTGGCGTACTGCGGATCGCTCAATCGCTTCATGGCCTGCTCGACGTGGCCGAACCAGAGCGATCCGTCGAGTCCGAGTTGGCGCGCGAGGCGGCGGGCGTCGCGGACGTGGCCGGGTCCGGCGTTGTAGGCGGCCAGCGCGAACCAGAGCTGTTCGCCGGGTGGCAGGTCCGGGAACCGTTCGCGGACCCAGGCGAGATAGCGCACGCCGGCGTCGATACCCACCTCGGGAACCGCGAGTTCGGCGGGATCCACGCCGAGTTCCTCCGCGGTGCGCGGCATCACCTGCATCAGGCCGCGGGCCCCCGCGAAGCTGACGGTATCGGGATCGAAGCCGCTCTCCTGGTACATCTGTGCGACGATGAGGCGCCAGTCGAAGTCCTCGGCCTCGGCGGCGGGCTTGACCAGCGCGTCGTACCGCGAGAGTTCGTCCCCGGTGACGCGGTGCTCGCGCTGCCGCGCCTGGCGGCGCCGGTTCACGAAGTACTTGTTGTAGAGGCTGTTGAACTCGAGGCCGCGGTAGCCGGCGTCGGGGAAGGCGTCGAGTTCGCTCTTCAGATCGGCGCGCAGCGGCCCCACCGCCCAGACGAGCTGCACGGTCGGCTCGAGGGCGAGCCCCAGGGCCAGCCGCGGCTCGAAGAGCGCCGCCAGCTCGGCGCGGTGGCTGTCCACGAGCGTGACGTCCAGCGCGCCCTCCGCAACCGCCTCCAGAATCGCGTGGCTCGAGCGCTCCGTGGCCTCGACCTCGAAGCTCCCTTCGAGACTGCCGAGGGTCGCCAGATAACTGGTCGCCTCCGGGACGGTCACGGTGCGTCCGGCGAGGTCCGTCAGGTTCGCGACCGGTTCACCGGCGGTGACGAAGGTCTCCTGGATTTCGAGGTAGTGACGGGTGAAGAGCAGGCCCTCCGCCGCGCGGGTGGGCGTCTCGACCCAGCCGGCCGCCACCAGGTCGCCGCGTCCGGTGAGCAGTCCCTCGACGAGTTCCAGGTGGTCCCGGGCCACGATCACCGCCAGATCCAGGCCGTGGCCGTCCGCGAACTGCTTCACCAGCTCGTACTCGAACCCGAGCCGCTCGCCCCGCCAGAGGTAGTGGGTCACTGGCGAACTGATGGTGAGCAGCCGGAGCTGGCCCGACGCCCGGATCGCCTCCCAGTCGCGGAGTTCCGCGGGTTCGTCGGCGACGGTGTGATGTTCCGTCAGGAAATCGTCGAGGGCGTCCCGGAGTTCCGGATTTCCGCGCCGCACCGCCCACGCGATGCGCCGCGCCTCCGGAAGTTCCGCGAGTTTCCGGATTTCAGAACTCGTCCTCACCACGATCCTCGCGGCGGCTTCATCCATGATCGTGGTGTCGAAGGCGCCGTCTTCGATCAGCGTCCGGATGTTGAGAGGATCGAACACCCCGGCGACCGCCACCCGCGGCGCATCCGGATAGTGGGCGGCGAGGCTCTCCTCGTAGGAGGTCCCGGCGGGGACGCCGAACACACCCTCGCCGCTGCCGATGACCCACTCCCGGGAGATGGTGAGCGGGACGGTGAACGCCACCCGCTGCTGGCGGGTCTCGGTGACCGTCAGAGTGGCGACCGCGACATCGGCGCGGCCTTCCTCGAGCGCGACCAAGAGTCCATCCACGTCGGGTGAGACGACCCACTCGGCGCGCAGGCCGTGACGCTCGGCGAACTGTTCGGCGAGGAAGCGATAGCGCTCCTTGGAAAGCCCCTGGGAGGGGAGGGTGTCGAACGCCTCGAAACCATGCCGCACGAAACGGATCACGCCGCGGTCCTGGACTGCCGGCCAGTCGTCGACGGTTCCGTCCGGGACCGTCGAGGGGGCCTCCTCCGGTTCCAGCGTTCCACACCCGGACAACAGGACAACGGGCGCCAGGAGAGCCAGCGCCACCACTCGTGTCGCCGCGAACTGGCGCGAGGTGTTCGTCTTCAGCATCGCAAGCGCTCGGCCGGACGGCCGCAACCAGCCGCCAGGAGGACGACGGTTCCGAAGCCTAGCCCAGCAACCTGTGGGGTGGCGCGCCCTGAGGGATTCGAACCCCCGACCTACAGGTTCGTAGCCTGTTGCTCTATCCACTGAGCTAAGGGCGCTCGCGACCCGGGGGCGGGCAATCTAGCAGGTTTCGGCGGTGGGCGACGGCGCGCCTCAGGCTGCGGCGGCGGGGTTTTCCATGCCGCCGTGGGCCCAGCCGCGCGCCATCCGGGGCGTGCTCCACGCGGTCACCAGGCGCGAGTCCGGGGTGACGATCAGGAGGCCGGCCGTGCCGCCGAGCCGCGACCTGCAGGCGGCCAGCAGCTCACGGGCGGCATCCTCCGGATCCTGGCCGCTTTCCAGCCGGGCGAGCACCGCCCGGGCCATGGAAAGGCGTGCGATTCCCTCGCCCCAGCCGGTGCAGGCCACCCCCCCGACCCGGGAATCGGCGTAGAGCCCGGCGCCGGGCAGGGGCGTGTCTACCCCGCCCCCCGGACGCTAGTTCAGCGTGCCGCCGGTGGACCCGGCTGCCGCAATGCGCCC
>VXWI01000108.1 GCA_009835985.1 Acidobacteriota bacterium | reverse complement strand
GGCAAGCAAGCCAGCGGCAGATCCTCGCGCTCGACGATCTCCAACCCGCCGGGATTCGCCCCCGCGGCCACCGCCCGCGCTTCCGCTTTCTCGGCGGCCAGCCGAAAGGCCTCGTCCCGCCCCACGTCGTGGAAGACCTTGTCCACTTCCCCGCCGATGCGGGCGATCGCGGCGCCCACCGCATTCGCCACCCCCGCGTGGGGCACGTTCACCGTCTCGGCGATCCCGTCCAGCCCGGACGGAACCAAAAAGGCGCCGCCGCCGCCCGCGAGCAACGGACACTCGCGCGCGTCCGGCTTCATCCGGTCCACCGCCTCGGCGATGCGGTCGGTCACCACTTCGGTGAAGCGGCCCACGCTGCCGCGGGAGAGCCCCGTGGTGCTTGAAGCGTCCCCGATCGCGGCCCAGCCGGCGGCGACGCCGAAATCGGTCGCCGTCGGCACGCTTCCCCCGAAGACGAGCCCTTCGTCCGCGAGCCGGAACCCCACGCTCTGCGGCCCCACTTCTCTACCGTCCCCGGACACCAGGCTCCCTCCTCCAAGGGCAATGGACAGCAGGTCCGGCATCCGGAACAGAGTGCGCACCCCGCCGACCTCAACTTCGCGCGGCGCCTCCCGGGGGAACCCGGCGCGGAGAAAGCCCACATCGGTCGTGGTCCCGCCGACGTCCACGACCACGCCCTCCGACGCGCCGGAGAGGAACGCCGCCCCGGTCATGCTGTTCGTGGGGCCGGAAGAGAGGCTCAGCACCGGGAACTCGGCCGCCGCGGCGGCGCTCGCGATCGTGCCGTCGTTCCGGGCGATGAAGAGGGGCGCCTCCGTGCCGATGGCGGCTGCGGCATCGGCGAACGCCTTCGTGACCCGGGCGGCGAGCGGCCGCAGCGCGGCGTTCAGCAGTCCGGCACTCTCGCGCCCGAGCAGCCCGATCCGCCCGAGCCGCCGGGACTCCGTGATCGAAGCGTCGGGATGGACGTCCTGCAGGATCTCGGCGGCGCGCGCCTCCGCGCTCCCGTCGAGCGGAGCGAATACGGCGCTGAGGGCGATCTGGTCGAAGCCGGCCTTCCGGATCTCCTTCCCCGCGGCGGCGACCGCCTTCTCGTCAAGCGGCACGATGGGACGCCCGTCGCATTCGTGGCCCCCCGCGACCATGAAGACCGGCCCGCGCACGATGCCGGCGAGCCGGTCGGGCCAGTCGCAGAACGGCGGCAACGACGCACTCGCCGGGAGCCCCACCCGGAGCGCCGCCACCCGGGCGAGTCCCTTCCCGGTGAGCACCGCGTTCGTGAAATGGGTCGTCCCGATGACCACCCGGGAGACGCCGAATACGGCCTGGCCTTCCCGGAGCACACCCCGGAGCGCCGCCACGACCCCGGAGGTCACGTCCTCCGTGGTCCGGGCCTTCACCTCCGAAACCACCTCCCCGCCGCGCATCAGCACCGCGTCGGTGTGGGTGCCGCCGACGTCGACACCGACGCGGTGAGGAGGCGTCAACTCACGCACCCCCGTCCGCTGTCACCGCGATTCCGTATCCGGCCGCCGGCAGCCTCCCCAAATTGGCAGCGGAAAGTGCGAGAAACATCGTCGGCCAGCCCCGGCGAAGCCTATGCGCCCAGAACCTCACCCGAAACCGGTGACATGCGAGGACAATCCGACTACGATGGGCGCCGCGACCGGCAAACTTGGGAAGGAGACGTGCGGTGGACGAGCACTCGGACAACGCGGGACGACATCCCGGTCGGACCGAGCGGTCGGGCTCGCCTTCATCCTCCGTCGCCCGCGAGGGGCGCGACGGCCTCCAGATGGCGCCGGAGTTCATGCGGGAACTCGCCGCGCAGGCCGCGGAGATTCTGGTCCAGCGCATCGAGGGGCTGCCTTCCCAGGACGCCTGGGACGGAGACTTTCGCGAGGCGCTGGAGGCGTCGCTCCTGGAGGAGCCTCCCGAGCACGGGCAACCCGCGGCAGACGTCCTACGGCGTGTCCAGCAGGATGTGCTCCGGTTCGCAACGCGCCTCGACCACCCGCGCTGTTTCGCTTTCGTCCCCTCGTCCCCGACCTGGCCCGGGATCCTCGCCGACTTTCTCGCTGCCGGCTACAACATCAATGCCGTCAACTGGCTGGTGGCGAGCGGCCCCAGCCAGGTGGAACTCGTTGTGCTGGAGTGGTTTCGGCGGTGGCTCGGATACCCCGAGGGCGCCGGCGGCATCTTCACCAGCGGCGGATCCTCTGCCACTCTGAACGCCTTGGTTGCAGCGCGGGAGGCCGCCGGGAATCCGGAACGTCCCGTCGTCTACCTGAGCGATCAGACCCACGGTGCGGTCGCCCGGGCGGCACGCGTCGTGGGAGTTGCCCCCGAGCACGTTCGCGCGCTCCCGAACCGCGGACTCCTGGGTCTGGATGCGGAAGCACTCGGGGCGGCGATCCGGCAGGACCGTAGCGCGGGGTTGAATCCGATCGTGATCGCCGCGAACGCGGGATCCGCGAGCACCGGGGCCGTCGATCCGCTCGCCGAGTTGGCGGATACCGCCGCCGCCGAGAATCTCTGGCTCCACGTGGATGCCGCCTACGGGGGCTTCGCAATGCTGACGGAGAATGGGAAGCGCCTGCTGCGGGGCATCGAGCGGGCGGACTCGGTGGCGCTGGACCCGCACAAGTGGTTCTTCCAGGGCTATGAAGCCGGCTGCCTCCTCGTGAAGGACAACCGCACCCTCGAGAACTCCTTTGCCGTCCGGCCGGACGTCCTGCAGGACACCGTCTGGGGCGCGAACCACCCGAACCTGGTGGACCGCAGTCTGCAGACGAGCCGAGCATTCCGCGCCCTGAAGGTCTGGGTGTCGGTCCAGACCTTCGGGATGGCCGCCTTCCGCCAGGCGGTCCAACAGGGGATCGATCTGGCGGCGCAGGCGGAGGACTTCGTGGGGACGAGTCCGGACCTCGAACTTGTCAGCCCCGCGCAACTCGGGATCCTGTGTTTCCGGGCGCACCCTTCCGCAGAACTCGACGAACCGGCGCTCGAGCGGGTGAACCGGAAGGTGCTCGCGCGCGTCTTCTGGGAGGAGCCCGCGCTTGTGTCCTCGACCACCGTTCGGGGCATCTTCACGCTGCGGCTGTGCATCCTGAACCACACGACGACCTGGGACGACGTCCGGGAAACCCTCGAGGCCATCGCGCGGTTCGGCAGGGAAGCCGCGGAAGAGCTGGCGGCCGGTACCGAGGGCAACTAGCCAGGATCCGGTCCTGCGGCGCGGCCGCGACCGGCCCAGCGCATCGCCACGAAACCGCCGGCCCCGAACACCGCGAAGGCGGCGATCTGGGTGAACATGGTCCCGTCGAAGCTGAGACCCACGACCGTTCCGAGCGGTACCGCGATGAAGACCGAGAGCGACGACACGACCGACGACCCTACTCCCGCGAGGTGGCCGAGCGGCTCCATGGCCAGCGCGTTGAGGTTGGCGAAGAGGAGTCCGAAGGCAAAGAAGACGGCAAGCAGGTAGACGCTGAACAACCAGAGCGGCGGAAGTCCCCCGAAGGCGAACGTGAGCATCCACATGGGGATCGAGATCAGCACCGTGGCAACGGCCGCCGTGAGCGACAGCCGGCGCATCCCGTGCTTCATCACCAGGCGGCCGTTCGCGAGCGAGGCGCCGCCAACGGCAAGCACCAGTCCTCCGAAATAGACCGGGAAGAGCGCGCCGGTCGTGTAGGCCTCCTGGAAGATCTGCTGGGCGGAGCTCAGGTAGGCGATGAACGGCGCGAACACCGAGCCGCTGGCGAGCGTGAACCCGAGCGCCGAACGAATCCTGAGAACTTCAAGGACGTCCCTCCCGAGGGCGCGGGGAGCGAGCGATCGCCGGCGCGCGGCGGGAAGGGTCTCCGGCTGGCGCAGCGCGAACCACAACAAGGCGATGACGGCGATGGCGAAGAACATCGTGAAGATCGCGCGCCAGCCCGCCACCCAGAGGATCGCCTGACCGAGGGCCGGCGCGATCGTGGGGATGAAGATGAACACGGCGAGTACGAACGACATGAGCCGGGCCATCCGGCGTCCCTCGTACTGGTCGCGCACGAGAGCCAGCGTCACGACCCGCGGTCCCGCCGCTCCGGCGCCCTGAAGGACCCGGCCCGAGATCATCACCTCGAAGGTCGGGGCGAAAATGCTCATCAGACACCCGGCCATGAAGAGGACGAGGCCCGCATGGATGGCGGGTCGCCGGCCAACCCGGTCGGAGAGCGGACCGAAGACGAGTTGACCGATGCCGAGTCCGACGAACAGCGCGGTGATGACGAACTGCACGTCGTTCCGGCGCGCCACCCCGAGGTCCTCGCCGATCGCGGGCAGCGCGGGCAGCATGGTGTCGATCGCGAGCGCCACGAGCGACATCAGGAGGGCGGCGAGCGGGACGAACTCGCCGACCGGGAGGGCGGGCCGGACTTTGCCGCCGGAGTGGGCGCCGCCGGGCGCTGCGGTTCCGGCGGAGCCGCTCACGGGAACAGCGGCCTGAAGTCGAGATCGAAGCCGAAGGCCCGGGGCCCGACGAGTTCGAGCCCCGCTTCGGTCTGGAGCGCCTTGGGGGACTCGAGCGCGATCACCCGGACCCGCTGGCCGTAGGCGATGACCTCGGTGCCGAGCGCTTCGCCCGTCGCGGAGTCCACCACGGTCAGGATGTCCGGCGTCATGCCGGCCGGCTCGCCGTCCCGAAAGGCGACCGCGAACTCGTTCTGGAAGTGAAGCTTCATGGTAGATCCGCGATCGGCACCCAGTCCGGCGATGGTGGCCACCCCGCGCAGGAAGCCGCGGGTGGTGCGCCGCTCCATGTCGGACACCTTTCCGGTGAAGAGCAGCAGGCCGCCCTCCGAGGCCAGGACGGCGTCCACCGGATCGTCGCCCCGCTCCCGGGCCCCGCGGACGGCGGCGCCGATCCGGATGGCGCGGGTGACGGAGCCCAGGATCGCGTGGTCCTTGATCTCCCGGCCCGTCCGCGGGGCCTTCGCGGTGGCGGCGATGGAACCGACCTCGGTCACCGCGACCCGGCCGAGCCGCTCCTGCCACTGCCAGCTCGCGGCGCGCTCCACGATCACCACGTTGTCGCGGATGTCGGCGAGGCAGAAGGGATAGTTCCGGAGCCCGGCGATCGCGAAGGTGGTCATCTGGGCCTCCGGGAACGCGCGGCCCATGCAGTCGGCGTCCACCACCGGGAGGCCGGTGCGGGACGCGACCTGGAAGCTCTGGAGCGAGTTCGACCCGCCGATCTCGAGCGACATGACCGCCGCGAAGGGTTTGCCGAGGCGTTCGGCGAGCACCTCGACCGGACGGGCGGCGACATCGGGGTCGGGGAGCCGCTCCTCACCCACCAGCGGCGCCCCCATGGTCGAGACCACCGCCACCAGGTCGTCGTCGGCCAGGGACTCGGCGGGGATCACGACCGGCCGAAACCCGCGCGCGGCCTCCGCCCGCAGGTTCAGGAGCGAGTGGTAGGGATTTCCCCCGCCCCCTGCCCCGAGGATCCAGGCGCCGGCAGCGAGGTCCTCGATCTCGGTGGGCGTGAGTTCGCGGGCGCCCGGGGTCATGCGGCGGGCGATGCTAGCGGATCGGGTCGGATTCGACCGGGTCGGAGCGCCGGCCTCCGGCCGGCATCGCGCGGGAGCGCGAAACCAGCCTTGATGGCCGCGTGGAATGCCAACACGCGTAGCCATCGGCTCTCAGCGCTGTGACACCCCCGGCTTGGAACGCCGGTCTCCAGACCGGCACGGGGGGGGGGGCGCCCCCCCCCCCCCGGGGGGCC
>VXWI01000076.1 GCA_009835985.1 Acidobacteriota bacterium | reverse complement strand
CGATGACCGGCGCCGAGGTTCCGCCCCGGCTCTCGAGATCGGACGTGATGTTGTCGTTGATCCACTCGGGGGGCTCGTAGGCGAAGTGCTCGGTCCCCGAAAAATCGTTACCGCCGCTCTTCCAGACGGCGTTCACCTGCGCGCCCGGCGTGGACATCTCCACGTCCGCGCCCTGCGCGGACACCTGGAACTCGCCGATCGCGTAGTAGTCGTAGTAGCCGCCGGCGCCGCCGGTGCCTTCGGTGGTGTTGACCCCGTCGTTGATGATCCGGTTCTGGTTTCGGACCCCGAAGGTCTCGTAGCCGGACTGCTGGCTCTTGTGGGACCCGCCCACGTCATAGCCGCGCATCCGGACACCCGGGCTCTGCTGGAGGACCGCCCACATGTCGGTGGCCGAAGGGACGTCCTCGAGTTGGGTCGTGTCGAAGGTCGCCGATACGCCGGTGGACTTCACGTCCACGACGGGGGATTCACCCGTCACTGTGACGGTCTCCGCGACGGTCGCGATGTCCATGGCGGCGTTGATCTCGAAGGTCGAACCGCCAACCACGGTGACGTCCTCGAACACGACGGTCTGGAAACCGTCCAGTTCGAAGGTCAGGTTGTAGCTGCCGCCGACGAGCTGCGCGAACCGGTAGGACCCGTCCACGTCGGTCGTCGCGCTGCGGGACGAGACAAGCTCGTCGGACGTCAGGGTGACCGTCGCTCCGGGTAGCGCGAGGCCCTGCGCGTCGTTCGCGACGCCTTCGAGGCGTCCGTAGATCTGCTGGGACACGGCCGAAGTCGGCCATGCCGCCAGCAGCGTAAAGAGAAGGATTCTTTTCATGCTGCTGTTCCTCCTTGGGGATCCGGAGCATGGAACTGGAAACATGCCGACGGGAGGAGCAACGGGGGGACCAGCCGACCGAGACGGATCGATCTGCTGGCTAAGTCCCTCTAAATGGGCCAACTAGATCTTCAACAGGCCATGTCGGAATCCGAGAACTGAACTCCTGGTTCCGGTTCTCATTGGAGATGAGAGACCGCCTTCATTGGAACGTGTCCAAGAATCAGACCGACCGTTCGTCTTCGTGACCCGACGATTGCTTTTTTTGAATCTGGAACGACCATCGAGCCGGACGAACGCAGCTGTGTCGGACCGCGCGGAGTGCGCAGACGCAAAAGGCCCGCCGCCCCGAAGGGCGGCGGGCCTTGAAGGTGCTTGAGCTAGGAGGTCCTAGAAGGTCAGGCGGGCGCTGAGGCCGATCGTGCGGCCCTGGATCCACTCGATCGTGTTCCGGTACCGGCTGCCGGCGCGCATGATGAAGTTGGTCTCCGACGCGTTGTTCAGCGCGTTGAAGATGTCGAACATGAACTCGATCTCCGCGCTGTCGCCGAGCTGGAAGCCCTTGTCCACCCGGAGGTCAACGATCGAGACGTTGTCCGAGGTGCGGTTGCCCAGGTCGTCCAGGAAGATCGTCTGGGTTCCGACGTTTCCGATGCCCACGCTCAGCAGCGGCGCCCACGGGAAGCCGCTGACCAGGCGAAGCGTGCCGGCCACGCCGATGTCATAGGGCATGACATAGCGCCCGGCGCCCTTGAACTGCCAGTTGGAGACGGTCTGGATGAGCGGGATGAACCCGTACTGGTAGGTCCAGCCCACGCCAACCGGGTCGGTCGTCAGCGGGCTCGTGCTCTGGCCCGGGGTCCGGCCTTCGTTCCGCCACTGGTAGTCGAAGTAAGCGTTCCAGAAAAAGTTGTTCCGGAACCGCTTGTTCACGCCCAGTGAAATCGTGGTCCAGTTGAAGTCGGCTTCGCCCTCCGGCACGTTGGTGATGAGGTTCTCGCTCGTCGGAGCGCCGTCCGGAAGGTCGTAGACCGTCAGCATGGTGCCGGCGAGCCCGTCCGGACAGGAAGCCGGGCAGGGAACCTGCTTCTGGTTGGTCAGCCTGCCGGCGCGGGCGATATTCACCGGCTCGAGGAACGCACCAGTCTGGCGCTTGTGCACCAGCGAGGCGCGGAACCCGAGGTCGTTCCCGATCTGCTGCTCGAACGAGCCGCTCACCTCGTCCACGTAGGGCTGCGTGGTGTTCGGGTCCACGGCGGCGCCAACGGGAGGCCGAGTGAAGTCCTGGCCGAGGCCGGCGCCGGTGCTGCCGCCGAGGCGTTCGCCCAACTCGTGCACACCGTCGAACAGACCGTTCATGTTCTGGTCGAGGAACGTGTAGGTGACGTTCTTGTTGCCGCCGGGGTTGGTGCTCTGCCAGCCGCTGTTCATGTTGTGGTAGTAGCGGCCCCAGTAGCCCTTGACCACGCTCCGTCCCTCGCCGGTCACGTCATAGGTGAAGCCGAGGCGCGGGGCGATGTTCCACCAACTGATGACGTTGCTCTCGGCTGGGACTTGGGCGCCCGAGCCGAACAGGAGCGGCAGCGCCGCCGCGACGTTGGCATCAACGTCCGCGATTTCCCGGAGGCATCCGAGCGTCGCGTCGCACGCGCCACCGGGAACGTTGTTCGAACCGAGGTAGCCGATCCGCTGACTGCCGAAGCGCACGCCGGCGTTGACCGTCAGGCGGTCGGAAAGCGTCCACACGTCCTGGAAGTAGGCGTCGATGTGGGTGTTCCGGTCGTAGTTCAAGTTGGGGAAGCTCTGGAAGTGGATCTCGTTCACGTTGTGGGGCCGCGGCGGATCCTGGCTGCTGTTGTCGAGGTAGCGGACCGCGCCGGAGTTCGCGTTCCAGCCGAACTGCCGCTCGTCAATCTGCATGTCCCAGCCGAACTTCAGATCGTGGCTTCCGCTCTCGGTCGGCAGGTAGTAGTTGAACTGGCCGGTGGAGTGCGGCTTCCAGCGGTTGAAGGTGAAAGGCCGCCAACCCGCGCCGGACCAGAAGCTGGTGCCGCTGTCGAAGCGTGGCGGCGCCGTGGCCGGGTCCACGGCCGGGGTCATCGGCCAGCCGAACCCGAAGTGGTTCACCTGGATGTTGCTGTAGAGACGGTCGCTCCACACCCGCTGCCATTCGGCCTTGTGCAACCAGGACCACGAGTCCTGCGCGAGGATGGACTCGGCCGGGCGGTTCGCGGAAAGCCCGCGGAAGGGCTTCTGCTTCAGCGACCAGTGGTGGAAGGTGATGAACTGGTCCCGATCGGTGATCTGCCAGTTCGCCTTCACCGTGAACATGTCGAAGTCGCCGAGGTCGGTGCCTTGATCTTCGGGCTGCCCGGAGATGATCCGGTCGATGACGAACCGGTTGTAGGCGCCATAGAACCACGCCTTGTCCCGGACGATCGGGCCGCCGAGGTCGATGTGCGCCTCGTAGAACTCGATCACCGGCGCCGAGGTGCCGCCCCGGCTCGTGAGGTCGGAGGTGATGTTGTCGGCGATCATGTCCGGCGGCTCGTAGGCGAAGTGCTCGGTCCCGGAGAAGTCGTTACCGCCGCTCTTCCACACCGCGTTCACCGTCGCGCCCGGGGTGTTCGATTCCACGTCCGCGCCCTGCGCCGACACCTGGAACTCGCCGATCGCGTAGAAGTCGTAGTAACCGCCCGCGCCGCCGGTCCCCTCGGTGGTGTTCACACCGTCGTTGATGATCCGGTTCTGCCCCCGGACTCCGAAGGTCTCGTAGCCGGACTGCTGGCTCTTGTGGGACCCGCCCACGTCGTAGCCGCGCATCCGGACGCCCGGGCTCTGCTGGAGGACCGCCCACATGTCGGTGGCGGAGGGGACGTCTTCGAGCTGCGTGGTGTCGAACGATGCCGACACGCCGGTGGTCTTCACGTCCACCACCGGGGACTCACCGGTCACGGTGACGGTCTCGGCGACGGTCGCGATGTCCATCGTCGCGTTGATCTCGAAGGTCGAACCGCCGACGACGGTGATGTCCTCGAAGACGACGGTCTGGAAGCCGCCGAGTTCGAAGGTCATGTTGTAGCTGCCCGCGACGAGCTGCGCGAACCGGTAGGAACCGTCCACGTCGGTGGTCGCGGACCGGGGGGCCACGAGTTCGTCGGACTCGAGGGTGACCGTCACTCCGGGGAGGACGAGCCCCTGCGCGTCGTTCGCGGCGCCCTCGAGGCGTCCGTAGATCTGCTGGGACAGGGCCGCACTCGGCCACGCCACCAGCAGCGTAAAGAGAATGAGTTTTCTCATGCTGCTTGGTCCTCCTATGGGGTCGGGAGCATGGAAAGGAGAAAGATGTCAGCCGGAAAAGAGCAACGGTCGGACCAGAAGCCGCAACCGGGGTTTTTCTCCGCCTAAGTCGTTCTAAATGGGATGATTGATCCGGCGCCCGCGAGTGCCAGAATCCAGAAACTTCGTCCCAATATTCAGTTTATTGGAGCCGAACCGTCAATTCTCTTGAATCTCGTGGGCATCTGTCAACCCGAGGAACCTTCGGTGGCTTCGCGTCGGCGGTCGTCGTTCTCCCCGATGCGTAGCCGGAGGGATGAAGATTGATGCCGCGCTGCTTGTCAGCACGGCAAAAAACGCCGAAGAATGACGGCATGCTGGCCACTTGGCGCGCCATTCGACCGCGGCGCGGTGTCCCTTAGACTCCGCATGCCGTGGAAGCCCCGCTCCCGTTCCGGACCGCCGGCGCCGCCCTCACTGCAAATCCCCTGCGGACCGTGCTCGCCCTGGTCGGTCTGGTGATCGGCGTCGCCTCCGTGATCACGATGGCCGCACTCGGCTCCGGCGCCCGGGCGGCCGTCGCCGACGACGTGCGTTCCGCCGGGACCAACATCATCGTGGTGCGGGCCGGCAACTACATCCGGGGCGGCGACGCGGTGAACATCCCCTCCGGCTTCGGCCGGGCGGACACGCTGACGCCGGAAGACGCCGAGGCGATCCGGGGAATCACCGACGTCGCGATGGTGAGCCCGGTCGTGGAAGAGCGGACGGCCCTGCTCGCGGACACCGGCGACTCCTTCGCCCAGGTCCACGGGGTCTCGGCGGAGGGACCCCGGATCTACCAGGTGCGGTTCCTCGACGGCGAGAACTTCAGCGCCGGCGACGTGCAGAACCGGCGTCCCGTCGTGCTGCTCTCCTCGCCGGTGGAGGCCGATCTCTTCCCCGGCCGCTCGGGGGTCGGCCGCACGGTGGTGATCCGGGAGCGGGAGTTCGAGGTGGTCGGGGTCTACCAGTCGTCCGACCGGCGCCTGGCCGAGGCGGCGATGGTCCCTCACACCCTGCTGACCGATCTCGTGGGGCGCGACTACCTGCAGGCCGTCGCGATCGCCACCGAGCGCGCCGGCGACGCCTCGCGGGTGGGTCGGGACGTGGCCAACCTGCTGCGCGAGCGCCACGAGCTGACCCGCGCGGCGCCGCCCGCGGAGTCCGGCGCCCCGCACTCCTTCCGGCGCGGCACGCGCCTGCCGGACGACTTCGTCGTGCGCACGCAGGCCACCGAAGCGCTGACCCAGGGGCTCTACACGACCGCCGCCGCCTTCGTGCTCGCCTCCATGCCCAAACTGGATGAGGTCACCTCCGAGGAGATGGTGGGCACCCTGAACCGCGCGACTTCGACGATGACCCTCCTGCTCGGCGCGCTCGCCGGCGTCTCCCTGATCGTGGGCGGCGTCGGGATCATGAACGTCATGCTGCTCGCGGTCACGGAGCGCACCCGGGAGATCGGACTCAGGCTCGCCGTCGGGGCGCGGCGCCGCGACGTGATGTGGCAGTTCCTCGCGGAGGCGATCGGCCTCGCCGCGCTGGGCGGGCTCTTCGGGGTCGGACTGGGCGGGCTCTCCTCGACGCTCGTCGAAGCCATGTTCGGGTGGCGGACCCTGATTCCGGCGATTGCGATCGGGGGGGCCGCCGTGCTCGCGATGGGGGGCGGGGTCTTCTTCGGTTGGTACCCGGCCCGGCGCGCGTCGCGGCTCGACCCGATCGTCGCGCTGCGCTCCGAATAGAGGG
>VXWI01000055.1 GCA_009835985.1 Acidobacteriota bacterium | reverse complement strand
CCACCGCCCCGAACGAATCGTCGCGGGATCCCTCGCCCACCACGTTGTTCAGGTTCAGCGCGTTGAAGACGTCGAAGTACGTGGAGAACTCGGCTTCGCCAGGCAGTTCCAGCCGGTGATCGAGGCGGAGGTCGAGGATCGGCACCGCCGGTGACCGGGCCGCGCCCGGGGGTTCCACAATGACCTCGGTGCTGCCCTGGGGAAGCGGTCTGCCGTCCAGCGTCTCGGTGAAGATGACGGACCGGTAGTTGGGCCACCCGGAATGCGCCCGGAAGGAGCCCGCCACCGCGAAACCCCACGGCAGGCGGTAGCTTCCCGACACCCGGGCGATGAACGGACGGTCCCAGTACGTCGGGCCCTCGTGCAGATCCCCGTGGTTCGGGTTGTCCAGGAGGGGGCCCGGGAACCCGGTGGCCTCGTCGATCTGGTCGCCCGGACCCGGCAGCCAACCGATCGAGCGGCTCACGGTGACCGAAGCCAGGAGTTGCCAGCCCGCCGCGTACCGCTTCCGGGCTTCCAGGATGAGCCCCTGGTAGCTGGAGCCGATTCCCGGGTTGTACAACCGGAAGCGGCTCGCTCCGCGGGTTGCCGGGTCCTGGAGCCAGAGCGTGATCGGGACGTCGTCTTCGCTGCCACGGACGAAGTCGCGGCCCGGATCGAGATGGGGAACCGGGCGCCAGGCGGTCGCCGGGACGCCGATGTCCGTGTCTTCGAGAAGGTTCCGCTCGCGGCGCAGGATGCCGGTGAGGCCGAGGGTGACCCCCCAGGGCACCTCGCGATGGATGCCCAGGGTCAGTTCATCGGTGAAGGGTTGCCGGAGATCCGGGTCCACCTCGTTCCTCACGGGAATGAAGACGCGGAGCGGCTGGGAGAAGTCCACCTCGCCGGCGTCCACCAGGTTGTTGAAGTTCCGGTCGTCGAAGCGGAACCTCGCGGACGACCGGGCGTTGGGATTTCCGTAGCCGGGAACGCTCAGACCCAGTTGGTGGAGGTAGCGCCCGGCGCTGAACCGGATCTGCGTGTTGCCGTCTTCCGTGAGCCGGTAGTTGACGCCGAAGCGCGGAGCCACGCCCAGCCAGGACACGAGGGACGGTTCACCGGTCACCTGCCGGGGGATTCCGAAGCCGCGGAATGCCTCATCCCAGGCTCCCGGGGCGTTGTCCTGGTCGGGGTAGCCGGCGCCCCACCAGTCGGCGCGGAGCCCGATCTCCAGGACCAGCCGCCCGCGGACCAGGCTGTCCTGGGCGAAGAGACCGACGTTCCGGGTGAAGTTCCGGACCGCCACCGGGTCGTTGTAGAGCGTGACCTCGATGGGGCGCACCCGGTCGTGGATGTAGACGATGCCCCCGTGCAGGTCATGGGTGGTGCGGCCCGGGCTCACAGTGGTCTCGATGCCCACCTTGAACTCGTTCGTGCCCCCGAAGAGCCCGTCCCGGAAGAGCGAGGCGGTTGCGCTCCCCTGCCAGCGGTCCCGCTCGTAGATGGTGTTGGTCCCCGAGCCTCCGTACCAGATGCCGGTGTTCAACTCCCAGCGGGAAATCCCGGGCTCCCGGTCGGGTTGCTGTCCGTACGGGAAGTAGAGATCCAGGCGGCTGGCGCGCGCTTCCACGAGCAGCGACTCGCCGAACACGCCGGACCAGGAGATCTGCCCTAGCGTGCTGACCGAGTCCTGATGGAAGGTGTTTTCCGGACGGGGACGGAACAGGCTCGCTCCGCGGTAGGGCCGGTACTTGCCGTTGCGATAGAAGAAGAGTCCGATCTCGTGTCCCTCGGCCACGCGCAAGCTGCCTCGGGCCAGGACGTTGTTCAGTTCGGTGAGATCGACGCCCGGTTCGCCGCCTTCGAAGAAGAACCCCGGCAGGAACGGTTCGACCCGGAACCTGGAAACGTTGACATAGAACCAGGCGCGGTCACGCTGTACGGGGCCGCCGAGTTCCACGCTCCCGTCGAAGAGCGACTTCAGACGGTTCGCCTGTCCCACGCCCCGGGCGCGGAGAGCATCGTCGAGGTTCTCCGCCTGGAACCGCTCGTGTTCGTAGAAGAAGCTGCCGCCGCCGGCGAACCGGTTCGTGCCTCTGCGGGTGACGATGTTCAGGAAGACGCCCGGGGTCTGGATTTCCGCACGGTGTCCCGCGGTGGACACCTCGATCTCCTCGAAGCTGTCGAAGGAGTAGTAGGCAATGCTGGCCCCCATCGCCGCGGGGTCGGTCACGTTCACGCCGTTCAGGTAGTACTGGTTCTGCGTCCACGCCGAGCCCGCTGCCGAGAATAGGGACTGCTGGCCGCTCTCGGCCCCGCCCACGTTGATCTTGGACATCATGACTCCCGGCGTCTGCTCCAGCACCGTCCAGATGTCGCGCGTGTTGGGCAGGTCCTCGAGCACCGGCCGGTCGATGGTTTCCCGGACGCCGCTGCCGCGCAGGTCCAGGAGGCGCCGCGAGACCGCCGCGACGCTCTCGGTGATCCCGGCAAGCGCCAGTTGCACTCGGATTTCGACGACTGACCCCGCGTCCACCGCGACTTCGGCCGGCGGCGAGTCCTCGAACCCGGGATGCGCCGCCGTGATGGTCCAGGTGCCGGGCTCGAGTCCGGCGAACCCGAACCGTCCCGACGGTCCGGCAGCCTGTTCGCGCCGGACCCCGCGTCCCCGAAGCACGAGGGACACCCGGGCGCCCGGCAGGACCCCGCCGGTGGCGTCGAGCACGACGCCGTCCACCCCGCCGGTCGGCTGTGCGGCTCCGGGTGCGGGAAGCGCAGCGAGGATGGCGCTCAGGACAGCCGCCGCGATCACCCGATGCCGGGCCGGCGGCGCGGCGGAGAGGGAGGGATTCGAACCCTCGGCGCGGTATCCCGCGCAACTGCTTAGCAGGCAGCCCTGTTCAGCCACTCCAGCACCTCTCCAGCGCCCGTCTCGGACGAAGGTTTCGCCGCCGGGACGGGGATGGTACACCGGCGTTGGCGCGTCGGCGGCGCGGGGGCGAGTGGCACTGAATCCTGCTATCCTCATGTGTTCCCGCGACACTGGGAAGTCGTCCAATGGCAGGACACACGGCTCTGGACCGTGGAATCGGGGTTCGAGTCCCTGCTTCCCAGCCAGCCGGGTGCGGGCGGAAGGGGCGACCGCCCGAAGGGAGCCCCGACCTCCCAGGCGAAGGAGATCTCCGATGAGAAAAAACACGATTCAGAAGGCCGGATTCGTTGCGCTCGGGCTGCTGTTTGTAGCGCAGACAGCCATGGCCCAGATGGGCACCGGCCGCGTGTCCGGAACGGTCAAGGACCAGGAAGGCAACCCGATCGAGGGGGCCACCGTCACCGCACAGGCCGGCGACTCGGGGCGGGTCCTCGAGGCCACCACGGATGAGCGCGGGCGTTGGGCGATTCTGGGTTTCCGGTCGCGCGCCTACGACTTCTCGGTGCAGGCGTCGGGATTCATGCCCTACAACTACCAGGCGCCGATGCGGCAGGCGGGGAAGAACCCCGACATGGACCTTGTTCTGGAGCGCGCCCAGATGGGCCGGTCCGCGGGAACCGGCGGCGGTCTCCTTGCGGAAGCCCAGGAACTCCACCAGGCGGGGCGCTTCGACGAGGCGCTCACGATGTACGACGAAGTCCTCACGGCGGATCCGACGGTTTACCAGATCAACCTGAACCGGGCCGCGGTGCTCCGGGAACTCGGACGGCCAGATGACGCGAAAGCGGCCTACCAGATCGTTCTGGACCAGGAACCCGGCAACGCGGCGGCCCTCGTGTCACTGGGCGAGATGGCGATGGCCGACTCGGACATGAATGGGGCGCTCGCCTTCTGGGAGCAGGCGGTGGATTCCACCGAGGATGAGGTCATCCCCTACAACGTGGCCCAGATCTCCTTCCAGAACGGCGAGACGGAAAAGGCCATCGAGTACTACCTGATCGCCGCCGACCGGCGCGCGGACTGGGCCGAGCCGTTCGTACAGATCGGCATCGTGTACCTAAACATGGGTGACTTCCCCGCCGCTGCCGAACAGTTCGAAATGGCGATCGAGGTGGAGCCGGAGAGCGCCGCCGCCGCCCAGGCCCAGGCGATGCTGGACGCCCTTCCGAAGCCGGAGTAGCCGGCACGCCGCCTGCCCGGCGGCACAATCCCGTACCGGAGGGGTGGCCGAGCGGCTTAAGGCGGTGGTCTTGAAAACCACTGGCCCGGAAGGGTCCGGGGGTTCGAATCCCTCCCCCTCCGCCACCGGGGTGGTCTTGGCGTTCCCTACGGTTCCCGAGAAACCGTAGTAATACTCCTTTTTGCAACGTCTTATGGTCTTGCATTGTTCGACTGCTTCTCCTATAGTCCCTTGTAGTGCGTGGGGCAACACGTTGGGTAGCTATGGGAACACTCACAGTCGCAAGGGCCAAATCGCTCGCTGAACCCGGCCTCTATCGGGCGGACCCGACGCTCTACCTCCGGATCGCACCCGGCGGATCGAAGTCCTGGATTCAACGGCTGGCGATCGATGGACGCCGCCACGATCTCGGGCTGGGCGGCTTTCCTCTGGTGACTCTCGCCGAGGCGCGCGCCCAGGCATACGAAAACCGGCGACTCGCGCGCTCCGGCGGCGATCCGCTCGCCGCGAAGCGCCGAGCCAAGACGCCGACCTTCCGGCAGGCCGCATCCAGTACGTGCGACGCCCTCCGGCCGCGCTGGCGGAACCGCAAGCACGCCACCGACTGGATCGCGACCCTCGAGCGCCATGCCCATCCGGTACTCGGCAACCTGACTGTGGATCGAATCCGCCGGGAGGACGTGCTCCGGGTATTGACGCCCATATGGACGACACGTCCGGAGACGGCGCGCCGCGTGCGCCAGCGAATCCGGGCCGTGCTGCGCTGGTGCTGGGCCCACGGCTACGTGTCGGAGAACGTGGCTGGCGAAGGGATCGATGGCGCGCTGCCCAAGATGCCCGCCGTCAAGCAGCACTTCCGGGCGCTGCCGTATTCCGAGGTCGCGAGAGCACTGGAAACGGTGGAGGCGTCCCAAGCGAGCCAGGCGGCGAAACTCTGCCTCCGGTTCCTGATCCTGACCGCGGCACGATCCGGCGAGGCTCGCGGTGCGACCTGGCCGGAGATTGACAAGGAAGCTCGCGAATGGCGCATTCCGGCGGATCGGATGAAGGGAGGCGCGACCCATCGCGTGCCGCTGAGTGAAGCCGCACTGGCCACTCTGGAGCGGGCGCGGTCGCTGGACGACGGGAGCGGGCTGGTTTTTCCGTCTCCGCTCCGGTCGGGCCGGCCGCTGTCGAACATGACCCTGACGAAGATCCTGCGGAACCAGGGCCTCGCCGCTCGGGCAACCGTTCACGGATTCCGCAGCACGTTCCGCGACTGGTGCGCGGAGACGGGAAAGCCGCGGGAGATCGCTGAGGCCGCACTGGCGCACACCGTCGGGGGGGTCGAGGGCGCTTACTTCCGAAGTGACCTGCTGGTCCGGCGCCGGGTGCTCATGGACCAGTGGGCGGCGTTCCTCACGGCGGTCCAAGACAACGTGGTCCGGCTTTATGGATGAGCGGTCCCCGGACCGTCAGTGTGGACACCGAAGAGCACGGCGACCCATCGAACGGAGCCCTCTTCGGCCGAGGTCTTCGACCTGGCCGACGAGGATCGGCACCCTGCCGCCCGCCTCCAGCCAGCTCTCTCAGCGCACCAGCGCGCGCAGTGTGGCCCTCAGGGACGGCGCGGCGGTGCCGTCAGGCGGCAACGGGATGCGTGACGAATGGTGTCGGTTTCCGGTGACGAATGAACGACACCCCCCGTGTGCGGGACTTTTCGTCACTCTCGGCAACGCCTCACATCCGCGCAAGCGCCCGCACCTCTTCGGTTTGGCCACTCTTCGGCCCTCACCTCCGTGTCGATATCCCGGGTCAGTGCCGGGGCTGGGAGTATCCATGTCAAGTGGAGCCGTTCCAGCCCGGTCCGATCATGC
>VXWI01000056.1 GCA_009835985.1 Acidobacteriota bacterium | reverse complement strand
CCCGGAAACAGCGAGCCCGAGCCCGGCCGCCGCCACCGCGAACAGCCCGAGGACGGCAGTCGTTCGCTTCAAGACCGGATCCTCCTTGTCGACCCACTACGAGCGACGCGGGAAGGTATCGGGGTGCGCTTCCCGAATCAATGACCGCGCGGTCCGCGAAACGGTCCCGGCCCGTATCTCTTCCATTGCCTTAGCGCCCCCATCGCCCTAAAATTGCGCGCGCGACCCGCGGGATGGTTCGCTGCCGCGTTGGTGATCCGGCGGCGCTGAGTCAGGCTCTTCCCCGCGCGGCGACTCCGGTGTGCCCTCCACCGAACCCGATCGGGTTCGGGATGCGCGCTAACTCCGAAAACACCTTTCCCGAAGAGAGTTCATGACCGCCGAACCCCACCCGACGCCGCCCGAGGGCGGCCGCATTTCCATTCAGAACGGGCGACTCCAGGTCCCCGATAACCCCATCATTCCCTTCATCGAGGGCGACGGCACCGGGCGGGACATCTGGCGGGCCAGTGTCCGCGTGTTCGACGCGGCCGTCGAAAACGCCTACAGCGGGCGGCGGGCCATCCAGTGGCACGAAGTGCTGGCCGGCGAGAAGGCGTTCAACGAGACGGGCGACTGGCTGCCCGAGGAGACGGTCAACACCTTCCGCGACTACCTGGTCGGGATCAAGGGACCGCTTACCACCCCGGTCGGCGGCGGCATCCGCTCGCTGAACGTGGCGCTCCGCCAACTCCTCGACCTCTACGTGTGCCTGCGGCCGGTGAAGTGGTACCAGGGTGTGCCGAGCCCGGTGCACCGTCCCGACCAGGTGGACATGGTGATCTTCCGGGAGAACAGCGAGGACATCTACGCGGGCGTCGAGTACCGCGAGGGGACCGCGGACGTGAAGAAGCTGATCGGCTTCCTGCGCGACGAGATGGGGGTGCGGAAGATCCGCTTCCCGGAGACCTCGGGCATCGGCATCAAGCCGGTCAGCCGCGAGGGCACGGAGCGCCTGGTCCGCGCCGCCATCCGCTACGCCCTCGACCAGGGACGCCGGAGCGTCACGCTGGTCCACAAGGGGAACATCATGAAGTTCACCGAGGGCGCTTTCCGCGACTGGGGCTACGGCCTCGCGGCGCGGGAGTTCCGGGCCGAGACGGTGAGCGAGCGCGAGAGCTGGATCCTGTCCAACCGGGAACACGACTCGGGGATCAGCACCGTGGACAACGCGAAGGCGATCGAGCCCGGCTACGACCTGATGCCGGAAGAGCGCCGGGCCGTGGTGCGCGGCGAAGTGGAGAGCTGCATCTCCGAACTATGGGACTCCCACGGGAACGGCCAGTGGAAGGACCGCATCCTGGTCAAGGACACGATCGCCGACATCACCCTCCAGCAGGTGCTGACCCGGGCGAGCGCCTTCGACGTGATCGCCACCATGAACCTGAACGGCGACTACCTCTCGGACGCCCTCGCCGCCCAGATCGGCGGCATCGGCATCGCGCCCGGCGGGAACATCAACTACGACACCGGCCACGCCATCTTCGAGGCGACCCACGGCACGGCGCCCAAGTACGCCGACCAGGACAAGGTGAACCCGGGCTCGGTCATCCTCTCCGGGGTGATGATGTTCCGGTTCCTGCGCTGGAACGAGGCCGCCGACCTGATCGAGCGGTCCCTGGAGGCGACGATCGCCCAGAAGCGGGTGACCTACGACTTCCACCGGCTGATGGACGGCGCGACCAAACTCAAGACCTCGGAGTTCGCCGACGCGATCATCGGGAACATGGGCTGACCGCGGAGCAGCCGGATGACCGCAAAAGGGGGTTGCCAATGCGACCGAAAGTGACCGTGGTCGGCGCCGGGAACGTCGGCGCCACCGCCGCGCAGCGGCTCGCCGACGCCGAGCTCGCCGACGTCGTCCTCATCGACATCATCGACGGCATCCCCCAGGGGAAGGGCCTCGACATGCTGGAGGCCTGCCCGGTCACCGGCAGCGACGTCGAGGTGAGCGGCACCTGCGACTACGCCGACACCGCGGGTTCCGACGTGGTGGTCATCACCGCCGGGCTGCCCCGGAAGGCCGGCATGAGCCGGGACGACCTGCTACGGAAGAACTACGAGATCGTCAGCAGCGTCACCCGGCAGGCGATGGAGCACTCGCCGGACGCCATCCTGGTGGTGGTTTCGAACCCGCTCGACGCGATGGTGCAGACGGCGCTCCGCGCCAGCGGGCTGCCGAAGCAACGGGTGGTCGGCATGGCGGGCGTCCTCGACTCAGCGCGGATGCGGGCCTTCATTGCCCAGGAAGTGAACGTCTCGGTCGAGAACATCCACGCGTTCGTGCTCGGCGGGCACGGCGACGACATGGTGCCGCTCCCGCGCTACTCGACGGTCGCTGGGATCCCCCTCCCGGACTTCATGTCGCAGGAGGCGATCGACCGGATCGTCGAGCGCACCCGGAAGGGCGGCGGCGAGATCGTGGCCTACCTGAAGACGGGTTCGGCCTACTACGCGCCCTCGGCGGCCATCGTCGAGATGGTGGACGCCATCCTCAAGGACAAGAAGAAGATCCTCCCCTGCGCCGCCTATCTCGAGGGCGAGTACGGCGTGGACGGCCTCTACCTGGGGGTCCCGGTGAAGCTCGGCCGGGCGGGCGTCGAGGGCGTCGTCCAGATCGAGCTCACCCCGGACGAACAGGCCGCGCTCGACCGCTCGGCGGCCGCGGTGCGCGAACTGACCGAGAAGATCGGCGTCTAGCCGCCCATGAATCTCCACGAACACCAAGCCAAGGCGCTCCTCGCCGAGTACGGCGTCCCCATCCCGCGGGGCAAGGTCGCGTTCAGCGTGGACGAAGCGCTTGCGGCCGCGTCGGAACTGGGCCTCCCGGTGGTGGTGAAGGCCCAGATCCACGCCGGCGGCCGCGGCAAGGCCGGCGGGGTGCGCCTCGCCCGGACCGAAGACGAGGTGCGCGCCGCCGCGGACGCCATCCTGGGCGCCACGCTGGTGACGAAGCAGACCGGGCCCGAGGGACGTCTTGTGCGGCGTCTCCTCGTCGAGGAAGGGGTCGCCATCGCCCGCGAGCTCTACGTCAGCTTCATCATCGACCGCTCGACCGGCCGTCCGATGTGCGTCGCGAGCGCCGCCGGCGGCATGGACATCGAGGAGGTGGCGGCGGAGACGCCGGAGAAGATCCTCACCGTCAGGGTGGACCCCGCCATGGGGATGCAGCCCTTCCAGGCCCGGCGCCTCGCCTTCGGGCTCGGGTTCGAAGGGCCGGTGTTCAGGAACGGGACGAAGTTCCTCACCGCGCTCTACCGGGCTTTCGAGGGTCTCGACGCCAGCCAGGTGGAGATCAACCCGATGCTGGTCACCGAGGGCGGCGACGTGCTCGCGCTCGACGCCAAGGTCTCGGTGGACGACAGCGCGCTCTTCCGCCAGCCGCAGGTCCTGGCGCTCCGCGACGTCCACGAGGAGTCGCCGTTCGAGGTCGAGGCCAGTAAGCACCGGCTGAGCTACATCAAGCTCGACGGCTCGGTGGGCTGCATGGTGAACGGGGCCGGGCTCGCCATGGCCACCATGGACATCGTGAAGCTCGCGGGGGCGTCCCCCGCAAACTTCCTCGACGTCGGTGGCGGCGCCAGCGCGGACCAGATCGAAAACGCCTTCCGCATCCTCTCCTCGGACCCCGAGGTGCGGGTGGTGCTGATCAACATCTTCGGCGGCATCCTCCGCTGCGACCGCCTCGCGCGGGGGCTGATCGACGCCGTCCGCAAGCTCGGGGTGACGCTCCCCATCGTGATCCGGATGGAGGGGACGAACGTGGAGCTCGCCCGCCGGATGCTCGAGGAGTCGGGGCTCGACTTCACCACCGCCGACGGGATGCGCGACGCGGCCGAACAGGTGGTGAAGCGCCTGGCGGGCCAGGAGGCGGCATGAGCGTCCTGGTCGGAAACGAGACCCGCCTTGTCGTCCAGGGGATCACCGGACGCGAAGGCGCCTTCCACGCCGAGGCCTGCCGCGACTACGGCACCAACCTGGTCGCCGGCGTGGTGCCGGGGAAGGGCGGCCAGACCGCGGTCGGCGTCCCGGTGTTCGACACGGTGGCCGAGGCGGTGGAGAAGACCCATGCGAACGTCGGGTTCGTGCTGGTTCCTCCCCCGTTCTGCGCCGACGCCTACGCGGAAGCGGTGGATGCGGGGCTCGACCTGGTGGTGAGCATCACCGAGGGCGTACCGACCCGCGACATGGTGCGGGTCATGCGGACGGTCCCGCCGGGCGGTACCCGGATCCTCGGCCCCAACTGTCCCGGCGTCATCTCGCCCGGCCAGGCCAAGGTCGGCATCATGCCCGGGTTCATCCACAAGGAGGGCCACGTCGGCGTCGTCTCGCGGAGCGGGACGCTCACCTACGAGGCGGTCCACCAGCTCTCCGAACGCGGCATCGGCCAGAGCACCTGCGTGGGCATCGGCGGCGACCCGGTGATCGGCACCAACTTCGTGGACGTGCTCGAACTCTTCGCCGCCGACGACGACACCGGGGCGGTGATCCTCATCGGCGAGATCGGCGGCGGCGCCGAGGAAGAGGCGGCCGACTTCATCCGCCGCGAGATGAGGAAGCCGGTGGTCGCCTTCATCGCCGGCCAGACCGCCCCGCCCGGGCGGCGGATGGGGCACGCCGGCGCCATCGTGATGGGCGGGCAGGGGACCGCGGCCGGCAAGATGGAGGCGCTCCGTTCGGCCGGCTGCACGGTCGTCGAGAGCCCGGCCGAGATGGGCGCGGCCATGGAAGCCCGGCTCCGGGGATAGCAGGAACCAGCAATGCGAACGTTTTCCATCGTGAAGCCCGACGCGGTGGCTGCCGGAAACACCGGGGCCATCCTCCAGGCCCTCGAGGCGGCGGGCTTCCGCATCGTCGCCGTGCGGATGGTCCGGATGACCAAGGCCGAGGCCGAAGGCTTCTACGCCGTCCACCGCGAGCGGCCCTTCTTCTCGAGCCTCACCGACTTCATGTCGTCGGGCCCGGCCGTCGTCATGGCGCTGGAGCGGGACGACGCGATCTCCGAGCTGCGGCGCCTGATGGGGGCCACGAACCCGGCCGACGCGGCTCCCGGCACCATCCGGGCGCGCTTCGCCTCCTCCATCGAACACAACGCGATCCACGGCTCCGACGCGCCGGAGACCGCCGCCTTCGAACTCGGGTACTTTTTCCCGGGCGTCGAGCTGAGCTGAGCCCGCCGCGAGAGGACCCCGAAACTGCCGAGCATCAAACCGGACCACTGGATCCGCCGGATGTCGCGGGAGCACCGGCTCATCGATCCCTTCGTGGACCACCAGGTGGGGCAGGGGGTCATCTCCTACGGGCTCTCCGCCTACGGCTACGACATCCGGGTCTCGGACGAGTTCAAGATCTTCACGAACGTCCACACCGCGATCGTGGACCCGAAGAACTTCGACGAGAAGAGCTTCGTGGACTACAAGGGCGAGGTCTGCGTGATTCCGCCCAACTCCTTCGCGCTCTCGAACACGGTCGAGAACTTCCGGATGCCGCGGAACGTCTACGGCATCTGCATCGGCAAGTCCACCTACGCCCGCTGCGGGATCATCATCAACGTGACCGGGTTCGACGCCGAGTGGGAGGGGAACGCGACGCTCGAGATCTCGAACACCACCCCGCTCCCCTGCCGGATCTACGCGGGCGAGGGGATCGCCCAGGTGCTCTTCTTCGAGAGCGACGAGGACTGCGAGGTCAGCTACCGGGACAAGAAGGGGAAGTACCAGGGCCAGGAGCACATCACCCTGCCCACGATCCTCGGGCGCGGATCCTGAGGTGGAACTGATCGCGGGCGCCGCCCTCCGGCGCCGGCTGAACGACGATCCCCCGCTCCTCACCGGCCTCGTGGACCCCGAGACGCAGATCCAGATGAACGGGGTGGACCTCACCCTCGCCGAGGTGAGCCGCTTCGGCGCGGGCCCGGGCCGCGTGGACTTCGACAACTCGACCCGCCGCATCCCGTCGCCGGAGCCGCTCGCCCCCGATCCGGACGGCGTCTACCGGCTCGCCGCCGGCCCCTGGTGGGTGCGCTACAACGAGGTCGTCAACATCCCGCCGGACGTGTTCGCCATCGGCCGGACCCGGTCCTCGCTGCTCCGGAGCGGCGCGGCGATCGGCACCGCGCTCTGGGACTCGGGCTACCGCGGCCGCAGCGGATCCCTGCTCACCGTGCACCACCCGGACGGGCTCGAACTCGCCCGAGGCGCCCGCATCCTCCAGCTCGTGTTCTTCCAGCTCGCCGCCCCGGCAGAGCGGACCTACGCGGGCGCCTACCAGGACGAGTAATCGGAGCGCCGGCCTCCGGCCGGCATCGACCGCCGAGAGGCGGTCGAAACCCCCGCCGCCATCCTCAGTTCCAGTTTCGCGGCCGTTGGCCGCGATGCCGGCCGGAGGCCGGCGCTCCGAGCCCGGAGCATGCGGCATGACGGTTGCATTTTCGGGGATACAGGCAACAATCCATGCAGAAGTTCATGACCCTCCTCGTTTCGATCGTTCTTTCCGTTGTGCTGGCGGCTCCCCTCGCCGCCCAGCCGCGCTCCGACACGCTCCTGCGAGACGAGATCACGGCCGCGATCGAGGAGGCCAACCTGCCGATCGGGCTCTTCGAGGTGGACGTGCGCGACGGCGTGGCGGTCCTCGCCGGCGAGGTGCTGAACGAGACCACGCAGTCGCGGGTGGTGGAGATCGCCCTCTTCGTGGATGGGGTCACGGCCGTCGAGACCGACATCACGGTCCTCGAACCGGAGGACCTCGCGGACCCGGAGGAGGACGCCGGCGATCCGGAAGCCGCCGACGTTCCCGACGACGAGGCGGCAGCGGCCCCGCCGCCGCGTCCCGAGGGAGTGGCCATCCGCCCGGATGACGCGGTGCGCGCCGACGTGGTCCGGGAGATCGAGCGCGCGGACCTCGAGGGGAACGATCCCCGGGTCACCGTGAACAGCGGCGTCGTGCGGCTGACCGGTCAGGTGGTCAGCGCCTGGGAGTGGAGCGACCTCGTGGAACGGGCCGAGGAGGTCGAGGGAGTGCTGGCGGTCGATGCGGACCTCGAGGTCGCGGAGCCGGAGAGCATGGAGGACCTCGTCGACGGGATCCGCAGCGCCGTGCTCCGCTACTCCTACTACACGGTTTTCGACGACATCAACTTCGGCATGGACGAGCCTTACGTGATCATCCTCCGGGGGGCGGTCACCGAGCCCTTCAAGAAGACGGAGATCGAGAAACGGGTCGCCCAGGTCTTCGGCGTGAAGCGCGTGGACAACCAGATCGAGGTCCTGCCGCTCTCCCCCAACGACCAGGATCTCCGCCGCGCCCTCTTCTACCGGATCTACCGGGACCCCCGCTTCTCGGACCGCGCCAACCAGATCAACCCGCCCATCCACATCGTGGTGTCGCGGGGCGTGGTGGCCCTGACGGGGGTCGTGCGGAGCGCCATCGAATCGCGGATCCTGGAGTCGATCGCCCGCAGCACCCCGGGCGTCTTCCGGGTCATCAACCGCCTCCAGCACTGAACCGCCGAGAGACAGAACCCTCCGGCAGGTCGGCGTCGCGACGTGCGCGGTGCGGAGCACCGCGGTGCCGGTCTGGAGGGCCCCACCGGGAGAACTGCCCGGCGTTCCAAGCCGGCGGCGCCCCCGGCGTCAGGTGGGATTGGGCGGTTCGGGGACCGTCGCCCGCGCCCGTTTGGGGGGCAGGGCGCTCCAGAGCAGCTTCTTGCGCAGCACCCGGAAGTAGTTCGTTTCCGGAAGGCTGAGGAGCTGGACCCGGATTTCCGACTTCCGCACCTTCAGCACGTCCCCGGGAAGCAGGGGATGGCTCGCCTGGCCGTCGAAGGTCACGTGCACCTGGCGGCGCCGGCCCCGGAGCGTCAGGGTCAGGTCCTCGGTGTCCGGAAAGACGACCGGCCGCTGGGTCAGCGTCAGCGGCACGATGGGGGCGAGGACGATCGCCTCGACCGCGGGGTGGACCACGGGCCCGCCGGCGCCGACGTTGTAGGCCGTGGACCCGGTGGGGGTGGCGACGATGACGCCGTCGCCGAGCACTGTGGCGACGAAGCCGTGCGCAGTGGTGATCCGCACCTCGATCACCCGGGCGATGGAGCTGCCGGTGATCACCACGTCGTTCACCGACATCTCCTCGACCAGCGTCTCGCCGTCGCGGAGGAGCGAGGTGCGGAGCGTGGTCCGCTCGTCGATCACGCCCTCGCCGTCGAGGATCTTCTCGAGTTCCGGGTAGAGGTGGTCGAGCGGAGCGTTGGTCAGGAAGCCGAGGCTCCCGAGGTTCACCCCGAAGATGGGGACCTGCCGTTCGCCCATCGCGCGGGCGACGGACAGCAGCGTGCCGTCGCCCCCGAGTACCAGCACGAGGTCCCGGTCGCGGCCGATCGCCTCGAAGGGCGCCGAGGCCCCGCTCCAGTCGGTCGCCTCGGCGAGTTTTTCCTCGAGAGCGACGATGGCGCCGCGGCTCTCGAGCCAGCCGGCCAGCCCGCGCGTGGTGGCGGGCGCCTCGGGTGCGGCGATCTTGGCCGCGATCCCGACCCGGAAACCGCCCCCCTCGGGAGGGACGAAGCGGCGGGCGTTCGACAACGCCGCCCCGCGGCGGGGGCGGGCGTTCTTGCGGGCGGCGTTGTTGCGGGGCATCAGCTCTTTCGGTGAAGGATGCGGTCCGTGAGGGCGTCCAGAAGACGCGTCCCGGCGGAATTTACGGGCGGACCGGGTTCGCTGCCCACCGCGCCCAGCAGTTCGCGGGCCAGTTGCGCCCTCCTGGCGCCTTCCGCGCGGGCGCCCTCGATGCCGTGGATCGCGGGATAGGTGGCCTTCCCCGCCGCGCGGTCCTTGCCGGCGGACTTGCCGAGCCGGGCGCTCGTCTGCTCCTCGTCGAGCAGGTCGTCCACGATCTGGAACACGAGCCCGAGTTCCCGGCCGAAGGCGGCGAGGGCGTCCGCCTGCCGGACGCTGCCCCCTCCGGCGAGCGCACCCAGTGCGAGCGAAGCGGAGATGAGGGCCCCGGTCTTCCCCCGGTGGATCGCCTCGAGACCCCGGGCGTCGGGAGTCCGGGTCTCGGCTTCCATGTCGAGCACCTGTCCGCCCACCATGCCCGCGGGGCCGGCCGCCGCCGCCAGGCGCGCCACGCATCCGAGCCGCACCTCCGGCGGGGAATCGCTGCCGGCGATGGTCTCGAACGCCAGGGTGTGGAGGGCGTCGCCCGCGAGGACGGCGATGGCCTCCCCGTAGCGGACGTGCACCGTCGGCTGCCCCCGCCGCAGGTCGTCGTCGTCCATGCACGGCAGGTCGTCGTGAATCAGGGAGTAGGTGTGGATCATCTCGAGCGCCGCGGCGGCAGGCAGGGCGTCCCGGCGCTCGCCGCCGACCGCGATCGCCGACGCCATCGCCAGCGCCGGCCGGATCCGCTTCCCGCCGCCGAGAACGGCGTAGCGCATGGCGCTGGCCAGCGTCGCCGCGGGGCCGGTCTCGGCGGGGAGCGCGCGGTCCACAAACGCGTTCACGTCCCGCGCGCAGCTGGCGAGGAACTCGCCGACGTCCGCTTCCGGCGCCGTCGCCGGGTGGGCGGTCTCAGTCGGGGACATCCGAATCCGGATCCGTCCCGCTGCCGCCCGCCCCAGCCGCGGCCTGCCGGATCGCTTCCTGGGCCCCGTCGAGAATGGCCTCGCAGCGGGCCGCGAGGCGCTGCGCCTCCCGGTGCAGCTCGACGACGCGGGCCAGCGGGAGATCGTCCGCGTCCAGCGCGTTCACGACCGCGCCCAGGCGGTCCCGCACCTTCTCGTACGGCTCCGCGGCGTCCTGACCCTCCGGGGCGGCGTTCTTGCCGGGCTCGGCGGTGTCCTGCCGCGCCGTTTCCACGAGGGCTTCGAGCCGCCGGTGCATGGCAGCGGCGCGGGCGTGGAGCTGCAGGCGCTCCTCCAGCGGGACGGACGCGTCCTCGAGTCTCCCGGTCACCTGCTCGAGTTCGGCTTCCAGCGACTCGAAGGTCGCTTCAGGTGGCGGGGCGGGGTCGCCGGCTGCGCTCATGACTCGTTTCCTTCGGAATTCTGTCCCGCGGGCGACGGGGCCGCCGCGGCCGGCGGCGCGCGCACCTCCTCGACCGCCGCGCCGAGTTCCCCCTCGCCGAGCAGCAGTCGCAGGCGGTCCCCGACGCGCACGCCGCGGCTGGAAGCGAGCGCGTGTCCCGCGGAGTCGAGCGCCAGACTGTAGCCGCGCCGCAGGACGACCCGCGGATCGAGGTCTCCGAGCTTCCGGCCCGCCGCCCCGGCGACGAAGGCGCGGCGCTCCAGGGACCTCCGGACCGCGGCGCCCCCCTGGGCGCGGCGGGTGGCGAGCGCGGCTCGCTCCGCTGCGACGAGCCGGTGGAGCGGCTCCGGCGAAACCCGGCGCCGGGCCGCCTCGAGCCGCGCCTCCGGACCGCGAAGGAGGGGCAGGCCGGCGAGGCGCTCGCGGAGACGGCCCAACTGGGTGGCCTGCTCGGCGAGCCGCCGGGCCGGATGGTTCCGGTCGAGCCGTTTCCGGGTGGCGTCGAGGCGGATTTCGCGAGTCCGGATCGCCCTCCCGGCCGCCTCGAGCGCCGTGGACCGGTCCCGTCCGCGGTCCCGCCGCTCCGCTTCGAGCCACGCGGGGAGCGCCGCCGTCGCCCGGTGGGTCCGGAAGGACGCCACGCGGCCCTCGGCCGCCCGGAGAGCGCGCCGCACGGTGGCCTCCGACGCTCCCCGGCGCGCCTCGACCTCGCGGACCAGGTCTTCCCGCAGGGGGAGGATGTCGCGGGCGGCCGCCGAGGGAGTGCTGGAGCGGAGGTCCGCCGCGCGGTCGAGAAGGGGACGGTTCGCCTCGTGGCCGATCGCGCTCACGAGCGGAACCGGACAGGCGGCGGCCGCGCGCACCACGAGCTCGTCGCTGAAGGGAAGGAGGTCCTCGACCGAACCGCCGCCCCGGGCCACCACGATGACGTCGAGGTCCCGGCGGCCCAGCGCCCGGATCCCGGCGGCCAGCGCTCCCGGCGCCCCGGGGCCCTGCACCGGTGCGTGGTGTTCGCGGATCCCGACGCCGGGGAACCGCCTGCGGGCCGTTCGCGTGAAATCGACCGACGCGTCGCTGCCGGCAGCGGTCAGGAGGCCGATCCGGAGCGGAAGGAAGGGGAGCGCACGCTTCCGCGCCGGATCGAACAGCCCCTCGCGTTCGAGACGCGCCTCCCGTTGCTGGAGCTCCTGCAGCAGCGCGCCGATTCCGGCCTTCTCGAGGCGCTGGACCTGGAACTGGTAGACGCTCTTGCCGTCGTAGGTGCGAAGCCGGCCGAGGGCGCGGATCCGGTCCCCCGGCTCGGGCACGAACGCGAAGCCGCGGGCGTCGCTGGCCCAGGCCATGGCCTCGAGGACCACCCTCTCCTCGCGGAACGTCAGGTAGAGGTGCCCGCTTGCCGGCCGGCCCACCTGGGAGAGTTCCCCTTCGATCCAGCAGCTCCGCGGGAAGCCGTCCTCCAGCACTTCCCGGACGCGGGCGCTGATCTCACGGATCGAGAACGGGGACGCGGCCGACCCCGGACGCTCGGCGGAAGCCGTTTCGATGCGGGGCTCCGTCGCCGGCGGCGGGACCGGCGGCGACGGCGAGGGGGGCCGTCCGAAGAGCGAGCGGCGTGTCATCGTCCCCCGGATGCTATTCCGGTGGCGAGTCCCGCCGGCTAGCTTCGGCCGCGGCGGCGGGCCTTCCGCTCCGCTTCGGCGGCCTTCCGCTCGGCGCGCTGCTGCTTGCGAAGTTCGCGGGCGGCTTCCTTCTCGCGCTCCCGGACGGCGTTCATCGTCCGGGAGAGCAGGCGGGTGATCGCCGATTGCGCCTGGCCGCTCGATCCGTCCTTCTCCGTCATGTACTCCACGACGAGCCACTTGCGGATGCGGGAGCGGCGCTTCTCCTCCTCGCGGCTGATGGTCTTCATCTCGTGCCGGAGATGGAGCCGCTTGAGCGCGTGGGCGAGGCTGAAGACCGTCCCCTCGCGTTCCTGGGCGGTGATCAGGTCCAGGCGTTCGGAGGCGTCGTCGATGGTCGGCTCGAAGTCCGAGCCGAGGACGTCCTCGATCACTCCCGGGGAGTCCCCGGCGTGGCGGATACCCCGGCTGGCCGCCTGTCCGGCCGGCACCAGGATCCGGTTCCCGGTCGAGTCCTGCGGGTTCAGCTCGAGGAGGTCGAGGCCGGTCTGGGCGTCGTGGATCACCTCCCCGACGTCGCAATGGCCGATCTGCGGATAGAAGACGAAGTCCCCCAGTTCGAAGACCCCCGGAACCGGGGCCGGCGGGATGCCGCCGCCGTCAAGATCCTCGCCGGACGGTTCTTCCTCGGACAGCTCTTCCGCTGACAGTTCTTCCTCGGACGGGGGTTCCATGAGGTCGGCTCCCCCCTCCTGCGCGGCCGTCAATTTCGTGGGGGAGACTGGTTTCTCAAGTCGGAAAGCGCCGGAAGATGCAAGGAATCCGCGACTCTATCACGCAGTAGTCGCCCGGAATTCGCCGGCGGGGGCGCGGAAAGCGCCGTCAGCTGCAGGCCGCCAAGGCTGCGTCGTAGTCCGGTTCTTCCTTGATCTCCGGAACGAGCTGGGAATGGCTTACCCTGCCGTCGCCGTCCACGACGACCACCGCGCGCGCCAGCAGGCCGCTCAGCGGTCCCTCGCTGATCCGCACACCGTAGGCGTCGCCGAAGGAGCCGTCGCGCATTTCCGAGGCGCAGCTCACCGCCTCGATGTTCTCGGCGGCGCAGAACCGTCCGTGGGCGAAGGGCAGGTCGCGCGAGACGCACAGGACCGACACGCCCTCGAGCGCGGCGGCCTCCTCGTTGAAGCGGCGGACCGAAGCGGCGCATACCGGCGTGTCCACGCTCGGGAAGATGTTCAGGATCAGCCGCTGCCCGGCGTAGTCGCCGAGCGAAATGTCACCGAGATCGCCGCCGGTCAGCGTGAAATCGGGGGCGGCGGCTCCGGCCGCGGGAAGGTCGCCCGAGATGGCGAACGGGGTGCCGCCGAGCGTGACGGTAGCCATGGGTGGTCTCCTCCTTGGGAATACGCAAGCCCCCGAAATCACGGGGAGAACATCCCTGGATTCCGGGGGCCATCCGGTAACGGTGTGCAAGCGGAACGGGCCGCTTCCGACCGGGTAGGATAGCCCGTCCCCGCGGAGCGCCTGTCCCATGAAGATCCCCGTTTCCCGTCCCGCTGCCGGCCGTCTGGTCCTGCTGGGCCTCGCCTGGAGCCTCGCCGGCTGCTCCTCCCCACCGGCCGGCGAGGAGATGCCGGCGGACGAAGAAGCCAGCGAAACCGAGCCGGCCGGCAGCGGGGGACCGTCGTGGAACCGGGTCGTCTCGTTGCTCGCCGATGGTCAGGTCGTCTTCGGGATCTTCTCGGGAGAGCCGACCCCGGAAACGGCGATGGAGATGGCGCAGCAGGAGTTGGCCGACTTCATCTTCTACTCCCTCGAGCGGGGGCCCTTCGACCTCCCCACGATGTCCGCCTACCAGGAGGCGCTGTCACCGCCCGATGGGCGCGGGTCCGCCAATCCGCACCCGGTCCTGCTCCGGATTCCGCCGATCCGGGACGGGATGGACGAGGCGGCGGAGCGGACCGCGGCCGGGCTCGACGCCGGGACCTACGGGATCGTCTTCCCGCACGTCGAGACCGCTGACGAAGCCCGGTATGCGGTGGCCTCGATGACCCTCGCGGGGGCCGGCGGGCTCCGCCCGGACGCGGACCCCGAAGCGGCGCGGGTCTTCGGGGTTTCGCCGGAGGACTACGCGGCGCGCGCCGGCGTGTGGCCGCTCGATCCGGCGGGCGAGCTGGTCAGCTTCCTGCTCATCGAGGACCAGATCGGCATCGAGAACGCGCTCGCGATCACGAGCGTTCCCGGGATCAGCATCGTTTCCCCGGGTCCCGGCGACCTGCGGCGCGCCTACGAGGGCGACATGGAGGCGGTGGAGGGAGCGATCCAGACCGTGCTGGCCGCCTGCCTCGAGGCCGGCGTCCCCTGCGGCATCACCGCGGGCCCCGACGACATCGCGATGCGGATCGAGCAGGGATTCCGCGTCTTCATCGTGACTTCGCCGGAGGCGCTCGCCGTCGGCCACCAAGCCGCCGGCCGCTGAAGCTCCGGCCCGAAGAAGACCACAGGAAAGGACCGAAGGAAGACCAATGTCCCAAACCAGCAAGACGGCGCTCCTCGAGCGGGACGCCGAACACCTGATCCATCCGATCCACTCGGGCGCGGCGACCGCCGCCGGCCATGTCTGGGTGCGCGGGGAGGGCGCGCGGCTCTTCGATGCCGACGGGCGGGACTACGTGGACGCGCTCTCGGGCCTCTGGAATGTCTTCATCGGGCACGGCCGCCCGGAGCTTGCCGAGGCGGCGGCGGCGCAGATGCGGCAGCTGGCCTATGCCTCGGGATACGCGGGAAGCTCCAATCCGCAGGCCATCGCGCTCGCCGAGACCCTCGCGGACATGGCCTACCCGAGCATCAACCGGTTCTTCCTGACCTCGGGCGGCGGCGAGTCCACCGATTCGAGCATCAAGACCGCCCGCTATTTCTGGAAGGTCCGCGGCAAGCCGGAGAAGACCAAGGTCATTTCCCGCATCTGGGGCTACCACGGTGTGACCCTCGCGGCCATGTGCGCCACCGGGATGAGCGTCTACTGGCCCATGTTCGAGCCCCGGATCCCCGGGTTCCGGCACATCAGTTCGCCGTACCCCTACTTCTACGAACCGCCGCCGGGGAAGACCCGGGGCGAGGCCGCCGCCGACGAACTGGAGACCGCGATCCTCGAAGAGGGACCCGACACGGTCGCGATGTTCATCGCCGAGCCGGTCCAGGGCGCGGGCGGCGTGATCGTCCCCACTGACGACTACTTCCCGCGGATCCGGGAGATCTGCGACCGCTACGACGTCCTGCTCGTGTCGGATGAGGTCATCACCGGATTCGGACGCACGGGCACGACCTTCGGCCTGAACCACTGGGGCATCGAGCCCGACATCATGCAGTTCGCGAAGGCGATCACCTCGGGTCACATCCCGCTCGGCGGGATCGGCCTCTCGGATCGGGTCGCGGCGACCCTCGACGAGGGCGACGCGGTCTGGATGCACGCCTACACGTATAGCGCCCATCCGGTCTCCTGCGCGGTCGCGCTCGAGAACCTCCGCATCATCCGCGAGGAGGGGCTCGTGGAGATGGCGGCGGAGAAGGGGGCCGAGCTGATCCGCAACCTGGAACAGGCCTGCGGTGGCCACCCGAACGTCGGCGAGGTGCGCGGCAAGGGTCTGATGGCGGCCGTCGAGGTGGTCGCGGACCGCGGGACGCGGGAGCTCTTCCCGGCCTCGGAGAAGGTGGGGCCGCGCCTCCTCAAGGCGATCGACGAGCGGGGGGTGTTCAGCCGGCTCCGCGGCGATGTCTTCGTCTGCGCCCCGCCGGTGTGCTCAACGTCCGCCGACCTCGCCCAGATCGCCGACGCGGTCGCGGGAGCGCTGGAAGAGGTACTCGGCTAGCCGACGGAGTGGCGCCACCGGCTTGGAACGCCGGGCAGTTCTCCCGGTGGGGCCCTCCAGACCGGCACGCGCGGCGCTCCGCGCTGCGCACCGCGCAACGTCCTCCTGCGCGGGCGTGTTCTTGCCTCAGTCCGATAAGGACGGCAGCAGACGGAAGCCTTCACGCTGGAAATCCGCGTCCAGCGACAGGACCTCAGTGATTCCGCGCTGCCGCATCAGTTCGAAGCTGACGCAGTCCACGAAGGAGAGCTGCCGACGGCCGGCCGTCAGAAACGCGGAGGTCGCCGCCGCGTGGACCTGGTCGGTGGCGAACACGGTTTCCACCAGCGGAAAAAAGCGCGCGACCAGCACCCGCACCGCGTCCATGCCAAGCCGGCGCTGCAGGAGTGCGAACGACTCGACCACAACGTAGTTGCTGGTAACCAGGGGACGGCCCGCGGCTACGGCGCCCCTCCAGGCCTTTGCCACGTCGTCATGTCGGCGCTGCGCCCGATCCAGCATCGCCAGGAACGCCGAGGTGTCCACGAACACGCTCAATCGTCGAAGTCCTCCGCCAGATAGCGATCGTGGTCCACTGCGAGGTCCGGAATCCCGGAATCGAAGGCGCCCAGCATCTCCTCCGCGAGCCGCACCCGTTCCTCCCGGGTCGGCGCCGCATCCCGCGCGAGAAAGCGGGTAACCGATTCGCGGACCAGGTCGGAGACGGATCTCCCTCGCGCTCGGGACGCCTCCTTGAGTGCGGCCGCCTGTTCGCCCGTGAACTGAACCTGCATTCGAATCATGCCATCATGATATCAATTATGATGGCATATCATGCCGCGCTCCTCTCGGGAACGCATGTTGAGTGTGGCCCGAATCAGACCACCTCCACCACGTAGCGCTCCCGGAGCAGCCGCCACGCCGACACCGCGAACGCGGTCAGCGGGATCGCCAGCAGCGTGCCGGTGAGGCCGCCCAGCGCGCTTCCCCAGAAGAGGAGAGCGACGATGATCGCCATCCAGTGGAGCCCCGTCTGGTCGCCCATGATCCTGGGCGTGAGGATCCAGCCCTCGATCAACTGGACCGCGATCAGCACCCCGGCGGCGAGCGCGGCGAGCACGAGGCCTCCGTCCGGCTGGATCCAGGCGAGCGGCACCGCGACGGCGAACCCGACTGCGGTCCCCAGGTAGGGGATGATGGTCAGGACGCCGAGTGCCAGGCCGATCACGAAGCCGTAGTCGAGCCCGATCGCCGTGAACCCGATCGCGACCAGCAGGCCCTGGAGGAACGCCACCACGAGCTGCGCGCGGAAGAAGACGATCAGGATCGAGACGAAGTCGCTGGCAAGCCGGACCACCGTGTCACGGGTCCGGGGTTTCAGGAATGGCAGCATCCGGGCGGTGTCGGCGGGCGGCGGCTCCCAGAGCAGGAAGAACCCGAAGTAGAGGGGCAGCACCGCCCAGGAGAGGAGCGTCCCGACGCCCCGCAGAATGCCCGCGCTCGCCGCCACCGCCTGTTCCCCGACGCGGGCGAGCCCCTGGAGAAGGGTCGCCTGTTGGCTCAGGACGAAGTCCCGGATCTGCTGTCCCATCGGGTGGTTCTCGAAGAAGTCCACGAAGGTCGGGATTTCGGCGACCACCCAGGCGTAGGCGTTCTCGAGGAACGTTGGGGCCCGCTGGACCAGATCGCCGAGCTGGGTCGCTAGCAGGCGCCCAAACACCAGCGCGAAACCGGTGACGACCGCCGCCACCGAGAGATAGACGGCGATGAGCGCGGCCCACGCGGGCAGCCGGCAGCGCTTCCGGAAGGCGTGGAACCAGGGCTTGAAGACCAGCGCCGCGAGTCCTCCTACCGCGAGGGGAAGAAGCACGTGCGAGAACGCGGCAACGAACCGGTAGAGCAGCCAGACGACGCCGCAGACGGCGCCGAGAAGCACCGCCGAGGAGAGGACGACCAGGGCGGCCGTCCTTGGATCGGCGGACCGGGAAACCTCCGGCCCCTCCGGCTCGGCTGCCATCAGTAGCGATATGTGTCGGGCTTGAACGGGCCCTCGACCGGAACGTCGATGTAATCGGCCTGCTGCGGGGTCAGCCGCGTGAGCCGCGCTCCCAGCTTGTCGAGGTGGAGCCGCGCGACCTCTTCGTCGAGGTGTTTCGGCAGCACGTGGACGCCAAGCACATAGCGCTCCGGCCGCTGGTGCAGTTCCAGTTGCGCAAGGACCTGGTTCGCGAAACTCGAACTCATCACGAAACTGGGATGGCCCGTCGCGTTCCCGAGGTTCAGCAGCCGGCCCTCGGAGAGGACGATGATCTGCCGGCCATCCGGAAAGATCCAGGCGTCCACCTGGGGCTTGATGTTCTGCTGCCGGATCCCCGGCTCCGCCGCGAGCCCGGCCATGTCGATCTCGTTGTCGAAGTGGCCGACGTTCCCGACGATGGCGTTCCGCTTCATGCGCCGCAGGTGTTCCACGCCGATCACCCGGACGTTGCCGGTCGCGGTGATGAAGATGTCGGCCTCCTCGACCACGTCCTCCAGCCGAACGACCTGGTGCCCGTCCATGAGCGCCTGGAGCGCGCAGATCGGGTCCACCTCGGTCACCACCACGCGGCACTTCTGGCCGGCGAGGGACTGCGCGGCGCCCTTTCCGACCTCCCCGTAACCGAGCACCACCGCCAGCTTGCCGCTGAGCATCACGTCGGTGCCGCGCATCAGGCCGTCCACCAGCGAGTGCCGGATCCCGTACACGTTGTCGAACTTGCTCTTGGTGACCGAGTCGTTGACGTTGATGGCCGGGAACAGGAGCGACCCTTCGCGGTGCATGCGCGCGAGGCGATGGACGCCGGTGGTGGTCTCCTCGGTGACCCCCACGATGTCCGCGGCCAGCTCGCCGAACCAGCCGGGCCGTTCTTCGGCGGCGGCCGTGAGCAGCCCGTAGATGACCCCGAGTTCCTCGTTCTCTGCGGATGCCGGCGCCGGAACGGCCCCGGCGCGCTCGCATTCGACCCCCTTGTGCACCAGCAGGGTGGCGTCGCCGCCGTCGTCGAGGATGAGGTTCGGCCCGCGCCCGTCCGGCCAGTCGAACGCCTGTGCCGTGCACCACCAGTACTCGGCGAGCGTCTCGCCCTTCCAGGCGAACACTGGCGGTCCCCGGAGGTCGTCGGCGCCTCCACCGCGTCCCGCGACCACCGCGGCCGCGGCGTGGTCCTGGGTCGAGTAGATGTTGCAACTCACCCAGCGCACCTCCGCCCCGAGATCGAGGAGGGTCTCGATGAGGACGGCGGTCTGGATCGTCATGTGGAGCGATCCGGTGATCCGGGCGCCGGCGAGTGGCCGGGATGCCGCGTAGCGCTCGCGAATTGCCATCAGCCCCGGCATCTCGTGTTCGGCGAGTTCGATCTCGCGCCGTCCGAACGTGATCGTCTCCGGCGAGAGGTCGGCCACCCGGTGGGAGACCCCCCCGAAGAGCGGAAGGCCGGTGTTCAGGAACGTTCGGGTCGGAGTGGAGGTCTGGGGCACGAAGTGCGGGTCCTTTGGGAAGGGTGGATCGGAGATCAGCGGCTACTCAACTCGCCGGCGGCCGCTGCCGAGGAAGGACGTGAACCCGAACCCGCCGGCGAGGGCCAGACCGGCGGTGACGATCTGGGCGCCGGTCGGTGCGAAGTAGACGCCGTTCATGGTCTGGAAGGGCCAGAGCCCCGCCGTGGCTCCCAGCAGCAAACCGAAGAGCGCGCCGAGGGTCGCCTGCGGATAGGCGCCGAGGAAGTATCGCACGAGCCGGGCGGCAGCGGCGATGCCGAGCGCGATGCCGAGAAAGAACGGGAGGACGCCCCAGACGGCCGTCAGAATTGCGGCCGGGTCCCAAAAACTCGGGCCGAGCGTGTCCGCCAGCCGGTCCGCGGCGTTCAGGAACGGCAGGTACATCCCCATCAGGAGCAGCAGGGTGCTGCCGCTGATTCCGGGCAGCACCATGGCGAACGCGGCGACCGCTCCCGCCCCGAAGAACGCCGGCGCCGATGCCGCGAGTCCGGCGTCCGCGGGCGCCCACCGGCCCGCGAGCAGGATCGGGAGCACGACGGCCGCCGCCCCCGCCACCGCTCCCGCCGCGAAGCCCCGGCCGGGGCGCGCCGCCATCCGCCAGAGGAGAGGAGCGCCGCCGAGCGTGAGCCCGAGGAAGAGCGCGAAGAACAGGACCGGCCAGGCGACGAAGGCGTCGCGGGCGGCGCCGGCGACGCCGAAGACCGCGACGAGCGCCGCTCCGACGGTGACCGCGAGGCGGGCTGCCGAGGCGCGCCGGAGGCGTCCCGAGGTGATCTCCGCAACCGCGCCCACGAGTTCGGGGTAGACCCCGGCCGCCAGGATCATGGTGCCGCCGCTCACCCCCGGGACGAGGCTGGCAAGCCCCGCGAGCACTCCGGCGACGGCGCAGCGCGCGAGGGAAGCCGTCCGGCGAGGGGGCGGGCCGCCTTGCTCGCTCACCCCGCCAGTGTACGGAGGCCGGCGGCCTTGCCGGTGCTCTCCGATCGGTCGCCGAGCCACAATTGGAGCGTGTTCGCCGTTCGCGATCTGGAGATACCCGGGCTCGGGGCGCTGTCCTTCGAGGTGCCGGCCGGAGGCGTGCTGGCGGTCTCCGGTCCGTCCGGATCGGGAAAGACCCGTCTGCTCCGGGCCCTGGCGGACCTCGACCCGCACCGCGGGAGCGTCCGGTGGGGCGACCGGTCGTGCGCCGCGGTCCCGGCCCCCGAATGGCGCCGGCGGGTCGGCCTCCTCCCCGCGGAGCCGCGTTTCTGGCGCCCGGTGGCCGGCGACCACTTCCCGGACGACGGGGACTCCCTCGCGGGGGAACTCGCCGGACTCCGTCTCGATCCGGCAGTCCGAAACGCCGATCCGGCGCTGCTCTCCACCGGGGAGCGCTCCCGGTTGGCGCTCCTCCGGCTGCTCCTGAACGGCCCGGAGGTCCTGCTTCTCGACGAGCCCACCGCGAACCTCGATCAGGACAACCGGGCGCTCGTCATCGGCAGGGTTGACCGCTACCGAAGCGAGCGGGAAGCTCCGGTGATCTGGGTCTCGCACCTTCCCGAGGTCGTCGCGGCGGCCGACCGGGTGTTGTTCCTGCCGGAGGGCGAGGTCTCGAGCCTTCCCGATCCGGGCGCGGCCTCCGTGGAGACGCCGGCGTGATTCCGCTCAGCTACTGGGACCTCGTCGCCGCCGCGGCGGCGGTGGTGCTGCTGGCGCTCGCGAACCGGATGGCGGGTCTCGGGGTCTCGCGTCAGCTCCTCTGGCTCGCCGCGCGGGGATCGGCGCAGCTCCTCCTGCTGGGGCTCGTGCTCCGCTTCGTGCTCGGAACGAGCCACCCGGTGGTCGTCGGGCTGATGGCGCTGTTCATGCTCGGAGTGGCGGCGCGGGAGGTGAAGATCCGCCAGGCGCGGCCGCTGGCCGGACGCTGGGGCTACCTCGCCGGGGCCCTGGCGATGTTCCTGTCGTCTTTCCTGTTCACCGTCTTCGCGCTCGCCGCGGTACTCGGTCCCGATCCCTGGTGGGCCCCCCGATTCTCGATTCCGTTGCTCGGAATGCTGCTCGGGAACACCATGAACGGGGTCTCGCTCTCCACCGAGCGGCTGACCGAAGCGGTGGTCCGGAGCCGCGAGGTGATCGAGCAGCGGCTGGCGCTCGGGGAGACGCGCGAAGCGGCGGTGTCCGACATCGCCCGGGAGAGCGTCCGCGCCGGGCTGATCCCCATCTTCAACGCGATGGCGGCCGCCGGGGTGGTGAGCCTGCCTGGAATGATGACCGGGCAGATCCTCGCGGGCGCCCCGGTCGACCAGGCGGTCCGCTATCAGATCCTGATCCTGCTCCTGATCGCGGCGGGGACCGGTTTCGGAGTGCTCGCGGTCGTCCGGGTGGTTTCCCGGCGACTCTTCGACGACCGCCACCGGCTGCGCCTCGACCGGCTGGCCGCCTGAACGACGCTCGGGCAACCATGGCCTGTATGGGATACTGCCCGGCTTCCGGAGGACCCTCCCGAATGTCTCGAAACCGCTTGTCCACCCTGCTGTTTGCGCTCCTCGCCGCCTGCGCCATCGCCGTGCCGCTGGCCGCCCAGGAGGAGCCCATTCCGTACCCGGTGCCCGACCGCACCGACGGTGAGGGTCCCTGGGACCGGGTGATCCTGCGCGGTCCGATCGTCATCGACGGCACCGGAGCGCCCCCTTACGGCCCGGTGGACATCGTCGTCGAGGGGAACATCATTCGCTCGATCCACAGCGTGGGCACCGGAGTCACCCCGATCCACGAGGAGGACCGGCCGCCGGCCCAGCCAGGCGACCACGAGATCCGCCTCGAAGGGCACTACATCCTGCCCGGGTTCTTCGACGTTCACCTCCACCAGCACTACGAGGGAGAGGGGCAGCGCGTCCCGACCGAGTACATCCACAAGCTGTGGATGGGACACGGCATCGCCACCGGCGCGGACGTCGGGAACTTCAACACCCGCTGGCTCCTGCATCACGCGCGGCGTTCGTGGAACAACGAGATCACCTCGCCCCGGATGACGACGTTCGTGGTCTTCGGACGCGACGGGGAAGAGCCGGTCACCAATCCGGACGCGGCCCGCCGCTGGGTCCGGTGGGTCAAGGAGCAGGGCGCCGACGGGATCAAGTTCTTCGGCGCCGCCCCGCGCATCTTCCGGGCCGCGCTCGACGAGGCGGCGAAGGTGGGGCTCCTCTCCACCACCCACCATGCCCAACTCGACGTGGTGGGCATGAACGCCCTGGACACCGCGCGCGCCGGCCTCACTTCCATGACCCACTGGTACGGCCTGCCGGAGGCCATGTTTGCGGACAAGACGATCCAGCACTACCCGGCCGACTACAACTACAACAACGAGTACCACCGGTTCACCGAGGCGGGACGGCTGTGGGCGCAGGCCGCGCCGCCGTTCTCCGAGAAGTGGAACGAAGTCATGAACGAGATGCTGGAGCTCGACTTCACGATCCACCCGACCTGGGTGGCGTACATCGGCACCCGGGACCTGATGCGCCAGCAGCGGAACGAGTGGCACTCCGTGTACACCCACCCGAACCTCTGGGAGTTCTACCGCCCGAGCGCCATCAACCACGCCTCCTACTTCTTCGATTGGACCACCCAGGTGGAGCTGAACTGGAAGGAGAACTACCGGCTCTGGATGGCGTTCGTGAACGAGTTCAAGAACCGGGGCGGCCGCGTCGTGGTGGGCAGCGATTCCGGCTACACCTTCAATCTCTATGGCTTCGGCTTCGTGCAGGAACTGGAGTTGTTCCAGGAGGCCGGGTTCCACCCACTCGAAGTGATCAAGGCCGCCACGCTCGACGGGGCCGAGTACCTCGGGCTCGGTGAGCAGCTCGGGAGCATCGAGGAGGAGAAGATCGCGGACTTCGTGATCCTCGAGGAGAACCCGCTCCATAACCTGAAGGTGCTCTACGGCACCGGCACGGTCCGCCTGAACCACGCCACCGCCCGGACCGAGCGCATCGGCTCCATCAAGTACCTGATGAAGGACGGCATCCTCTACGACACCCGGAAGCTGCTCACCGACGTTCGCGAGACGGTACGGGCCGCCCGCGCCGAGCAGGGTTTGCCGCCCCCGCCGATGCCCCTCTTCCTCGAGGACAACCCGGACCACGAGTTCCCGAAGCCCACGAAGCGCTAGGCCGTAGCGACGCGTCTCGGAGCGCCGGCTTCCAGCCGGCATCGCGACCGCAGGTCGCGAAACCGCAGACGGCCGCAAGTCCGAGAAGGCGCCCCCGGCCTGGAGCGCCGGCTTCCAGCCGGCACGCGGGCCGTAGGCCCGCAGAGCGCGTAGGGCTGTTCCGCCTTACGGTGCGCCCGATTCGGAAATCGCCTCGGCGCGCAGCCTCAGGCCCAGAGCACCGAGAACCCTGAGAACGGTGTCCAGCGTGGGATTGCGCTCCCCTGAGAGCGCCTTGTAGAGGCTCTCGCGCGATAGGCCTGCATCGGACGCGACCCGCGACATTCCCTTGGCGCGGGCGATGTCGCCCAGGGCCTTGGCAACGAACGCGGCATCGCCGGCTGCCTCCTCCATGCAGGCCTCCAGATAGGCGGCCATTTCCTCCGGTGTGCGGAGGCGCTCGGCAACGTCGTAGGGTGAAGTAGCGGTCTTGGTCATGGTCTCTACCTAAAGGTCTCGTGCGAGGCTTTGAGCGGTCCGAGGCATGGAGGAGTCATGATTCCTATCGGCGCGGCCTCGGCCGGCAAGGGCCTGGCCGGTTCGCCCTCAGCGCGGCAGGTACTTCTTCGGGTACATCGCCACCACGGTGTAGTGCGGGTCCACCACGTTCCCGATGCGCGCCTTGCCGACCTGCGAAAGAAGCTGCAGCGCCTCCCAGCGGTCGAGTCCGTAGTCGTCCTCGAGCCAGAAGATGATCTCGGTGTGGGCGATCCGGAAGGCGTCCATCAGCGGCCGGACCGAGCCCGCGACCATGAGGTATTCGTCGTTCTCGATCCGCGGCCAGGCGATGGACTTGCCCTTGATCACGTCGAACTCGAAGGTCACTTCGGCGGTGGTCTCGAGACCCGTCCCGGTGATCTCGCCCTCACCCTGCAGGGCGTGGACGTCCCCGAAGTAGAAGTAGGCGCCCGGCTCGAAGACCGGCAGGTACACGGTCACCCCCTCGCGGATCTCCGGGGTGTCCATGTTGCCGCCGAAGTTCCCCGGGGCGGCAACCCAAATGACCTCGCCCCGGTCCGGCGCGACTGCCATCCGCCCGATCATCGGCTCGAGCTCGACAATCAACGGGTCCTTGCCGCTCGCCGGCAGCTCGAGGGTGCCCGTGTTCGCCTCGCGGTCCAGCACCCACTCGAAGCTGCGCGCGGGCACGGGTTCGTGGAGCATGGCCGTCTGGGGCGTCATGGTGAGCGCCGCGAAGCCGGTCGAGGTTCCGGAGAACGCCCGGTCCTGGTTGAGTTCCAGCCGCACCACCCGGATCGCGAGCGTGTCCCCGCGCTCCGAACCCTCGATGTAGATGGGGCCGACCTCGCCCGCGAGGTGCCGGTCCTCCTCGGGCATGAAGGCTGCGCCCATGGTCTCGCTGATCAGCGTGTCCCCGGGCGCGATGCGCAGCACCGGCTCCCGGACCGCGAAGCTCTGGTAGCCCCGCTCCGGGATGAAGGTGTGGGTCCGGCCTTCCTGCGCGATCACGGAAGGCGCGCTGAACAACACGCCCAGCAGGATGGCAGCGGGACGAACACGGCGGTAGCGGACGGGGGAGTCGGTATTCATGGGTTCGATTCTATGGAGGTTCGGTCGTCGCGCTTGCCGGCGCCGGCCGGGTCAGGCGGTACTCTCCGTTCCAGGAAGGCATCCCACCATGACGAAAACCACCGATCCGAGTTTCCGCAGTCCCGGCGTTACCCGCCGCCAAGTGCTTGCCGGCGCTGGCGCCGGCACGGCAGCCATGCTCCTGGAACCGGGCCGTGTTCAGGCGGCGGCGCCGCAGAACGGGACCGTCGTCTTCACGAACACCACCGTCGCGAACCCGGACGCCGTGCAGGACGACGTGGCGCTCGCGGTCCAGGACGGCCGGATTGCGGCGATCGGTCCGACCGACACCGTCCTCGCCGACTATCCCGGCGCCGAGCGGTACGACGGCCGCCACCGGGCGCTCGTCCCGGGCCTCGTCAACACCCACGCCCACATGCGGGCGGTGATCGCACGGGGCTTCAACGAGGACTTCGGTTTCCCGAATACCGCGAACCTGTCGGTCTCGCCAGCCGGCCTGCTCGAGGGCGAGGAAGGCAACCTCATGGTGCAGGTCGCGGCGCTCGAGGCGATCCGCACCGGGACCACGACCATCGTCGAGTACACCGGGAACGTCCAGCGGGAGGCCGAGGTGCTCGCCGACTCCGGGCTCCGCTGCGTCCTCGCGGAGGGGATCCGCGACGCGGAGAACGTGCCCGGGCCCATGTCCACGCGGGCGATGGCGGAGTCGGTCAGCGAGACGCCCCGGTTCTCGGAGCGGCTGCGGGACGAGGGCATGGAACGGATCAGCGATCTGTTCAGTACCTGGCACGGGGCGCGGAACGGCCGTATCTCGGTGTTCCCGGCTGCCTCGCTCGCCGAGACCTCGTCGCCTGAACTGCTCCGGGCGGTGCGCGAGTTCGCCGACAGGCACGATCTCGGCTACACGATCCACCTGAACCAGAGCCGCGCCGAATACGAGTTCATGGTCCTGCACCACGGGATCCGGCCGACCGAGTACCTGGACCGGCACGGCTTCCTCGGGCCCCGGCTGTTCGCGGCGCACGCGCGCTACGTCAACCACGAGGAGGTCGCGCTGCTCGGCAGGTCGCGCACGATCATCGCCCACCAGGCGGGGATGGCGTCGAACCGCGGCATCAGTCCGCCCATTGCGGAGTTGCGGACGGCCGGCTGTCCCATTGCGCTGGGGACCGACAACAACACGAACGATGTCTTCCAGGTGATGCGCATCGCCATGCTGACCGAGCGGATCCGGCGCAATCGCGACGGGGACGAGGTCCCCGGACTTTCGCCCCAGCCGGAAGACGTCCTCGCGGACGCGACCCAGGGCGGCGCGCAGGCCGTCAACCAGGCCGACGATCTCGGCACCCTTGAGGTCGGGAAGAAGGCCGACCTCCTGGTCGTGAACACGCTGCGGGCCCACCTGGTGCCGGCGGGAAGGTTCATCTCGGCGCTGATCCACAGCGGGCATCCGGGCGATATCGAGTCGGTCATGGTGGACGGCCAGTTCGTCATGCGTGACCGCACGGTCCTCACCATGGACGAGGACGCCCTCCTCCGGGAGGCTGACGCTGTCGGCCGGCGGATCTGGGGTCACGTTCAGGAGGTGAGCCCGTACACGGTGCCCCGCCTCCCGCGCCCAAGCTGACGCGTACGGCCTGGAACGCCGGCTTCAGCCGGCACAGCCCGCCGCAGGCGGGCGGCGGGACGGACTTCATTCGCCGGGATGGCTCGGCAGCGCGCGCCGATGCACCCGGGGCAGCGACGACCCGCCCGCGGCCCTGGGCCGCTGTGCCGGCTGAAGCCGGCGTTCCAAGCCGGCGGCGTCATCACCGCCGTTGGCCAACCCCGCGGGACTGGATTCTCACAGCAACGGAATGGTGTAAAACGACCTCACCATCAGTCGCGCTCTCGTTTAGGCGCGGACGCCCGCGATGAAACAGAAGCTCCCCACTCCCGGTTGACCGTATGGCGACCCTCGACTGGCTGATCATCGCCGCGTACCTCGGCGCGGTGGGTGGACTTGCCGCCTGGGTCTTCTCAAGGCGCCAGGACACGCCGGACGACTATTTCCTGGCCAACCGCAATCTCGGGTGGTTCATCGTCGGGGCCTCGATCTTCGCGTCCAACATCGGTTCCGAGCACCTCGTCGGTCTGGCCGGGTCGGGCGCCACCGACGGCGTTGCCCTGGCGCACTACGAGCTGCACGCGTGGTGCCTGCTGGTGCTGGCCTGGGTGTTCGTTCCGCTCTTCATGCGGTCGCGCGTCTACACGATGCCCGAGTTCCTCGAGCGCCGCTTCTCGCCGGCCGCGCGCTGGGTGCTCTCGCTGATCTCGCTGGTGAGCTACGTGCTGACCAAGATCGCGGTGGGGATCTTCGCGGGCGGGGTGGTCTTCGCGACGCTGCTGCCCGATGCGCAACTGCAATTCGGCCCGTGGCTCCTGAACAGCTTCTGGGTGGGCTCCCTGGTCGTGATCGTGCTCACCGGCATCTACACCGTCGCCGGCGGCATGCGCGCCGTCGCCTACACCGAGGGACTCCAGACGCTGGTGCTGGTGGTGGGCTCGGGACTGCTGACCTGGTTCGGGCTGTCGGCGCTCGGCGGCTGGGGAGGATTCCGGGCGGCCCTCGATCCCGACCTCTTCAACCTGTGGAAGCCGATCATCCCGGAGGGGATGGAAGGGACCTGGGCGCCGGTGCTGGAGCCGAACCGGATCGCGTGGTACTTCAACGGCAACTTCCCGTGGCCGGGAATGCTCCTCTGCGCTCCCATCATCGGCCTCTGGTACTGGTGCACCGACCAGTACATCGTGCAGCGCGCGCTGGGCGCCCGGAACGAGACGGAAGCCCGGCGGGGGAGCATCTTCGCCGGGATGCTCAAGCTGCTGCCGGTCTTCATCTTCATCATCCCGGGGATGATCGCGCTGGCCCTGGCGCGCACGGGGGACTACGGCGCGCTCAGCCAGATGGTGGACGCCGACGGGAACGTGATCCCCGGAGCCGCGCAGGCCGCCTTCCCGCTGCTCGTGACGAGCATCCTGCCGGTGGGGGTGCGGGGGCTCGTGGTCGCGGGGCTCCTGGCCGCGTTGATGAGTTCGCTGGCGGGCGTGTTCAACGCCTCCTCCACGCTCTTCACGATGGACCTCTACCAGAAATGGCGGCCAACGGCCTCGAAGGAGCGCCTGGTCTGGGTGGGACGGGTCGCCACCTCGACGATGGTCGTCATCGGTCTGCTCTGGATCCCGGTCATCCAGGGTTCCCGGGGCCTCTACGAGTATCTCCAGGGTGTCCAGGGGTACCTGGCGCCGCCGATCTTCACGGTCTTCTTCCTCGGCGTCTTCATGAAGCGCGCAAACGCCAGGGGGTGCCTCGCCGCGCTCGTCGTCGGGTTCGTGCTGGGGGCGTTCCGGCTCGCCGTCGACACGCCGGTCTCCATGGGGATGGAGGGATTCGAGGCCGGGTACGACCCGGGATCGTTCCTGTGGATCGTCAACAACATCTACTTCCAGTACTACAGCCTCTTCATCTTCACCGTCTCGGTGGTGGTCATGGTCGCCGTCAGCTACCTGACCGAGCGGCCGTCGTACGAGCGGATCTCGGGGCTGACCTACGCCACGGTCACCGACGAGCACCGGGCGCAGTCACGCAAGAGCTGGGACCGGCGCGACGTCCTGGGCTCCGGCCTGGTCCTGGCCATGATCCTCATGGCCTACCTGTACTTCCGCGGCTGAGCGGGGTGGTCAGCGCGCCAGCGACCGGCGGTTTGCTCCCGCATGTGCCGCTTCAGTCACGCTGTGGTCCAGGCGGCGTTGTCGGCACCGGGGCGAGAGCTGGTCGAGCGGCCCTGAAATGAGCCCGACAGTCTGTGATCGCGAGCGCGATGCGTTTCTGGGTGGGGACCAGGCCTACGGCGTCTTCTGCGCGGCTGGAGGCAGGCGGCAGAGCTTCCTATCCGCTTGGGCCTGCCTCAGCATCAACTCGGCTGCAACGTTCAGATACTTGAAAACAGATCGTCGACGAACCGGCGAACGGTCGCGCGCTCCGCTGCCGCTTGCGCACACTCGTAGATGAAAATCTCCTTCGACATTCCCGTCCCATGGAGGTATTCCCTATAGAAGGACGCCAGAATCTCCTTACCGCTGTAGTTCTCCCGGCGTGATTGTTCGTCGAGAAGTTGCTGTACCTTCGCCTCAGCCTGTTGCCGCAGCTCCGAAGTACGAGTCTCCGATGTTGCCTCCTCAACTTTGGAGATATGCACACGTGCCTGCTCTCCAATAGCCTCAACGGGATCTCGAGCTCGGAATGAGAAATACCCCACGCCGACCTTGATTCGTCTTTCTATTTCACGACCTCTGAGATCGTCGAGAATTCTCTCGAGGCCAGCCTCGACATCCGCACTACGTTCAAATCTGGTCTTATGTCGCACTGTAACTATTGCCTTCCAAATCACCTCGGGGTCGACCAAGAGGTTCTCAATCATCGATACCGGCAACTGCCTCACACGAGCGTCCTCTGGACGTTCCTGACCAAGGTCCCGGTCCACGAGTGCATAGGACCCGACCCTCGATGACAGGTCGTTAGCGAAGATCTCTGCAAGACTCTCGGCCAATACAACGCACTGCTGCTTGCTACCGCCCGCCAATATCGTGACTTGGGCAAAGCGCTGGCCCAAGAAGTTGAAGATCCTCTCGTCCGTCGCTCGTTTCGAGTCACGATCCGCCTTCCGACCCTCCACAACCAGGATCGTACGCATGGCGGTCAGGTTCGAAATTGATCCGAAGATATCCCGCATCAAATCCAGTTTCTCGTTGTCTGAGGCAATTCGGATGAGTTGGTTCTCCTCCGGACCGACAGCTTCCGATGGTTTCAACAGAAACAACTCGTCACTGGTTCCATTCTCCACTATCGTCGGGGAGTGTGTCGCAAGTATGAACTGGACGTTCTCCTTCTCCGCCAGGCCTCGCAGATAGTCGACGACCTTTCCCTGGAGATTCGGATGAAGGTGGAGTTCCGGCTCATCCAAGAGCACGCACACTTGTTCGGTCGCCCGGTGGTCAGCCTCGTCTCCCGCAGAATGGGCAGCTTGATCAATTCGAGCCTGGATGCGGTTCTCGATCAACGGAAAGAAGAGCTGAATTATCGCCTTTTCACCGGAGCTCAGATCATCTATATCGACGCGAATGTTCTTGCCGTGCACAGTCCATAGGCACTTCACATGGTCCCTGTCGGTTACGTCAATCTTCTCAAAATGGAGATGAGGCAACAGATTCTCAGTCATCGCTCTCAGCGGCTGCCACACGTCCGGCATTGATCCAGCCTCGATGTAACCTGCTCTATCAAATCGGTTAGCAAGTGCAGCTTGACGGTCGAGTTCAATTTGACACAGGGCGTATTTGAGGTAGCTATTGGTCTCGTCGAAATCCCACGCACTCCGGGCCGTAGTATGGATGTGAATGCCGTCGTAACCGGGCAGGTGCTGACTTGACTGGAGGTCCCGCATCAGCAACTTCGTGCCGGCCAAATAACGCATCTGCACTTGCTGGCGTCCGCTTGTCCGATGCGGACCCACATAGAGAATGGGCCCTCCGGGACCGCGAGACTGGCGCAGGACGTCCAACAGGGTGGACTTACCACAACCATTTGGACCCGTGACGATCATGACTCTTGGTACGGCGCGGCAATCCGCGAAACGGACGCCTCGCTGGTTACGTACAGAGAACTCGGGGATTCGCATCGGCTAGTTTCGCTGATATCAAGGATGTACGGATTGTCGTCCTGCACAACTCAGTGCTTGTAGATGCAGGAAGAATACCAACTCGTGTGTGACCCGGTTCGGAAAGGGATGAAACCGTACGAGGGACTATTCTCAAGGAATGGACAGTCACTTCCTTCGGCGGGGAACAGATCCGTCTCCCATGCGTATGCAGGCGCGTTCCAGTTCTAGCGGACAAGAGTCTGGCCGCAGCTCCCAGAGCCGGACCAAGAAGGGATGGAGTTGCCAGAAACGGGCGCGATAGCTAAAGACGGCGGACGCGATCCGGCGGACCCGCGCTGACCACGCGGGCTCGATCTTGTGGTTTGGGGTCCGAAGTGACCTGCTCCGCTTCGCCGCCGTTCACCGGCATCCACAGGATCTGGGAGAGGTTATGATCGTAGATTCTACGGGGCTGCGTCGAGATTGGTGCCACTAGTCCTTTCTGCTGACTGCGGTGGGCCTTCCCGCGGTCGCCGCTGGATGAAAGGAGACTAGAAGTGCGGGGAGTCCGCCGCCAGGGCGGTTTGCCGAAGCTTGGTCGACAGTGGCGAGGCACGTCGTGTGCCGCCCTGCTCACGTTCGGGGCGGCATGCGCTGATGGCCCTCCGTCGGCGCAGCCGACGCCGCCGGCTCCAACGGCTCCGGTGCCTTCGCCGCCACCCGCCCCGACAGCGCAGACTCTAGAGATCCGGGACCTTAACTGGATTGGCAGTCCGGCTGACTATCGCGTCGGCTACCTGATTGATGAGCAAATCTGGATTGATGTCACATGGGGCACGAACCGAGAGAATCGGGTTCGCGTCATCGGGTATCCCGTTCTGAACCTGGAGATTGGGGAGCACCGGCGCCCCGCGATCTTTGACACGCATCTTGGGGGATGGATTCGGTTTACCTATCTGATTCAGGACGATGACCATGATGCTGATGGCATCAGCATGCACGCTGACGCGATAGAACTGGTAGCCGGCTCCCGCATCGAATCACAGATTACGGGGGAACCCGTGAACCTCGATTTGTCTCGATTCGCCTTCGACAACGACGACCTCTACCGGGTCCGGTTGCACAACCCCAATCCCGAACCGCTGGACTGCACGGTGCAGCGGCGGGAGGCCCTCCGCTTCAACGAGGCTGTTGTAGGCGAGTGGGACGGCAGGACGCCGTTCCGGGTTGACCTGGTGAATAACTTCCCCCCGTTCGTCACCCGAACCGATCTGGAAGAGCTGTTGGCTCCTGTCGGCCTTCTGGAGGACACGATCTTGCAGCAAACCGGTTACAAAATTGTGGAAATGGGCGCAGTTATCCCCGTACCTCGGGGTGCCCGCAGCGGGTTCAACACGGCCTACCATCGGTTCGGCGAGTCGGGAGGACTGCCTCGCGAGAGGAACCAACTTCTCGCGTTCTACATGGACGACGAGTCCGAGTTCTGGGACCACCGCGGAGGGGCGCCGATGGTTGCCCACATTGAGTGGGGCGCGACGAGCTACAACATGCGGACGATGGGGTCGTGGTGGACCGACGCCGACGACTGCTGCATCGGGCGCTGGGCCGCCAATGGGCGCGGCGGCCACACTATCGTTCACGAAGTGGCTCACCTACTGGGATTCATCCATCGTGATGCGCCGTTTGGTGAACCGGGGGTACGGATGGCGTGGGGAAGTCTGTCCTCCCCCTGGCTGAGCGGCTCCGATTTCTACTACTTCGCGCCCCGGGACATTGACTCGCTCAGGTGCATCTACCCCCGGGGCGTCTCCGCGACGAGCGCCGAGTACTTAAGTCCCACCAGCTTCGAGGGGATTGACGTGCGTCCTGACCGGTAGGCTCTGGATTCCGTCAGCGGCGGAGCGAGAACGGGTGGATCCGCCAGAAGTGGGCGCGGTAGCTGAAGACGGTGAACACGATCCGGTCACCGAGCGGTGACCAGGCGGGCTGGGTCTTGTGGGTGGGATCCGCGGTGATCTGCTCCGCCTCTCCGCCGCCCAGGGGCACCCGGAAGACCTGGAAGAAGCCGTCGTCGGCACGATCGATATAGGCCGCCCACGCGCTGTCCGGTGAAACCCCGATCCCGGAGTGGATCTGGTCCGAGCCGAACTCGTGAAAGCGGGTGGGCGCCCCGCCGGTGCGGGGCACGGTCCAGAGGCTCTTCTGGCCCACCGCCGCGGCGGACTCGAAGAGCAGTGTCTCCCCCGCATCCGCCCATTCCGCCTGGATCACGTCCTCCGAGAAGCCTTCGAGCGGTACCTGCTGCTGCGGCTCCGTGATCTCGCCGGTCTCCTGGTCCACTCCGATGACGTAGAGCCCACCGTGCCGGGCGCCGGCCTCGTCGCGCCGGTAGCTCGTGAAGACCACGAAGCGGCTGTCGGGCGACCAGCGGGCCCAACCGGTCTCGTGGCCGTCCTCGCTGATCTGGTGCGCTCCCGTCCCGTCCGCCGCCATCAGCCAGATGTCGTCCGATTCCTCGTGGGTGTGGAAGACGATCCAGCGGCCGTTCGGGGACCACTGCATGCCCTGGTCCTCCGAGTAGGACTGGCGCACGACCCGCTGCGGCTCGCGGTGCGGCGTCTCGACGCTGGCGGTGACCGTCCCCAGGTGCTGGGCGATGTCCGGATAGTGGATGTCGTCGGTGACGTGCCGCCAGCTCCCGAAGGTGAAAGCGATCTCACTGCCGTCCGGGCTCCAGGTCGGCGTCTCCGACTGGAATGCGGTCAGCGGCTCCGGGCGGCCTCCGTCGGCCGGGACCGTCGCGAGGAACACCCGGTAGTCCTGGCTCTTGAAGACCAACTCGCCGCCGGCGCCGACCGAGGGCGAGTAGGCGTCGCGCGCAAAGCGCGTCAGCCGAGTGCGACGGCCCCCGCTCACCCGGCGCATCCAGAGGTCGAGAAAACCGCCCTCCCCGGGAACCCCGTAGATCACCCACTCCCCGTCGGGAGAAAAGGCGATGCGGCCGTAGGCCTCCTGATCGTCGAAGAGCGGCTCGGTCGCCGAGCAGGGCAGGTGCAACTGCTGGTGATCATCGGCGCGGACGAGGCAGGCGATCCGGCCGTCGGGAGACCAGGCAGGGAAGGACAGGCGCTCGGCGGTCGCTCGGGCCTTCGCGCTGCGGCCGTCCGCATCGAGAACCCACACCGTCGAGCCCCCGTCCTCTCGGGTTACCCCGGCGACGGCCGACCCGTCGGCGGACCAGCTCAACTGGGCCAGCGAGCCGGTCGAGGGGCTGGCGTCCGCCGGACGGTCGGGCCACAGCGGCCTGCGGCTGCCGTCGGCGCGGTCGTAGATCCACCACTCCTGGCGGCTCCGGTCGAAGACGTTCTCGTGCACCAGCACCCGGCGGCTGTCCGGAAGCCAGGCGAGGTAGCGGATGGATGCGGTGCCGGGGCCGACCCGCTGGGCGGCGCCGCCTGCGGCTGGCGCGATGCGGACCTGTCCCCGTTCCAGGGTGGCGAGCCAGTTCCCGTCGGGAGAGATCGCCCCCACCGGGTCGCGGTAGGCGACGGGGCCAGCCTGGTCGGCGGTCGCGAGGTAGTGGAGCGGAGGCAGGGTGCCCTGCTCCGGACGGTCGGGGCCGCAGGCGGCGAGGAGCAGCAGGACAGCGCAGCCGGAGACGAGGATTCCGCGCATGGTGGGAATCGTATGGGGGAGGGGAGGTTGGCGTTCCAGGCCGGGGGCGCCCTGAGAGCGAGTGGAGTTACGACGTGCGCGGCGCGCCAGTTCTCCCGGTG
>VXWI01000086.1 GCA_009835985.1 Acidobacteriota bacterium | reverse complement strand
TGCGTTTCGCCTCGCTGCGCGCCCCCACCGGGAGGACTGGGGCGATGCCGGCCGGAGGCCGGCGCTCCGAGGCGACGCCATCACGGCCCTCGGCAGGCACACCTGGAAATGCCCGGTATCACATTGGGTATCACATTCGAGATCCGCCATTCGTGAATCGAAGCGCGCTGATGGACGAGAAGGACGCTCGTGACGGCGCCGCCCTCCGGACGCTCCCGGCGATCGTCCGCACCGCCGGGCAGCTACCTGATTCGCGTCTTCGCGATCCTGATGCCCGGATCGTTGACAACCGTGCGTGTGGCAACTAGGCTGCCAAGCGCGTTCGGGAGGGCTGCCTTGTCGCGGTCCGTCGAGACAATGTTCTCGCCCGGACGCCTTTTTTGTTTCCGCTCGTGTACCTCCTCTATCTGGACGAATCCGGGTCCGCCGGGAATACAGGTGATACGCATTTCATCCTGGGTGGCGCGGCGCTCTTCGAACGACAGACCCATTGGCTCGACGTCAAGCTCGACAAGCTGGCAAAAGACCTTCGCCCGGAGGCGCCGCAGGCGCTTGAGTTTCATGGAAGCCCCATGTTGGGAGGACGGGGGTGGTGGCGTCGACTCCCCAAGCTGGAACGCCGGAGAGCGATTCGGGAGGCTCTCGAAGCCACCCAGGCTCTTCGCGGTCGGTGGACCCTCTTTGGGGTCGCAATCGAGAAGGCTGCACTCCGCCGTGAGAACCTCGTCGAGGACGCCTTTGAGCAGACATGCAGCCGTTTTGATCACTTTCTGAGTAGACGGAAGAAACCAGAGCGGGGCCTCATTCTCCTGGACCGGTCGTCCGGCGAAAAGCGGCTGCAGGAGCTAGCGCACGATTTCAAGAACTTCGGACACCGGTGGGGAACAACACGAAATCTGGCCGACGTTCCCTACTTCGCTGATTCCCGGGCAAGCCGTCTGATTCAGTACGCCGATCTCGTTTCGTTCGCCTTGTGGCGTCGCTTCGAACATGAGGACAGCGAGTTCTTCGATGTGATTGCGAACCACTTCGACACGCACGCCGGCGTTGTGCATGGGTTGCACCACTACAAGAGAGGCGGTCGCGTTTGTGACTGCCCCGGGTGTGCGAGCCGGACTACCAGACCTCTGGGTCAGGACCTTGGGCGCCCGTACCAAGAGCAGGCTCGGACCGTCCGCGCGGTGGTTCGCTGAAGCGGCGCCCGAGGCTGGTCCTGGCCGAGGACCGTTTCGCTCATGCTCGGCGCGTGGCGCCGGTGTCAACACCGCCGAAGGTCCTTAGGTGGGGTCCAGCGCCTTGGCCGTTGTACGATCCGATCCGGTTGCCTATGTCCCGTTTCCTCGCTCTCTTTTGCCTCCTCATCGCCCCCGCGGCTGCCGCCCAGGAGATCATCCCGGCGCCCGCCGACGCCACCACCGGCCCCGACACGGTCTTCGTCCAGGAACTCACCTGGACCGAGGTCGCGGCGCGGGTCCGCGCCGGCACCCGCTCGGTGATCGTGCCCACCGGCGGCACCGAGCAGAACGGGCCGCACATGGTGCTCGGGAAGCACAACTTCATCATCCGGGAGGCCTCGGAGCGGATCGCGCGCGAACTGGGCGGGACCCTGGTGGCCCCGGTGGTCGCCTACGTGCCCGAGGGCGGCATCGACCCCCCGACCGGCCACATGCGCTACGCCGGCGCCATCACCCTCCCGCAGGAGCACTTCGAGGCGCTCCTCGAGTACACCGCGCGCGGTTTTGCGCTCCATGGCTTCGAGAACGTCATCTTCATCGGGGACAGCGGCGGGAACCAGCGGGGCATGGCGGCGGTCGCCGAGAAGCTGAACGGGGAATGGGAATCGGCCGGCAACCCCTCCCGCGTCCTCTACGTTCCCGAGTACTACCGAGGCAACGGCTTCCGCGACTGGCTCCTCGAGCAGGGCATCCCCGAGGACGCCATCGGACGCCACGCCGGGGTGACCGACACCTCGCAGCTCTGGTACGTCGCGCCCGAGCAGATCCGGCCGGACAAGCGGGTCAGGGGCGGCGGCTTCGAGGGCAGCGGCGTGAGCGGCGACCCCACGCTCGCCTCGCGCGAACTCGGCGAGAAGGGCATCGAACTCAAGGTCGAGACCACGGTCCGCCGGGTGCGGGAGATGCTCGTCGCGCGCTCCGGCGAATGACACCGGCCTCCCGCGCCGCCGCCACGATCCCGTCCCAGCGGCACCTCTTCGACATGCCGCGCGAGGTCGCCTACCTGAACTGCGCTTACATGTCGCCGCTCCTCCACAGCGTGGTGGAGGCCGGGACGGCGGGACTCCGGCGGAAGGCCCGTCCGTGGGAGATCGAGGTCAGCGACTTCTTCGACGACTCGGAGGCGCTCCGCGCGGCGTGGGCGGAGCTCCTCGGCGCCGGACCGGACTCGGTCGCCATCACCCCATCGGCCGGCTACGGCATCTCGCTGGCCGCGAACCACGTCGGGGTGGGACCCGGGCAGCGGATTCTGCTCGCCGCAGAGCAGTTCCCCTCGAACGTCTATCCGTGGACCGACAAGGCGCGCCGGACGGGCGGCCAGGTTCGCTTCGTCCCGCGTCCGGGGGACGGCGACTGGACCCGCGCGGTGCTCGCCGAACTGGATGAGCGCGTCGCGGTCGTCGCGCTGCCCAACGTCCACTGGACCGACGGGGGGATCTTCGACCTCCCGCGCATCGGGTCGCGGGCCCGGGAGGCGGGCGCGGCCCTGGTGGTGGACGCCACCCAGTCGCTCGGGGCGCTGCCCTTCGACGTGGAGAAGAGCCGGCCCGACTTCGTCGCCGGCGCCAGCTACAAGTGGCTCATGGGGCCCTACTCGCTCGGCTACCTCTACGTGGCGCCGCACCTCGAAGACGTCGCGCCGGTCGAGCACAACTGGATCCAGAAGGCCAACGCCCGCGATTTCGCCCGCCTCGTGGACTACACCGAGGACTGGCAGCCCGGCGCCCGCCGGTTCGACTGCGGGGAGCGCTCCAACTTCGCGCTCGTGCCCGCGGCGCTCGCGGCGGCCCGGCAGGTGCTCGAATGGGGCCCGGAGAACATCCTCCGGACCATCGGGCCGACGACGCGCCGGCTCGCGGCCGCGTCGGCAGAACTCGGGTGCACCACCGGTAACGACCTGCACCGCTCACCCCACTACCTGGCGCTCGGGCTGCCCGCCGAGAGCGGTGCGGAGGGCCTCTCCCGGGTGCGCGCCAAACTCTCCGAGCGGCGGGTGTTCGTGAGCATCCGCGGGGACACCATCCGGGTCACCCCGCACCTCTACAACGACGTGGAGGACATCGAGGCGTTCGTCGCCGCGCTCGCTTCAGCGCTCTGGGGCAAGCGATGAAGGTCTATCTGGACACTGTCCGCCGGGTGCTCGAGACCGGGACCCGCCGGCCGAACCGCACCGGGGTGGACACGATCTCCACGTTCAACGTGAACTCGGTGATCCCGATGGACGGGGGCTTCCCGCTGCTGACCACCAAGAAGATCAGCTGGAAGAACATCGTGGTGGAGAACCTCTGGTTCCTCTCCGGCGAACCCACGATCGCGCTGCTCAAGAAGCACAAGTGCCGTTTCTGGGACCCCTGGGCGGACGAGCACGGCGCGGTGCCGAGCCCTTACGGCAACCTCTGGCGGGCGCATCCGGGGTCGCAGGGAACCGCGGACCAGGTCCGCTGGGTGCTCGACGAGATCCAGCGGAACCCCACGTCGCGGCGGCTGGTGATCAGCGCCTGGTCGCCGGAGAACGCCCACACGAGCTCGCTCCCGCCCTGCCACTTCGCCTTCGTGTTCAACGTGCAGTACGACGAGGCGGGGGAACCGCGGCTGAACCTGCACCTGACCCAGCGGAGCTGCGACGTGGCGCTCGGGCTGCCCTACAACATCGCGGGCTACGCGCTGCTGCTCCACCTGTTCTCGTTGTGGTCGGGCCTGAAGCCCGGGGTGCTGGGCCACACGCTGGTGGACGCCCACATCTACACGCAGAAGGCGGACGGCTCGATGGCCGAGTACGACCATGTGCCCGGGCTCCGCGAGCAGCTCGCCCGCGAGCCCCGCGCGCTGCCCCGGCTGACGCTCTCGGACACGGTGTCCACGCTGGGCGGGACGATGTCGCTGCTCGAGCGGGAGACCGCCGAGGTCATGTCCCACTTCGTGTTGGAGGGGTACGACCCCCACCCCGGCATCCGGTTCGCGGTCGCGGTATGAGCGGAGGCTGGCGGGAGGACCCCGAGGCGCTTCCCCCGGCCCCCTTCCGGGCGAGCATGGCGGCGGTCTCCCCCGAGGGGATCATCGGCGTGGACGGCGGGATCCCCTGGGATTACCCCGGCGACCGGAAGCGGCTCTGGCGGCTGACGAAGGACACCACGATCATCCTCGGCCGCCTCACGTGGGACTCGCTGCCGCGGCGTCCGATGCGGCGGCGCCGGAACATCGTGATCAGCTCGCGCCCGGTGGAGGGCGCCGAGTCGTTCCGTTCGCTGGCGGAGGCGCTGGCGGCGTGCGATGGAGAGACGGTGTGGTTCCTGGGCGGCGCCCGCATCTACGAGGAGGCGATGGACTACGCCGACTTCCTCGACATGACCTGTGTCCCCGACCGCGTCCGGCTCCAGCCGGGGCAGAGCGCGGTCCGTTTCCCGAAGATCGACGAGGCCCGCTGGATCGCGGGCCCCCCGCACCCCGACCCCGGTGAACCCGGGGTCGTCCGGCGCCGTTACGTGAGGCGCTGAATGGAGACTTGAGATGAGCGACGAGATCACCCTGATCGCCGGCGAGGGCCTGCCGAAGCCGGCCGGCCCCTACAGCCCCGCCGCCAAGGTGGGCAACCTGGTGTTCGTGTCCGGTCAGGTGGGGGTGGACCCGAAGACGGGTTTCGCGCCCCACGGGGTGGCCGCCCAGACCGAGCAGGTGTTCCGGAACATCGCGTCCATTCTGGAGGCGTCGGGCTCGAGCCTGGACAAGGTGGTCCGCTGCGGCGTCTTCGTCGCCGACATGGACGAGTTCGGGGCGATGAACGAGGTCTACGAACGGATGTTCAACGGCCACAAACCGGCCCGCAGCACCATCCAGCCCCAACGCCTCCCGGGCAAGGGCTTCCTCGTGGAGATCGACGCCATCGCGGTGTGTGACTAGGCTCGGAGCGCCGGCCTCCGGCCGGCATCGCCGAGCGCAGCGAGGCGAAACCGCACGCCGTTGATCACGAAGGAAGGGCGGCGAAGGCTCGGAGCGCCGGCTTCCAGCCGGCATCGCCGAGCGCAGCGAGGCGAAACCGCGCAACGTCGATCGCAGAAGGGCGGCGAAGGCTCGGAGCGCCGGCCTCCGGCCGGCATCGCCGAGCGCAGCGCGGCGAAACGCGTTTCACCGATCTGCCAGGAAAGCGCGCCCAGTCCGTTACTCGTCCTCCCTGATGGCCGCCGACGACCAAGGCCAATCCTCCGCCCGCACACACAACCCTGCTTTGACCGGGTTATTGCGAATGTAGGCGACCGCCCGGTTGAAGTGTTTCTCGTCGCGGATCGATCGGTCGTGGTACTCGCGCATCCAGAACGGCCCAGCGCGGCCCAGCATGAGGTTGGCTTCCCGAGCGGTAAACGTCTTCCAACTCCGAACGATGTCGCCGAGAGGGAAGCCCTTGAGTTGCGTGATCAGTATGTGGACATGGTTCGGCATGACGCACCACTCCAAGAGCTTGTAGCGCTCCCCGTCGAACCGCAGCAAAGCGTCTCTGACGAGGGCCGCGATCTCCGGGCGACGCAAGTGACACTCACCGTGTCCTGCATCCTCGTAGCGGGCGACGCGCCTCTGGAGTTCTTCCACGCGCGCCCGCTCCGTGGGCCACTCGTTGCTCCGTGTGATCTCTTCGCGCCATCGCTCGACGACATCCCTCGGCAGACTGTCCGCGAGGCGGATCGTGATCCCCTGAACCATCCCGGGGGAGTCAAAGTGCGGCAGGTAGCTGCGGGAATAACCGACCCGGTGCGCCGAACGACCGACGCGACCGGCCGACCGCGCAGAGGGACGGGAGCGAGTCCGGCGGCGTGCTACGCGGGCGGGTACGCGTGACCCGCAGCGCAATCGTCTCGGCGTTGCCGGTACCCGAGCAGAGCGTTTCCTCGATCGTCGTTGGTACAAGGCGCGGCAGCGTAGCGCGGAGACGGTCGTGCTCTGGGTAGCGCGGCGCGCGATCTTGCTGTGGCGACGGCTCGTAGGTTTCGCGGCCCTCTCGGGCCGCGATGCCGGCCGGAGGCCGGCGCTCCGAGCCCTTGCGAACGGCGTTGTGCGTGTTTCGCCTCGCTGCGCTCGGCGATGCCGGCCGGAGGCCGGCGCTCCGAGACGTCTGCGCCCTTCTTCGCGATCGAGGTTCCGCGGTTTCGCGGCCCTCTCGGGCCGCGATGCCGGCCGGAGGCCGGCGCTCCGAGCGCTACTGGCCCGGCGGGACCACCTCCAGCGTCAGCGGGTCGCGCTCGGGGAGGTGGGTGACGTCGCCGCCCAGGATGTCCGCCATGGCGGCGCGGCCCTCGGGGTCCCCGGGGCTAATGTCCTGCCAGATCCCGACCACCAGCATGACCATCGCATCGGGCTGCAGGTACTTCCGGGCGGCCGCGGTCACGTCCTCCGCGGTCACCGCCTCGATCTGCTCGCGCCAGCGGATCCAGTAGCCGTGGTCGCGGCCGAGGAACGCGTCGTTCGCGAAGATGCCGGCCCGGGCCCCCGCGCTCTCGAAGCGGCGGGGGAAGCTGTCCACGAGCGAACGCTTGGCCAGCTCCAGCTCCTCGGCCGAGACCGCCTCGTCGCGCATCCGGCGGACTTCCTCCAGCGCGATCGCGGCGGCCAGCGCCACCGTCTCGCTCTTCGACTGGTAGCCCAGCGAATAGGCGCTCGGCCCCAGCGGGTTGAAACCGAAGCGGCCGCCGGCGCCGTAGGCGAGCCCCTCGTCCGAACGGATGCGCTGCATCAGCCGGGAAGTGAAGCCGCTCGCGCCCAGGATGTGGTCCATGACCTGGATCGCGGCGCGCTCGGGGTTTGACCAGTCGTCCCAGCGGGGCGCCAGGTTGCCGATCCGCACCTTGCCCTGCGGGATGTCCTTCTCGACGTGGTAGATGCCCGGCGCCGGCGCCTCGTTCTCGTGCGGCGGCGGCCAGGGGACGTCCGCAACGTCGTCCGCCGCGGGCCAGGCCGCGAGCCGCTCCTCGAGCTCCGCCAGGATCCGGGCCGTGTCCACGTCCCCGGAGATCGACCAGACCATGTGCTCGGGCCGCCAGTGGCGGCGGTGGAAGTCCTCGAGGTCGCCGGGGGTGATGGCGTCGAGGTGGGCCACCGTCATCTGCCGGCCGAGGTAGGTGTCCCGCCCGTAGAGCAGCATGGACCACTCCCGCGACAACAGGCTGTCGCCGTCGTCGTTCCGCTGCTTCAGGTCTTCCCGGACGTTCTCCCGCCGCACCGAGAACCGTTCCTCGTCGAACCGCGGCCGCATCAGCACGTCGAAGAAGAGGTCCAGACTCTCCTCGAACGCGGGAGTGATCGTGCGGAGCGAGGCGCGCGCTTCGGTGTCGCGCGAGGTCGTCGAGATCTGGGCGGCGAGGAACTCGATCCGCTCGTCCAGCTCTTCCGGGCCGCGGTCGCCGGCGCCGCCCTCGCGCATCATCCGCGCGGTCAGCGAAGCGAGCCCCACCCGGTCCGCGGGGTCGAGGAAGCTCCCGATCCGGAGGGTGACTCCCATGCGGATCAGGGGCAGGGTGTGGTCCTCCACGATGATCACCGGAACGCCGTTGCCGAGCGTGTGGTGGTACTGGCTTCCGTCGGGCACCTCGAAGACGAAGTCCGGAAAGACCAGTTCCTCGGGCCGGTCGGGGATGTCCTGCGCGGCCGCGGGAAGCCCCGCCACCAGGAGGGCAAGAAGGATCAAGGCTGTTCGGCTGTTCATCGGGCGTCCTCCCCTTCCTCCGGAAGTTCGGCGAGCCGTTGCCGGATCACCTGCTCCACGTACTGGAGCGCCCCCTGCATCTGCGGCGGCGCCTGGCCCATCATCTGGCCGAACTGGGCGAGTGCGGCTTCCAGGCTCGCGCGGTCGCTGGACTCCCGGATCTGCCGGATCTGGGCCATGATCTGCTGCTGCACGGGCCCGGGCAGATCCGCCAGTTCCGCGGGGACCTCCTCGGCGGCGGTGCCGGCCTTCCGCGTGTAGTGGGCGACCGCGCGGTTCGTGGGAACGAGGTACTTCGCGGCGACCCGCTTGATGTCTTCCTCGGTCACCGCGAGGGTCGCGTCCGCCCAGTTGTTGAGGTATTCCCAGTCGCCGAGCGAGTCGTAGACCAGGAGCTGGACCAGCAGGAAGAAACCGCTGTCGAGCCGTTCCCAGGCTGCCGCCGAGACCTGGTTCTTGACCTTCTGGATCTCCTCGGCGGGAATCGGCTCCTCGACGATCCGCTGCAGCTCGCGTTCGATGGCGGCCTCGAGCCGACTCGGCGTCGCATCGCCCTTCGCCTCGGCGGTGATCTCGATCAGCCCCGCCCACTTGCGGTTCTGCTGGAACGCCGCCGCCGAACTCGCGATCTCGTCGCCGAGCACCATGGCCTTGTAGAGACGCCCGGTGCGCCCGTTCAGCAGGCCGGCGAGCACGTCGAGCGCGTACTGGTCGCGGTGCCGGAAGGGCACCGTGTGGTAGCGGATCGCGACCTGCGGCTGGCAGTCGCAGGAGGCGTCGAGGCGCTTCCCGGCGTTCGCCTCCATCTCCAGGGTGACGACGTCGGGGGCCTCGGCGCCCGGCGCGAGGCGCCCGAAGTACTTCTCGCCGAGCGCCTTCGCCTCGTCGAGGTCGAAGTTGCCGACGAGGGCCCCGGTGAGGTTCCCGGGGGCGTAGTAGGTGTCGTAGAAATCCTCGGCCTGGGCCAGGGTGTAGACCCGGAGGTCCGACGGCCACCCGATGACCGGCCACGAGTAGGGGTGCGACTGCCAGAACATGGCGTCGAACGCCTCGTCGAACTCGCCGGTGGGGGTGGACTCGGTGCGGAGCCGGCGCTCCTCGTGGACCACGTCGCGCTCGGCGTAGAACTCGCGGAAGACGGGGCGCAGGAGCCGCTCGGACTCCATCCAGAACCAGAGTTCCAGCCGGTTCTGGGGCACCGTGATGAAGTAGACCGTCTGGTCGTGGGAGGTGAAGGCATTCATCCCGGTGGCGCCCGCCTCGGTGTAGATGCGGTCGAACTCGTCCTTGACCATGAGCGTCCGCTGCTCCTCCACGAGCGCGTCGAACGCCTCGCGGAGCGTCACGAGTTCCTCGGGCAGGTCCTCCTGACCGAAGGGATCCTCGATGAGGCCCAGGCGGGCCGCTGCCCGCCGGTCCCGGTAGATCGTCCGGATCTTCTCCTGGATGGCCTCCTGTTCCTCGATGATGGCCTGGTCCCGCTCGGCGTCGGTGGTGCCGACGGTGGGGGTGCCCTTGAACATCATGTGCTCGAAGAAGTGGCTCATCCCGGTGATCCCGGGGCGTTCGTTGGCGGAGCCGACGTGGGCCGCCCACCCCGCGGACACGGTGGTCATTTCGGGGCGGACGACCGCCAGGAAGCGCATCCCGTTCGAGAGCGTGAACTCCTCCACGGGGACCGCGGCCTGCGCGAAGAGCGAGGCCGGGGTGGCCAGCGCGAGGGCGAGCGCGGCGAGCCGGAGAATCGGAAGTTTCATGGGCAAAGGGTCGGTAGCGGGTACGCAGTCGGCACCCGGATCAGGCGTTTGGCGACTGTTACGATACTTCGCTCGCCCGGGTTCTCCGGGAGCAGGGGAACCGTCCATGAACGTGATGCCGAGAAACCTTGGCCGCTGCCGTATGCCGGCGCTGGTCCTGCCGGCGCTGCTGGCGGCCGCGCCCTTCGCGGGCAGTCTGGCGGCCGCCGAAAGCGCCGCGATCCGCGCGCGTCAGGGCATGGTGGTCTCGCAGAGCGCGATCGCTTCCGAGGTGGGCGCCCAGGTCCTGCGCGACGGCGGGAACGCGGTGGACGCCGCGGTGGCGACCGCCTTCGCGCTCGCGGTGACCCATCCCACCGCCGGCAACATCGGAGGCGGCGGGTTCCTGGTCTGGCGGCCCGCGAGCGGGGAGCCGCTCGCCTACGACTTCCGCGAGAAGGCCCCCGCCGCCGCGCACCCCGAGATGTGGCTCGACGAGAACGGCGAGTACAGCTTCCAGATCCATCACCTGAGCCACAGGGCGGTGGGCGTGCCGGGAACGGTGGCCGGCCTCCGCCTCGCGTGGGAACAGCAGGGCTCGGTCCCCTGGGAACGCCTCGTGCGGCCGGCGGTGGAACTCGCCCGCGACGGCTTCCGGATCTCGCACGGCCTCGCCGGCTCGCTCGCCCGGGTGCTCGAACGGATGGCGCCGTATCCCGCCTCGGTGGCGCAGTTCTCGAAGGACGGAACGCCCTACGAGCCGGGCGAGGTCCTCCGCCAGCCCGACCTCGCCGGCAGCCTCGAGAGGATCCTCGAGAACGGCGCGACGGGCTTTTACGAGGGCGAGACCGCGGAACTCCTGGCCGCCGAGATGGCCGCGAACGACGGGCTCATCACTCTCGAGGACCTGAAGAACTACCGCGCCGTGGTCCGGGAGCCCATCCGGGGCGACTACCGGGGCTACGAGGTCATCTCGATGCCCCCGCCGAGTTCGGGCGGGACCGCGATGGTCCAGATGCTGAACATCCTCGAGGGCTATGACATCGCCGGGAACGGCTTCGGGTCGGCGGCGAACATGCACCTGATGGCGGAGGCGATGCGGCGCGCCTATGCGGACCGCGCGCTCCATCTCGGCGATCCCGACTTCAACCCCGGGATCCCCATCGATCGCCTGACCTCGAAGGCCTACGCCGAGGACCTCAGGGCCACGATCGACCCGGAGCGGGCTTCCGTCTCCTCGCCCTCGAGTTTCGAGTGGAACACCGAGGGCAGCGAGACCACCCATTTCTCGGTGGTGGACAAGGACCGGAACGCGGTGTCCCTCACCTACACGCTGGAGTTCGGCTACGGCTCGGGCATCGTGGTGCCCGGGGCCGGCTTCCTGCTGAACAACGAGATGGGGGACTTCAACGGCGCGCCCGGGCTCACCAACGAGCGGGGGCTGATCGGTACCGATCCGAACCTCGCGGAGCCCAACAAGCGGATGCTGTCCAGCATGAGCCCCACGATCGTGGCGAAGGACGGCGAGCTCTTCATGGTCACCGGCACGCCGGGCGGGCGGACCATCATCAACACCGTGATGCAGACCATCATGAACGTGGTGGATCACGGCATGAACGCCCAGGAAGCGGTGGACGCCGGCCGGATGCACCACCAATGGCTCCCGGACCAGATCCGCTACGAGAAGCAGATGTTCTCGCCGGACACACTCTCGATCCTGGAGGCCTACGGCCACCGGCTGAGCGAGACCGAGGCGCAGGGCGCCGCCGAGGTGATCGTGGTCCTTCGTGACGAGGGCGTCCTCGAGGGCGGCGTGGACCAGCGCCGCGCCGACGGCGGGGCCGCGGTCCACGACGAGAATCCGCCGGAGAACTGACTCCCGTCATCGGGAAGGGGAGGAACCTCGATGTCCTCAAACAAGCGCTTCGCGGCGGCCCTGATCACCGTCGCCCTCACCATTCCGGCCGCCGGCGCGGCCCAGGAACCGGACTTCTCCGGGGTCTACAACTTCGTCGAGATCTCCGACCGGCTCTCGACCTCCGGCCAGATCTCCCTCGACGACATCGAGGCGGTGGACGCCGCCGGCTTCGACGTGGTGGTGAACCTCGCGCCCGCCCGCTGGGAGCGGAACTACGAAGAGGGCTTCCGGGTGACGCAGGCGGGGATGACCTATATCCAGATTCCGGTGGACTGGCAGGACCCCTCGCTCCGGGACCTCGAGCTGTTCTTCGACGTGATGGAGGCCAACGAGGACCGGAACGTGTACGTCCACTGCTTCGCCAACATGCGCGTCTCGGTCTTCGTGTACCTCTACCGGACGCTGCGGAGGGGGATGTCCGCAGACGAGGCCTGGCAGGACGTCCTCAAGGTCTGGGACCCGGAGAACAACCCGTCTACTCCCCAGTGGCCGGCCTTCATCACCGCGGCAAAGGACAAGTTCGGCGGCTAGGCGGGGTCGGAGCGCCGGCCTCCGGCCGGCATCGCCCCAGTCCTCCCGGTGGGGGCGCGCAGCGAGGCGTAACCGCATATTCCCATCTCGGATTGGGTTTACGCTGTCTTCCCCGGCAGCGGCGCGCGTTTCGCGGCCTTCGGCCGCGATGCCGGCCGGAGGCCGGCGCTCCGAGCGACGCCGCGTTTCGCGGCCTTCGGCCGCGATGCCGGCCGGAGGCCGGCGCTCCGAGCGGTCCCTCCCTCGCTGGCACAATCCCCCGACACACCGGAATCCCGGTGAAGGGAGCCTCCCATGCGCAACGCCAAGCCACTCACCGCGGCCCGGCCGCTCGTTCTCATCGCCGCGCTCGCCGCGTTCGGCTGTTCCGGACCCGGCGGCCCCACCTTCTCGGTGACCTTCCCGGCCGACCGCAGCTCCGAGCCGCTCGACGGCCGGCTGGTCCTGATGCTCTCCCAGGACGACGCCGCGGAGCCCCGCTTCCAGATCGTGGACGGCCCGGACAGCCAGCTCGCCTTCGGTGTGGATGTCGAAGGGTGGGCGCCGGGTGAAGCGGTCACCGTGGACGGCGGCGCGTTCGGCTACCCGATCCGCAGCCTGGCTGAGGTCCCCGCCGGGGAGTACCGGGTCCAGGCGCTCCTGAACCGCTACCAGACCTACGAGCGCGCCGACGGACACGTCGTGAAGCTGCCGCCCGACCGCGGCGAGGGACAGGTGTGGAACCGCAAGCCCGGCAACCTCTACTCCACCCCGCAGGCGATTTCCCTGGGCCCGGGCGGCGCAGCCGCCATCGACGTCGTCCTCGACCAGGAGATTCCCCCGCTGCCGATGCCCCCGGAGTCGGAGTACGTGAAGCACGTGAAGATCCAGAGCGACCTCCTCACCGAGTTCTGGGGGACGCCCACCGAACTCGGGGCCTGGGTGCTCATCCCGCACGGCTTCGACGAAAACCCCGAAGCGCGCTACCCCATCGCCATCCACCACGGCCACTTCCCCTACACCTTCGGCGGCTGGCGGGAGGAGCCGCCCAACCCGGACCTCGAGTGCGAGTACTCCGCCCGGTTCGACCTCGACTGCTACAACCGGATCCAGGAGGAACACGCCTGGCAGCTCTACCAGGACTGGACGAGCGACGACTTCCCCCGGATGCTGGTGGTGGAGGTCCAGCACCCGAATCCCTACTACGACGACTCCTACGCGGTGAACTCCGAGAACCTCGGCCCCTATGGCGACGCCATCACCTACGAGCTCGTCCCCGAGATCGAGCGCCGGTTCCGCGGACTCGGGGAGGGGTGGTCGCGCTTCCTCTACGGCGGCTCCACCGGGGGCTGGGAGTCCATGGCCGCGCAGGTGCTCTACCCGGACGACTACAACGGGGCCTGGGTCGCCTGTCCCGACCCCATCGACTTCCGGGCCTTCACCGTGGTCAACCTCTATGAGGACCAGAACGCCTACTACCTCGACAGCCGCTTCAAGCGGACCGCCCGGCCCGGGCGCCGGGACGGCAAGGGACACGTCGCGTCAACCCTCGAGGAGATGAACCACCGGGAGCTGGTCCTCGGGACCCGCACCCGCTCGGGCCAGCAGTGGGACGTGTGGGAGGCGGTCTACTCACCGGTCGGCGAAGACGGGTATCCGCGCCGCATCTGGGACAAGGTCACCGGCGAGATCGACCCCGAGGTGGCCGCCCACTGGCGGGAGAACTACGACCTCAGCCACATCCTGCAACGGGACTGGGAGACGCTCGGGCCCCGGCTCGCCGGCAAGCTCCACATCTACGTCGGCGACATGGACAACTACTACCTGAACAACGCGGTGGAGCTGACCGAGGAGTTCCTGGAGTCCACCACCGATCCCCCCTACGGCGGGGAAGTCGATTACGGGGACGGCGACGAGCACTGCTGGAACGGCGACCACACCCGCGGGAACGGGTTCTCCCGGCTGCGCTACATCCAGATGTTCGCGCCGCGGATCGTGGAGCGGATCCGGGTCAGCGCGCCGGCGGGGGCGGACACGTCGAGCTGGCGGTATTGAGGAATGCACGGACCGCGCGAGCCGGCCACCGGCGCAGGTTCGGGTTGTGTCGTGCGCGGCGCGGAGCGCCGCTGTGCCGGCTAAAGCCGGCGTTCCAAGCCTACGTGCCGCTGCGGAGGGTGCGCTCCGCCTCGGACAGGCCGTCGAGGTCCGGGACCACCAGCGTGCCGCAGCCCTCGGGGGTGAAGATCTCCAGCAGCAGGCTGTCGGGCATCCCCGCCGGCAGCACGTGGGCCCGGGCGACCCCCGCTTCGAGGGCCCTCCGGACGCAGAGCGCCTTCGGGAGCATCCCGGTGCGGATCGCCCCGGAGTCCTTCATTTCCGCGAGCCCGGCGAGGTCCAGGAACGACACCACGCTCCCCGGGTCCTCCGGGTCCCCCAGCAGCCCCGGCGCTTCCCCGAGCAGGATGAGCTTCTCGGCCCCGAGCGCCACCGCGAGCGCCGACGCGACGGTGTCGGCGTTGATGTTCAGCAGCGTCCCGGCCTCGTCCGCCGAGATGGGGCTCACCACCGGCAACGCCCCGATGCCGAGCAGCCGCTCGAGGAGCCCGCTGTCCACGCGGTCGATGTCCCCGACGTAGCCGTAGTCCACGGTCTCCTCCGCGGCCCCCTCCTTCACCTTCACCGGCGGCCGGCGGTGCGCCCGGATGAGGCCCGCGTCCACCCCGGAGATCCCGATCGCGGGGAGGTCGAAGTCACGGCAGGCGGCGAGGATGCGGGTGTTGATCTCGCCGTTCAGGACCATGGTGGTGACCCGGAGCGCCTCCGAGTCGGTGACCCGGCGTCCCCCCACGAAGCGGGTGCGGACCCCGAGCTTCTGCGACAGCTCCGTGGACTGGGGGCCGCCGCCGTGGACGAGTACCACCCGGATGCCGAACTCGAAGAGGAGCGCCACCTGCTCCACGAGGTCGCGGATGCTCTCCTCCGCGGCGACCGCCGCGCCGCCGGTCTTGATGACGAAGGTCTTCCCGCCGAAGCGTTTCAGATACGGCGCCGCGTGCCGGAGCGCCCGGATCCGGATCTGATTGTCTTTTCGCAGCCCTGCCGGGCTGCGATGCCGGTCTGGAGACCGGCGCTCCAAGCTACTCACGACAGCATCCGGTGGAGCGCCGCCATCTGCGCCCACATGCGGTTCTCGGCCTGTCCGACCACGGCGCTCCGCGGCCCGTCCAGCACCGCTCCGGCCACCACGACGCCCCGGCGCACCGGCAGGCAGTGGAGAAACCGGCAGTCGGTCCGGGCGCCGGAGAACCACCTCTCGTCCACCGTCCAGCCCGACAGCCCCGCCCGCAGCGCGAGGTCCGCTTCGGGGTCGCCGTAGTGGCGCGTCGAGGCCCACGACTTGGCGTAGAGCGCGTGGGCGCCCTCCATCGCCTCGGCGGGATCGTCGCTCTCGCGCACCGAACCTCCCGAGGCCGAAGCCAACCGGCCCGCCTGCGCCATCACGCTCTCCGGCAGCTCGTAGCCCTCGGGCCGCGCCACCGTCACCTCCATGCCCCGCATCGCCGCCATCCGCAGGGTGTCGGAGGCCACCGCGAGGGGCAGGGGATGCGGATGCTGGGTCCAGGAGAGCACCAGGCGACCGCCCGACGCCGGAACCCCGAGATCGTCCAGCGTCCGCCAGTCGGCCAGCGACTGGCAGGGATGACGCGCCGCCGACTCCATGTTGAGGAACGGCTTGCCGCAGAGCCCCCGGATCAGCTCGAAGCGCTCGTCCGCGAGGTCCGCCGCGAGATCGCGCTGCGCGGCGAAAGCCCGCACCCCGAGGGCGTCGCCGTAGGACGCGAGCACGGGTACCGCCTCGGCGATGTTCTCGGCGGTCGCCCCGTCCATGACGGCGTCCGGGTCGAACTCCAGCTTGTGGATGAACCGGTCCGGGGCGATCACGAACGAGCCGCCGCCGAGCCGGGACATCGCCGCCTGGAAGGACGCCTGGGTCCGCAGCGAGGGATTCAGGAACAGGAGCGCCAGCACCTTTCCCTCGAGCGCCCGCGGTTCGGGCCGCTCGCGGAGCCGGGCGGCAAGCGAGACCAGCTCGCGGATCGCGCCCGCTCCCAGGTCTTCGAGCCGGTGGACTTCGCGCATCGCCGCTAGCAGCCTGTGGTGGAACTGGCGTGAGCACCAAGAACGGCGAGGCGCCCGGCTGACAAGGCGCGTGAGGGAGGAATACCGAGTGTATTCCGACCGAAACGCAACGATGAGGGTCGCGAAGCGGCCCGGTTCAGCCGGGATGCATCGCCGTTCGACTGCCGCGTCAGTTTCATCACAGGCTGCTTTCCTCAGGCGGGAACCTCTGAAAGCGCCGCGACCAGTGCGTCCACGTGTTCGTCCTCGAGCACGAGCGGCGGCATCAGCCGGAGCGCCGCCGGATCGGTCGAGGTCCCCGAGAAGATGCCCCGCTCGAGGAGTGCGTCCCGCACCTCCTTCGCGGGGCGGGAGCAGACCAGCCCGAGCAGGAAGCCCCGGCCCTGGATCCGCCGGACCGGGCCGACGGCGGCTTCGTTCCGGATCCGCTCCGAGAGCCGCCGCACCCGGGCGAGGAGGTCCTCCTCGCGGATCACCCGGATGACGGTGGCGATCAGTGCGCTGGCGACCGGCCCGCCCCCGAAGGTGGTCCCGAAGGACCCCATCGGCAGGCCGCCCGCGAGCTCCTCGCTGGCGAGCACCGCCCCCGCCGGGAAACCGCCGGCGAGCGCCTTGGCGGTGGTCAGCACATCGGGACGCACCCCGGACCACTCGCAGGCGAAGGGCTTGCCGCTGCGGCCCATGCCGCACTGCACTTCGTCGAACACGAGGAGCGCGCCGGCGGCGTCGCACGCCGCCCGCGCGGCCCGGAGAAAGCCGTCCGAGAGGTCCACCGCGCCCGCCATCCCGAGAACGGGCTCCATGATGACGGCGGCGACCCGGGAGTCCACCGCGGCGGCGAGCGCCGCCGCGTCCTCCCGCGGCACCGTCCGCACCCGGAACGGGGTCTCGGGGAAGGCATACCACTTCGCGGAGCCGTCGGTCGCTGCCGAAGCGGCAGCGGTGCGGCCGTGGAAGCCGCCGGTGAGGGCCACCACGGTGTCCCGTCCCGGGCGGGCGCGGAAAGCCAGCCGCAGGGCGTTCTCGTTGGCCTCGGCGCCGCTGCTCACGAAGAACGCGCGGTCGAGCCCGTCGGGGGCGAAGTCCACCAACGCCTCGCCGGCAGCGGCGCGTTCGGGACTCGGGATCGCGGTGGTCTGGAAGAAGAGACGGGTGGCCGTCTCCTCGAGGCAACGGAGGATCGCCGGGTGACGGTAACCGAGCCCGGCGACCGCGTGGCCGCCGTAGAAGTCGATGAGCTCGCGGCCGTCCGCCGTCTTCAGCACGACGCCTTCCCCCGAGACCACGTCGAGGGAGAGCTGGGGGTAGACCGGGAACAGCGCCGGGGACTCTGCGGACATTTGTCTTTCCAGCGAGGAGGGCTACAACCAGGCGGGCGGGGGGACGGTGAGTCCCGCGGTCTCGGGGAAGCCGAGCAGCAGGTTCATCCACTGGACGCCGCCGCTCGCGGCGCCCTTCCCGAGGTTGTCGAGCGCTGCGAAGGCGACGACGGTCTCGCCGTCGGTGGTGGCGCCCACGACGGTGGTCGCCGAGCCGACGGCCTCCTTGAGCCGCGGCGCGGAGGCGATGCGGACGAGGGGCGCCCCGGCGTAGAAGTCGCGGAACGCCGCGTCGAGACTCGCGGCGCTCAGCGGCGACCGGCTCTTCGCGAAGACCGTGGCGTGGATGCCGCGCGCGAACGGTCCGGAGTGCGGGACGAAGCGGACCCGCGCCGGGCGCTCGCCCGGCGCCGCCAGCAGGTCCTCCATTTCGGGGGCGTGCCGGTGCTGGAGCGGCTTGTAGGCGAAGAGGTTCGCGTGCCGGAGCGGATGGTGCGTCGTCTCCTTCGGCATGCCGCCCGATCCGGTGCTGCCGGTGACCGCGGAGACGTGGAGTTCGGGCTCCACGAGACCGGCGCGGCGGAGCGGTGCGGCGGCGAGCGCGACCGCGGTGGCGAAACACCCGGGATGCGCGACCCGCCCGGGTCCTCCGCCGGTGTCCTCCCCCGCCAGTTCCGGGAGCCCGCAGGAGAACTCGGCGAGGAGGTCCGGTTCCGGATGGGGGACCCCGTAGATCTCCTGGTAGCGGGCCGGGTCGGAGTGGCGGAAGTCGGCCGACAGGTCCACCACCGGCAGATCGCAGCCGATCGCCTCCGCAGCGGCGAGCAGCGCCGCCACCTGCGGCGCCGAAGCCTTGTGGGGCGCGGCGGAGAACGCGGCGAGACCGGAATGCTCCCCGGCGGCGGCGTCCAGCGCTTCGGGAAGATCGGCTGGCGCGACGAAGGTCTCACCCGGAAAGCTGGCCGCCAGGTTGGGGAAGGATCCCGCGATCGGGAGTCCCGCGTGGCTCGCGGAGACGGCGCCGGCCAGCCGCATGCCGGGGTGCCCGGCGATCCAGCGGAGCAGTTCTCCGGCCACGTAGCCGGAGGCGCCGAGCACCAGCGCTCCGACCGGCAGCTGTCCGTTGTCGTCCATCATGAGGTTCCTCCGGGACGCTCCGGGTTGACGGCCGCCCGCAGCCGCTCCAGGATGCCCCGCTGTCCCGCCTCGGTGTAGCACGCGACGAAGATGGTGTCGTCGCCCCCCACCGATCCGGCGGTTTCCGGCCATGCCGCCGTGTCGATGGCGTGCGCGACCCGCTGGGCGCCCCCCGGAAGGGTGCGGACGACGACGAGGTGCGGTCCCGCCGGGGAGAAGCTCTCGATGAGGGCGGCGAGTCCGGGAAGCTCGGACCGCCGCTCGGGAGCGATCCGGTAGCGGCCGTCCTCCTTCCGCGCCCCGATGTCCCGGAGGTCCCGGCTCACGCAGGACTGGGTGACCGAGTGGCCGTGAGCCTCCAGATGGGTGACGAACTCCGCCTGGGTCCGCGCCCGGCCTTCGAGCAGCGCCGCGCGCAGGAGGGCCCGGCGGGCGGCCGCCTCGTCAGGACGGATGTCGATCGGTTTCATACTATGCACAAAATATACCACAACGGCGCCCGCCCCGGCGTGGAACGCAACTGCGGACGTGACGCGTACGGCGTACGCGTCGCGAGGGCAGGCGCGCCTCAGAACCGGTAGCGGATCTGCCCCATGACCTGGCGGCGCAGGACGTCGCCGAAGATGTGGTTCTGGATTTCCTGGTTCAGCACGTTGAGCACCTGGACGGACGGCTGGACGCGGCCGTCGAACAGGCGCACGCGAAGGCTGGCGTTCACCATGGTGAACGCCTCGGTCCAGCCGTGGAACCGCTCGTTCAGCACGTCGGTCCAGTAGGAGCGGTCGCTGTAGTTCAGCGAGGCCCCGAACGTCCAGGGGCCGGACGTGGCGTCGAACCCGGCATTCACCCGGTGGGCGGACGGAATGCTGATCTCCTCGCCGTCGAACCCCTTCGCCTCGGGTTCGGACTGCCACGAGTAGTTGACGTATCCCCCGACGCCGCCGCGGCGGCCGTTCAACCCCACTTCGAACCCGGATTCACGGATGGACTCGCGGTTCACCCAGCTGAGCGTCGCGGGGAGCTCGAGGCCGGTCGTCGCGCCCAGGATGTCCACGAGCACCGCCGGATTCACCGCGATGGCGGCGACCGGACGCGGCAGCGTCCCGGGCGGCAGGCGCCGGGCGAGACCGCCGACGAACTGCTGCACCCCGGCGAACGCCTGGTTCCAGCCCGGGGGCGGATTCGCGGTGGACCAGAGTTCCGTGGTGGTCGCGTCGATGACGTCCCGCCGCTCGTTGACATAGACGGACGCGCTCGCGCCGATCCAGTCGTTCAGCGCGCCGGCCCAGCCCGCCTCGTAGGCGACGAGGCGCTCCGCGAGCAGTTCCGGGTTGCCGGCCAGGTGGAGCGGGCTGAAGAACCCGACCGGCGCCGGCAGCAGCGCCTCCGGCACCCGCGCCCCTCCGGGCAGGTTCCTGAGGAAGGGCCGCAGATCGAATCGCACGCCGTTCCCCACCCCGAAGTCCGCGTAGGAACTGCGCAGCGACGGTGAGCGGAACGCCTGGTTGTAGGACACCCGGAACGCCTGGTCCGGCGCGGGCTTGAAGATGAGGGTGGTCCGCGGGGAGAGGATGAACTCGTCGAGGATGCTCACCCGGTCGGCGCGGACGCCGGCGATCCAGCGCCAGCGGTTCCCGAGGAAGATCTCGTCGTTCAGGTAGAACCCCTGCTCGTTCCGGTCCTCCGCGTCGGGGGCGATCCCCATGTCGACCTTGATCCACCGCAGGTTTCCGCCGAAGGAGAGAACGTGACGGCCGCCGAGAACCCGCGTGTCCTTCACGCTGAGGTCGTAGGTGTCCTGGTCGCTGTGCCCGGTCAGGAGCTCATCGGGCCTGCTGCGCACCAGGAGCGACCGGATGTCCATGCGGGAGGAGTTCACGAAGGCCCCGATCTCCAGCGCGTCCCGCTGGTACTGCGCCCGTCCCCAGGCGATCCGGGAGCCGGGTTCGAAGCCGAACGGGCCGAGCGCGGTGTAGAAGACGCCCTGGTTTCCGCCGTAGCCGCCGGACAGCTTCACCCGGGCGTCTCCCGGGGTGTCCCAGTCCGCCCGGAAGTCCACTTTGGGGGTCCGGGACTCCAGCCCCTCGATCGACGGGTAGGGCGTTCCCGTGCCGTTGGGGATCTCGCCGACCGGGCGGGCGAACGCGTCCGAGCCGCTGAAGCTCACGCTGAACCGGTAGGCGAAGGTGTCGCTGACGGCCGCTGCGTGGGTCAGGGCGCCGGAGAAGCTGTTTCCGGCGTCCATGGGGTTTCCGGTGACGTTCCGGTCGAACGTGCCGAACCGGAGATCGAGGGTCGTGCCCGCGGCGTCGCGCGGCGCCTTCGTGATCATGTTGATCACCCCGGTCATGGCGTTCGCGCCCCAGACCACCGAGGCGGGGCCGTTCACGACCTCGATCCGCTCCAGGTTGTCCAGGTCCCCGGAGAGCATGCTCCAGGCAACGCCTCCGTACTCCTGGTGCACCGGCCTGCCGTCCACCATGACAAGCTGGTGGCGGGCTCCGGTGATGGAGGAGGAGCGGCTGGTCACGGTGTAGGACGAGTTCGTCATCCGGGTCACGTTCACCCCCGGCGCCTGCCGCAGCATGTCCGAGTAGTCCGACCCGGGCTGGGCCTCCAGTTGTGCGCTGCCGATCACCGTCACCGCGGCGGGCGCGTTCACGATCTCCTGCTCGACGCGCGACGCCGACACCACGACCTGGTCGGTGAAACGGGCCGCGGGCGCCGGGTCCTCCTCGGCCTCCTGCGCCTCGCCGGCCCGGCGCGCCGCTTCCCCGGCGCCCTCTTCCTGCCGCGCCTCCTGCGCGGCGCCCGGCGCCGCGAGCAGGACGAGCTGCAGTAGTGCGGCGAGCGGAAGGAACCATCCCCTTGCTTGGCAAGTCCCCATGACTTTGATGTCCTCCTTGGACAAGACGGTGCGGCCGCCGTGCCGAACACGGCTGGCCGCAGTGAGAGATTTCCCGCGCCCGGCGTGCGGCCGGGCGGACGGGTGGACGAATCGGATCATCGGCCGGGCGCCAGCCGGTAGAGCGCCGGCACCAGCAGCAGGGTCACGAGCGTCGCGAACGCTACCCCGAATGAGAGCGAGACCGCCATCGGGATGAGCACCTGCGCCTGCACGCTCCGCTCGATCATCAGGGGCGCCAGTCCCCCGCAGGTGGTCACCGAGGTGAGGATCACGGGCCGGAAGCGGAGCGGGCCGGCCGCGAGCGCCGCGTCCCGGACCGACATGCCCTCGCGCCGGCGACGGTTGATGAAGTCGAGGAGCACCAGGGCGTCGTTCACCACGATCCCGGTCAGCGGCACCATGCCGATGAAGCTGGTCAGCGACAGCGGCAGCCCGACGACCGCGTGGCCGAAGACCGCTCCGGCGAGGCCGAACGGGACGGCCGCCATGATCACGAAGGGCTGCAGCCACGACGAGAGCGGGATCGCGAGCAGCATGTAGACGAGGATCAGGGCCAGGAACAGGTTTCTCCTGAGCGCGGTCATGGTGTCCTGCTGATCGCCGGCGGCGCCCACGATCTCGAAATCAAGCTCCGGGAAACGTTCGCGGACCTCCGGGAGCATCCGGTCCCGGACCCCCGCGACCAGCGCGCCCGGGGAGGCCACCCCCGGGTCCACGCTGGCCTGAACGGTGACGGCGCGCTGGCCGTCCACCCACTGGATGACGGCCGGGCCGCGCTCTGACGAGATGTCCGCGACCTCGCCGATCGGGGTCACCCTGCCGTCGCCCCGCCGTACCCGCATCTCGGCGACCGCGTCGAGGCTCCGCCGCTCCGGCTCCGGGTAGCGCAGGATCACCCGGATCTCGTCGTGTCCGCGCTGGATCCGCTGGATCTCCTCGCCGTGGAAGGCCTGCCGGAGCTGCCGGCCGAGGTCCGCGGCGCCGACCCCGGTGGCGGTCCCGCCGGGGCGGATCCGCGCGACGAGTTCCGGGGCGGGACTCTCGAGGTCGTCCGAGACCGCGATGACCCCCGGCGACTCTCGAAGGAGCCCGCGGAGCGCGAGCGCACCGGCCGCGATGTCCTCCGGCCGGTCGCCGCGGACCCGGACCGCGACGTCGGTCCCGTCACCGACGGCCGACGTGAAGACGGTGGCCTCGCCATCGTGCGGGAGCGATCCCAGTACCGCCCGCAGCCGGTCCGCGATCTGGCGGGGCGCTACCTCGGCGCGGTCCTCCGCGGGCGCCAGCTCCCAGATGAGCTGGCCGATCGTCGGACGGGCGCTGTCCTCCGCTCCACGGGCGCCCAGCGGGAACCGCTGCCCCACCAGGACGGCGAGGTTCTTCTGCGGATCGACCCCGTGTTCGGACTGGAACTCGTCCCGGATCCGCCCGATGGCGGCTTCGATCTCCTCCACGATTTCCAGCGTGGTCCCGGCGGTGGCGCCCGGCGGCAGCGACACCTGGACCCTCACCGCGTCCGTGTCGAAGGGCATGGCGGGCTCCACCGGGATCCAGCGGCCCCGGATCAGGCCGAGCGACAGCGCGAGCGACACCACGCCGAGGGCCACCGCCGCCCCCGGGTTGTCGACACACCAGCGGAGCGCCGGCCGGTAGAGGACCGCCACGGTCCAGTCGAGCGCCCCCTGCACCCGCTCGCGGACGCGGGCGAGTCGCCGGCTGGGCCGGACCCCGAGTCCGCCGTGCGCCAGGTGGTGGGGAAGGATCCAGGCGGCGTCCAGCAACGAGAAGGCAAGCACCGGAATCACGATGCGGGGCAGCGTCCCGGCGAGTTCGCCCCAGACGCCCGGCAGCCCGAGCAGCGGCGCGAAGGCCGCCATGGTGGTGAGGACCCCGAAGGACGCCGGGAACAGCACCTGCCGGACCCCGCGGACCGCCGCCTCCCCGGCGCCCCCGCGCTGCCGGACGATGTGCCGCTGGACGTTCTCCCCGACCACGATGGCGTCGTCCACCACGATGCCGAGAGTGACGATGAACCCGAACATGCTCAGCATGTTCACGGTGACTCCGAGTCCCGGCATCATCAGGAACGCGCCGAAGAACGCCACCGGCAGCCCGGCCGCGGTCCAGACCGCGACCCGGGTGGAAAGGGTGAAGAAGAGCACCAGGAAGATGAGCGCCAGCCCCTGGAGCCCGTTGCGGACCAGGACGTCCATGCGGCTCTCGAAGAGACGCCAGGCGTCGGCCCAGGAAGTGAGCGAGAGTCCGGGGGGCAGGGCGGCGGCGAGTTCCACGACTTCCGCCTGCACCGCGGTCACGGTGTCGAGCAGCCGCGCTCCGGGGGCGAGCATCACCTCGAGGAAGACGGCGGGCTCCCCGTTCATCCGCGCCACCCGCTGGACGTCGGCGAAGCCGTCGGTCACGGTGGCTACGTCCCCGACCGTCACCACCCCACCGTCTTCGGCGACGACGAGGGGGATCCGGGCGAACGCGCCCGCGTCGGCGGCCTGCGCTTCGGTCCGCAGCCGCACTTCGCGGTCCGGCGTGCGGACGGAACCCGCCGCGATGTCCGCCGACCCCCTCCGGATCGCCGCCGCCACCTGGTCCAGGGTGAGACCGAAGCGGGTGAGCAGGCGTCCGGAGACCTCGACGGCGATCTCGTAGTCCCGTCCGGAGGCGATCACGACCGCCGCGACCCCGGAAACGCCGGTGAGTTCCTCCCGGACGAGATGCGCCGCCTCGGTGAGCGTGCGCTCGTCGGCTTCACCGTGGATGGCCACCCGCAGCAGCAGGCGCCGCGTCGCGGCTTCGGTGATCGCCGGCTCTTCCGCGTCCTGCGGCAGGTTCTCGATGGACTCGATCCGCTCGCGCACCTCGTCGCTCACGGTCTGGAAGTCGGCCCAGTGCTCGAGTTCCACGGTGAGCACTCCGACTCCCGGACGCGCGGTTCCGGAGATCTCCCGGATCCCCTCGGTGTCCCGCAGACGTTCTTCCATGGCGGCCAGCACGTTCGCTTCGATCGTCTCGGCGCCGGCGCCCGGGAAGGTCGTGCGGATGGTCACCGTGGACGGCCGCGTCTCCGGCAGGAGCTCCTGCGGCACGCCGCCGATCGTGAGCAGGCCGCCGAGCGCGATGCCGAACAGGAGCAGGTTCGCCGCCACCCGGTTGTCCACGAACCAGCCGATCACGCCGCCGGACCGGGAGCCGCCGCCCGCCGGAACGGGGACGGGGGCCTCCGGCACCCGGCGTTACCGGGTCGGACGGCGGCTGGCCGCGACGGGAGTCACGCGCCGCCGGAATCGAGCTTGCGCATCTCGGCGACGATCAGGACCGCCGGAATGAGGAACAGCAGTCCGATGCTCGCGAAGGCGAGTCCCGCCGTCAGGCTGATGACCATCGGAACCGTGAACTGGACGCTCTCGCTCTTGTCGTAGAGCAGCGGCAGGAGACCGACGATCGTGGTGGCGCTCGTGATCACGATCGGACGCGCGCGGTCCCGGGCGGCGGCCGAGATCGCGGCGATGACCGGGAAGTCCGGGTCCTTCCGCCGCATTCCGTTGTACCGGTCCATCAGGATCAGGGTGTCGTTCACGACGACCCCGGAGACGGCCACCAGGCCGAAGAGGGAGACGTAGTTCAGCTCGTAGCCGAGCACGAAATGCCCCAGCACGGCGCCCACGCCGGCCAACGGCAGGCCGGCGAGCGCCAGGAAGGGCTGCGTGAGGCTCCGCATCTGGGAGGCCAGCAGCCCGAAGACCGCGAGCAGGGCGAGCGGGACCGTCCAGGCGAGCGTCGCGGCGGTAAGTCCGCTCTGGCGGACCGATCCGGCTGCCTCGATCGCGAGTCCCGGATGGCGCTCGACGAGTGCCGGGAGGATCTCCCGGCTCACGGCCCGCCGCACCCGGAGGCCGCCCCCGATCTCCGGGTCGTAGAAGGCGGTCACGGTGGCGGAGCGGCGCCCGTCGAGCCGCGTCAGCGTCGCGTAGTCCTGGACCTCGGTGATCCGGGCGACCGTGGACAGCGGTGCGTCCTTTCCCGGGCCCAGGGAGATGCGCTCGTCCAACAGGTCCCGCACGCTGCGCCGGCGTTCCGCCGGATAGCGGACGACGACCCGGATCTCGTCCGGCCCGCGCTGGATCCGCTGGGCCTCGGCGCCGAAGAATGCATCCCGGAGCTGGTCGGCCAGCCGCCGGGGGGTCAGCCCGGCCATGAAACCGGCCTCGCTCAACTGGAGGTCGTACCGCCGGGCTCCGGGAGCGAGCGTGTCGTGAACCTCCCGGGTGGCCTCGATCTCCAGGGCGGCGTCCCTCAGCTCGTCCACCGCCCGGGCGACGACCTCCAGGTCGTCGTGCGCCAGGGTGTACGAGACGCTCGGCGAGAACAGGTCGGCGCTGGTCACGAAGTGGACGCGCTCGGCGCCCTGGATCTCCCCCAGGCGGGCGCGCCAGAGGCGCAGGAAGTTGACTTCGTCCAGGGGGCGCGGCGCCGGAGCGAACTTGACTTCCACGGTGGCCAGGTGGGTCCCTTTCGCGTAGTTGCGCGTCCCCACCATCGCCTGCCGGGGCAGGCGCTGGCCGACGAGTACTGCGACGGACTCGATCTGGCCGCCGCCGGCCGCCTCATCGGCGGCGCGGGCCGCCGCGGCGAGCTGTTCCGCCGCCGCCGCGGTCGTTCGGACCGGCGTGCCGGCGGGCATGGTGACCTCCGCCGCCAGGCGATCGGAACCGAGGCTTGCGGGAAACGGATTGAGGGGCACCGCCTCGACGACGACGAGCACCAGCGCCAGCACCACCGCCGCGGCCACCGCCGCGATCACGACGAACGGCGCGAGCACCGCCCGGGCGATGGCCCGCACGAGCTTGCCCTGAATGAGCGCGTCGAAGCCGCCGCGCGTCCGCGCCTGGAGTTCGGCCAGGGGCGAGCGGCTCCAGGGCCGGTCTCCCGCGAGATGTCCGGGGAGGACGAAGAACGCCTCGACCAGCGAGAACAGCAGGACCAGGATGACCGCGATCGGCACCACCCGGAACATCTGACCCAGCGCGCCCTCGAGCGGGAGCAGGGCCGCGAAGGCCACCATGGTGGTGAGCCCTCCCACCACGACCGGCCCCGCGACCGACCGCACCCCGGCAATGGAGGCCGCCGCGCCGCGGAATCCCCGCTCCCGTTGCCGGGCGATGCTCTCGCCGACCACGATCGCGTCGTCCACCACGATGCCGGTCACCAGGAAGAACGCGAACACGGTGAGCACGTTGACGGTCAGGCCGAAGGCGTCGAACAGCAGGAACGAGCCCAGGAAGGCCACGGGGATGCCCACCGCGATCCGCAGCGACATCCGCAGGTCGAAGATCAGCAGCAGCGCGACGAAGACGAGGACGGCTCCGAAGAGCCCGTTGCGGGACATCCGGGAGAGCCGGAAGTCGATGATCCGGGTCTCGTCGTCCCAGAGCGCGATATCCGCGCCGGACGGCGGGGCATAGCCGTCGAGGTACCCCCTGACCTCCTCCGCGACCTCCTGGGGGGACTGTCCGGCCCCCGCGTGAACGCGGACGAACACCGCCGGCCGGCCGTCGACCCTCGCAGCCACCTCCTGCTCCTCGAAGCCCTCGCGGACCGTCGCGACGTCCCGGGTCCGGACGAGCGAGCCGTCCGGGCGGGCGAGCAGGACGATGTCCCGGAACTCGTCCGCGGTCTCGCGTTTCGCGAGGGTGCTGATGACCACGTCGCCCGCGTCCGTCCGCACCTCGCCTCCGGTCGCGTTGACGGAGGACGCGCGAATGCGCCGCACCACGGCGCCGATCGTGAGTCCGTAGCGCCTGAGGGCCTCCTCGCTCAGTTCGATCTGGATCTCGCGGTCGCGCGTCCCGGCCAGGGACACGAAGGACACCGAGGGCAGCGCGAGGAGGTCTGCCCGGAGCGCCTCGCCGGCGCCGCGCAGGCCGTCCTCGTCGAGTTCGGTCGAGGTCAACGCGAAGGTCAGGACCGACCGGATCACCTCGGTCCGCACGATTTCGGGTTGATCGGCCCGCGCCGGCGGGAAGTTCTCGATGCGCTCCACCGCCGTCCGGGTGGCGTTCAGAACGTCCACCGCGTCCGCGAAGGGCTTCAGTTCCAGCGTGACCTGGCTCCGACCCTCGCTGGAGGTCGCGAGCACCCGTTCCACGCCGACGATGCCGGAGACGGCCTCCTCGATGCGCGAGGTGACGTCCGCCTCGACCTCGGCGGGGGTGGCGCCCCGGAAGGGCACCGCGACGGTGATCGAGCGCGGGTCGTAGTGCGGCGCGCGCTCGACGGTGAGCCGGGAGGCGGCGAACAGGCCGCCGCCCAGCAGCAGCAGCATGAGGAGGTTGGCGGCGACGTGGTTCCCGGCGAACCAGGCGACCGGTCCCCGGGGGGTGTCCGGACCGGGTCCGGAGAAAGGCGTTCGCTCTTCGCCCGGTTGGTTCATGGTGTCCATCCCGATGACCTCGGACCGGAGCCGCTACTCGGCGACCCGGACGGCGAGTCCCGCCCGTGCTCCGGCGACCCGGCCCACCACGACGCCCTGCCGGGGATCGAACGCTTCGACCAGCCAGCCCGCGTCGGTCCTCCCGAGCGTCTCCGGGGTGATGGACTGCAGCGCGCCGCCGTCCACCACCCAGACGTGGCCGCCGGGCTGTTCGGCGGACTCGGGAAGCGCGAAGACGTCCGCGAGGACGGGCCCTCCGAGGCCGACGATGGCGAAGGTGCCGGGCCGGGGAAGATTGCGGGGGTTGCCGCGAAACGCCAGGAACAGGGTGACCAGCCGGCTCTACCGGTCCACGACGGCCGCGACCCGGTCCACCGAGGCCGCGAATTCCCTTCCTCCGGCGCGCACCGTGGCGCGGCGGCCGACGATCGGCGCGAGGCTCGCCAGTTCTTCCTGGGAGATCTGGGCCTCCACCTGGAGCGCTCCGTTCTGGTAGACCAGCCCGAGCGGCGTGTCCCGCCCCACCACCTGGCCGACCGTGGCCCGGGCGCTCGCGACCTGCCCGTCGAAGGGAACCGAGATCTCCGTGCGGGAGAGGACGATCTCCGACTGCTGGACCCCCAGTCGCGCACGGTCGAGGTCCGCCTGCTTCTCGGCGATCTTGGCCGTCCGGGCGACGAGCGGCGGCGGCTCCTCCCCGGGATTGTCCCGGTGGAACTCCAGGGTCGCCGCCTCGGCCTTGTGCTCCTGCCGCAGCAGGCGGGCCTCGGCGTAGCGCACCCGCGCCCGGGCCGCCTCGAGACGGTTCGTGGCGTCGCGCTGATCGATCCGGACCAGCGTCTCCCCGGCCGAGAAGGAGCCGCCGTTCCGGAGGGCGGGCGCCACGTAGACCACTTCGCCGCGGTTGTGGCTGAACAGCCGCACTCCGTCGAGGATCGTGACGGCGCCGGTGGTGCGAACGTTCCGGGCCGCCTCCTCCGGCGCCGGCCGGATGACGTTGACGGTGGGGACCCCCGGCTCGGCGAGCCTCAGGTCATCCGTGTGCGTCTGTCCCTGGGGAGCGCGGGCGAACCAGATGGCCACCAGCACGCCAAGGACGATGACGACGATCTGCAGGGTTCCGCGCCAGCCTCCCCGCTCGGCCTGGCCGCCGCCTTCTTCCAACATACTGACCTCCCGTGCTGGGGACCGGTAGCGCCAGCGACTCCGGCCCAGGACCGGGCCGGGGGCGCCAAGCCTCCCCAATGCGCCCATTGTCTCTCAATTGGGGCGGCATGCACCTGATGAACATTCCAGGTGTCACGCGTCGCCGCGATGGACCAGCGAGGCGAGAAACTATCCTCCGTCCGCCCGTGACCGACCCCGACCGCGACGCCGTCCGCCGCATCGTCCGCACCGCGTTCGCGGCCGGCGGGGCGATCTTCGCGTTCATCATCTGGCAGCTCTACCTCCGGCCGCCGGCGACCGGTGCTCCCGAGTGGACGGCGGCGCTCCCCGCGGTGAACGCCGCCTTCAACGCCACCACGACCTCGCTCATCTGCCTCGGGGTGGTCTCGATCCGGACCGGACGGCGCCGGCTCCACATCGCCTTCCAGATCGCGGCCCTCGTCTCGGCGGTGCTCTTCCTCGCCGGCTACCTCACCTACCACCACTTCCAGGGGGACACTCCGTACCCGGGGACGGGAATGCTGCGTCCCGTCTACTTCTTCGTCCTGATCACCCACATCCTGTCGTCCGCGGTGTCCGTGCCGCTCATCCTCACCACGGTGGCGTTCGCGGCGAGCCGGCGCTTCGCCTTCCACCGCCGCTGGGCGCGGGTCACGGTGCCGGTCTGGCTCTACGCGTCGCTGACCGGATTGCTGGTGTACTCGATGCTCCACGGCTGACCCCGTCAAGCGGTTCCCGGACGGGGCCACATCCCCCGACAGGTTGCTGTCGTGGGCCGGTTCGGTTGCGGGCCCCGTCCGGGAGCCGCCCGGCGCTTCGCGCCGCTCCGCTGTCATATCTTCGTAAACCGCAAATTTATCTTGACTTTAGGACTGATCTCGAAAACCGGATATCACGTCTAGCATCATAGCCGCGAGGGGCGAGCTGGCCTGGGTCGAAGGGAGTAGCCGCGGGAACGCTTGAACGCTTGACGCTTACCCTTAGACCTGAGGTCCTTAGCAAGTTGGCGAGCGTAGGCCGACGCGTGGCCACCTTACCGCCCACAGGGGAGTCACCCCGACCCGCCGCGTCCACGAAGAAAGCTGTCTTGCGTTAGCGACTTTCCGGCGCCGTGTTCTCGACCAACACATCGCGTCGAACGTGTTCCTGAAACCGCTGCACGGAGTCGAAACAGCGAAAGCCGGCCTGTGCCACGATGCGATGAGTGGCGACATCCTCATCAATCAGGACGGCCACCTTGCCGGTAAGTCCTTCCTGGATTCCACGTGGCCAAGCGAGATCCACGACGGCGAGTTGTTCTCCAGTCGCCTTGTCGGCGAGGTCCCACGAGAGTTCGCCTTCGGGGAGTTTCCGCTGCCGCATCCAAGCCTGCAGGTCCTCAAGAGTCTCCCGTTCGTCCTCGGACGTAATCCCTCCCGGCGGCTCCACGACCAATGCAGCGGATGGTTTTGCTAACTGCGCGCTGGTCCAGCGATCATCGTCTTCGACGAAGCCTGCAAGATGCCGATTTGCAGCAGCAGCCAACAGCGCGCGGCGCTCGGCCAGGAAATCGGGGTACCGGTCCACGCACCAGAGGTGTGGATCCATCGGAATCCACTGCGACTCGAGGGCTCCGGGCTGCTCGGAGGCCATGCGCGGGAAGTACTCCTCAGGTGGGTCTGCCGCCAAATGCAGGTTACAGGCCTTCGTCAGGAAACAGAAGTTGGCGAGCGCGTTGATCTGACGTTGGTCGTATCCCGCATCCCGGAGGACCTTTTTGGGAAAAATGTGGTGCAACTCAAGGCGTGCCATGCTGCCTAGCATCCCCGTCTTGAGCCGCACGCCATCGCAGAAGTTCCGGGCTTCCCCCATTCGGGTGAGAAAGTAGAGGACCGGGAAAAAACGAGCACCTATCGTGGAGGCGTCGAAGTGTTGGGGTTCAACCTGGAAGCCGCCGCGCCAAGTCCGCAGTTTCTCGATGAGCCCGTCGAGCCCACCGGTTTCCACGGCGTGGATGTCCTCGTTGATCTTCGTCTCGGTGGAACCTGAGAAACGTCCCCACATACCGGCGTGCAGGTACCAAAAGAGCAGCTTGCCCCAGTCGCGCGGAGAGAGCTGACCGTGGTGCCGGTCGAGATACCGCGCCATCACAGGTACGGCGAATGGACCGAACAGGACCCGGGCGTGATCGAGTCCTGTTCGGTCCGCGATCATTCCAAGCGTGCTGTCAATCTGCTTCGCCGAGCGTTCCAGAGCGTTCCGAATCTGCCCGGACTCCTGGTCTCGCAGGTAGCTGAATTCGGCCCTCCCGGTAAGCACGGTATTCATGGTTCGAAGGAGCCACTCCAGCTTGAACTTGTATCCGTGCCTTTCCCAGCGGGCCAGGTGAGACTTCATCTCCTCGCGGGCCTGCGGCCAGTCACCGCAGATTCGCGAGAGAGCAAGATCGCCCTTCGACAACGTGGTGCCGCCACTGTTCACCTGGTTAAAGATGTCCACCACGATGTCGAGCGTCATCGCCTCCCCGACGAGTTCCTGCTGCGGCATCGGGATATCGCGAATGCCGAGAAGCGCGCCCAACCGATCGAGGGGTTCCTCCCACTCTTCCGGGTTTGGGATCGCTGCCTTCAGGGTCGGTCCGACCTTCCCGGCCTTCATCAACTCGGTGACATCGATCCAGAGCGGATCGTCCCGCATCTTCACCGGCTGGTGGAACTCGAAAACCTCGTTGCGGAGGTGAAACCGAAGCCCCGTCAGGGTACGTTCGTCTCCGTCGAAAAACGGCGGCGGCGTGCCGCGTAGCACTCCATAGAGCGTTGTGAGTCGCTGTTGTCCGTCGAGGAGCAGTTTGATGGCTCCGGGCGGCAAATCCTTATCGCCGCGATGAGGCGTTGTCTCTGGACCCGTCACCCAAATGAGCAACCCGCCCACGGGATGGCGACGGTAGAGGGAGGAGAAGAGAGCGCGGACCTGATCCCGGTTCCAGACAAACCCCCGCTGGAACTGCGGGAGGGTCAGGGTGCCAGCATCGATGCTCGCAAGAATGTCTGAAATCTTCACTAGGGGCCGGGCCCGTCAGATTGCCTGGGTAATGCAGAAGCCGGAGTCCATCGCCTTGGCGAAGTCCTCCTCGGTGTCAACGTCGGCGGCGGGCAGGCCGTCTACGGTCATTTCTCGGATTGCCATATGTGCTCCTTTCGCGGTCAGCGGGATTGGCGGGTGCCCGGTCGGGCACTGCGTTTGCCGCGTCTGGGACGCCGCGCGGCCACCGGCCGTCCGCCCAGGGTGTCCCAATACTCGATCTTCGCCAGCACCACCCCAGCGCAAAACTCAGTGAATCCTTCCGGGTCGCGCCTTCTCTCGGCGGCCAGCAGCCAATTGGCCACTGCCGGGTTTTCGTCCAGCCAGTCCCAGGATACCACCGACTCACACTCCGCGCACACCAGACCCGCGTCTCCCGCCTTCGGAACCCGCCAGCGTGGCGGATAGCATTCACACAACACGTCCGCGCCGCCGGGGCTGGTCCAGCATCATCTGGAGGGTTCTGGGAGCGCGCTGCGCCGCGACCGGATTCGAGGGCGCGACGACAGGGACCGGGTGTGTGTCCATCCAGTCGAAAGGCAGGCGACGGAGTTCATCGGCGATCTGCTGCAGGAGGTCCGGAGTGAAGCAGCGTAGCGCCCGGTCCAGCGCGGCGGGTTCGCACTGACGGGCCATGACCAGGTCGTAGAGGTCACGAGGGACGAAGGTGTTGTTGCCGAGGATCCGGCCGCCGATCTTCTTCGCGAGGATCTCCGCACTGGATTCGAGGGAGACGGACGTTCCCCGAACCGTGTCCGGCGACCGGCGGTCGGAGGTGAAGCCGGGGCTGGTGGCGATGCTGATTTCGCCGCCGTCCTCGAACACGATGAGAGCGGTGCCGGAGCGCACTCCGACACTCCGGACCCCGCCGAGCGCCCAGAGGTCACGTTCGAAAGCGTCCCGGTTCTGGTGGAGCCGCTGGAAGGAACTGGCCTCGATGAAGAAGTCGAGGTCGTGGGTCCAGCGGTGGTCCCAGCGGGCGATGAGCACCGTTCCACCCCCAAGGATGAGGTGGGATTCGCCGCCGACGGCAGTCGCAAGGACGGTGCGCGCACGCGTCAGAAGTTCGCGGGGTCCGGTGGGGAGGTCCAAGGCGGCCATGGGCTTGGGTCTCGCCTCGGGCCGATGACCGCCATCTGTCGGCGAGATGGGCAAGCGTAGCACCGCCCCGAAACGCCTCCTCGACTCACGACCCTGGGTGCCTAAAAGTGGATGTCTCCCAACTGCGCAAATGTGGGTGTCTCTCGAAAAATGTCAAGTATCCTAGGCGGCAGCCCGGCGCCCGACGCGGCTGGCGCACCGGGGGCTCTTCCGAAATCCGACGACCTACTCCTGCTTCAAGGGCGGGCGGAAAAGCGCGTTAGCCGCACCACTCCATGTCGGGAGGACGAACAGCCGCACTCTCGCGGGCCGGGTCAATTGCCGAGATGGCAAGTTCAACGCGGAACCCGGTTCCTCCCGACTAAGGGGGCGGTTGGCGACCGAACAGCGCTACGGCTAGGCCTAGCGAGCCCACCAGCACAAGGCCGAGTGTCAGAATCACCAGGGGTCATGTTCCTCGGCAACATCCCCACGACGAATGCGAGGATGAGCGGCACGCTGACCGCGAGGACGCTGACGATCGGATCGAACCGTCTCAAGCCTCCAGGCGGTTCCGCTTCTTGTAGGTCTTGGGGCTCCGGGGCCAGTTCGACCGCGACCATCAGGAGGAGGTGCTAGCCTCCGACGACAGCCGGTGAGGATCTCCGGGCGTCCGGGAGTCTCGGGCCAGGCGCGATACCGGCCGGTCCCGTGGGTAACCTGCTGTCGCCGGGGTCGCTCTCGAGGCCGAATCTGGAGGAAACACGCGCAGACCCCCCTTATCTGCGTACTTACCTGCTCTCGCACCGGTCCGGGCCGTTGTCGAAACCCATTGGCCCCGTAGGAGTTCGGCCGCGCGCCTTCGATGTCCGCCCTCCGCTTTTGGGCGTAGGGCGGGGCTGGGAGTATCCATGTCAAGTGGAGCCGTTCCAGCCCGGTCCGATCATG
>VXWI01000070.1 GCA_009835985.1 Acidobacteriota bacterium | reverse complement strand
CAGACCGGCACGCGCGGCGCCCCCCCACCGGGAGAACTGGCGCGCCGCGCACGTCGTGAGTCCAGGCGGAAAAGGCGGCTCCCGGCTCGGAGCGCCGGCCTCCGGCCGGCATCGCCCCAGCTCTCCCGGTGGGGGTCCGCAGGGAGGCGAAACGCGCGCGGGCCGCAGGCCCGCAGCGCGCGTGACGGCCATCTGTTCTCACGGTGGCGCCGGGCTGGGACCGCCAACCCCGCCCAGTGACGCACACGTCCGTGTCGCCTCCGGGCGGCCCCCGGTGGCTCAGGAGCCGGCGGGATCCCGGGCGTTCGAGGCCGGAACGAGGTGCGTCTCGATCAGCGTCTCGACGCGCGTCATGCGCTCTGAAAGCTGACCCATCCGTTCGGAAAGCTCGCCGATCTCTTCGCGCATTTCCGCCCGCAGGCCGCCGATCTCCTCCCGCATCTCCGCGCGGAGACCGAGGATCTGGCCGCTGAGGTTGGTGAACGCGATGGCGCCGGCGCTCAACACCGCGGCCATCAGGACGAACATCCCGGCCAGCACCGTCAGTTGGACACGTTCTGCGCGGCCGAACGGCTCCCGGGAAGCTGCCGGGCGTCCGGTGAGGCGCCCCGCTTCCACGCTTGTCATCGCTCTAACCTGCTCACTCTCTCCCGGAGTATAGGAGCGGCCCGGCTGGTCCGGCAACGGGACAGCGGCCTCCGGCGCATCGGTGGTTCGTTCGTGCATGGGGACGTCCTCCACCATGAACAGACGTAAATCGGAGGAGTTTCTTCCCGCTCGGGGACGAATTGTGGAAAAGTCGAAGCGAAGCGGCACGAACGGGAAGAGGCGGGCGATCGCAGCCGGCCGTGCCCGGCGCTCCGAGCCGTTACCGCGGTGAGGATGGTTGGAGTGGTGCAGTTCCACTGCACTCTGCGCAGCGGGTGCCGACCTGAATGTCGGCGCTCCCAGCCGCTCCGCCGGCTATTCCGGGAAGTCGAAGACCGCCGCCTCCCGGCGCAGTTGGAGCACCAGGACATCCGGGTCCACGAGCACCCGTTCCGGATCGAAGGTAGTGACGATCTCGAATTCGGCTGATTCGCTGGCGCCCAGCTCCACTCGCGTCCGCGCGTCCCGGTAGCTCGGCGAGACCACCGTGCGGGTTCCGGCGTTCCCGACGTCGGACCAGCGCTCGTTCGCGGTGGCGGCGACCGCGACGGTCATCCGTCCGGTCCCCGGGTTCTCTACGGTGCCGCGAACGGTCCAACCGCGGCCGGCTCGCTCCTTGGTTACCCCGGTGAGCCGGTATTCCGGCACTACCACGGCGAAGAACCACTGCGCGGTGAAGGCGTCGAAGGCTTCGGGATCCGGGGCGAAGTCACGCAGGACAGCCAGCATGTCCTGGATGACCGGGAAGTCGGAACTGGCGTGGTACGCGTCGATGAAAGCCCGCAGTCCGCCCAGGATGTTTTCCCGGCCCATCTCCTGCTGGAGCATCCACATCACCCAGCCGCCCTTGTCATAGGTGACCGTCGCGTCGCCCCGCCGCGAGCCGTCGGTCTTGACGAGGGGCCGCTCGGAGTCCACGAAGCGGGCGTCGCCGTAGCCGTCCTCGATCCGTTTCGTGAACTCGATCCGATGCCGATCGCCGTGCACTTCTTCGTGTAGCAGGATGGTGGCGTAGTGGGCCATCCCCTCGGACAGGATGTTGCCGCCCGGTCCGCGCCCGGGCGTCAGGATGTTCCCCCACCACTGGTGCGCCGCTTCGTGCGCCACGATGGCGAAGGCGGCGTGGGCGCGGGGATCGCTCTTCGTGAGGAAGCCGATGCCCTCGCTGAAGGTGATGTTGGTGGGGAAACCCTGGGCGTAGCCGGCGTACGCCGGGAACTCCGACAGCTTCAGGAGTTCCCACGGGAACGGATGGAACCACTCCGAGTAGTGCACCCGGGCCGCATCGAGCGCGGCCGACATCTCCTCGATGTTGTAGTCGTGTTCCGGGTGGTAGTAGATGGCCGTGCCCCGGCCCTCCTTGACCGCGTAGCGGCCGGCGACGATGTTGAAGAGCCGTACCGGCTGGTCGGACTCCCATACCACGGTGCGCCGTCCGTCCCGGACCTCCTCGCTGACCAGACGTCCCACACTGTTGGCCGTGTACTCCTCGGGCGCGGTGATCCGGATTCTCGTGGTAAGGGGTTGACCTCCCCATCCAAGGGCTGGTTCCGTTTCGCCCTCGTAGAAGTCGTCGGGGTACTCCCGCTGGTCGTAGCGGTTGTCCCTGTCAACGCCGATTCCCGGCAGGTACCCCGGAACCGGGACGAAGGTGGGTGAGAAGCCGGTCAGGACGACGCCCGGGTCCAGGATGAACTCTCGCCGGCCGCCGACCCGGGTGCTCAGCCCCCGAGGATGTTGGAGGTCGTAGCGGAAGCCGACGGTCAGCGAACCGCCGGGCGCCAGAGGTTCTTCGGGAGTGAAAACGAAGAGCCCCGCGCGCTCATCCGGTTCGTGCGGCTCACCGTCGAGAGTCCATTCGATCGGGGCCGCTGGCCGCGCGGTGATGGGAAGCTCGGGGTAGGCATGGTCCCGGTGGTTCACGAACGTGTAGGCGCCGGACACCGACGCGGTGCGGACCGGCGGCTCGAGATCCACGTCGAGATCCACATGCGAGACCGACGGCATCCGGAAGTCGGTCCAGGTCGCCACGTTGCGCCTCCAGTAGTCCTTGGCGGCCTCATCGGCGTCGGGTCCCTCATAGCCGGCCCGGCCTCCGAAGAACAACATCGAAGCCAGAACGGCGGGCGGCACGGCAAAGGGTAGGAGGCGGAGTCCGCTCCGCAACAGGGCTCGCGGCCGCAACCGGTACAGGATTCGGGTGGCGTCGAACTCCTGCCGACCGAACCACCGCACCGCCAGAACCAGGAGGAGCGGGACGAGACTCAGGTAGAGCAGCCGGTTCAGGAGCAGGGCGTGTCCGTGGAGCGAGAAGGCGCCCATGTCGCTCCACGCGGCCATCGCGTTCCACGCCAGCCAGTTGGTGACCCACGAGAGCGCTTCGTCGACCTGGAACTGGGCCACGGTCATCCGGTAGACGGTGTAGATCACGACGGCCAGCCCGAGTCCGTACACGGCGTAGCGGTTGCGGAAGAGCGCGAAGGCGGCGGTCACGAACGCCGTCCAGAAGACGAAGGTGAGGACCATCACCCCACCCCAGGCAGCGGCGAAGGGCCACAGGTCAAACCCGACCGGGTTTCCGAAGAGGTGCCGCGCAGTGATGATCGCCCAGGACGCGATCAGGGCGGCTCCGAGAATCACTCCCGCCACCGCGACGTTGCCCACCGTCTTCCCGAGCAGCATCGCTCCGGTCCCGACGGGAGTCGCCCGGTAGATCTCAGCGAGCCGCTGGGTCCGCTCCTTCATCAGCGACTCCACGGTGTAGAAGAGGAGCAGAATGCAGACGAGGAGGCTGAGCGTGTTGAACTGGCCGGCGGCCATGGCGCCCGAGGTCACCAGGAGCGGGGAATCGAAGGGACCGAGCGCGAGCAAGCTCGCGGAGACGGACTGCCAGACAATGAGCGGGACGAAGAGATAGAGCCACGGCCGCACCAGCAGCTCGCGGACTTCGGTCCGGGCGATGGCGTGCACCGCCGCGAAGAAACCCGGCGGGACGGTCCGCATCCCCAGTTCGCGGAGCGTCCCGCCCGCGGTCGCGGGCGGCTCCGGGGTTCCCGTTGGCCGGGTCGTTTCTCCTCCACCGCGCCGGAACCCGATCACGACGGAATCGGTGTCGCCCTCGAGGAGCCTGCGGGCAGTGTTCCGGGCCGCCGCCTCCACCGCCAGGAGTCCGATGCCGGCAAGGCCGATGCGGCTGAGCAGGAATCCCATGTCCGGGGGGAGGGGTGCGGTGTTGTAGAAGTCGACGCCCCGGTCCAGCTTCAGAAAGGTCTCGTTCAGCCAGCGGAAGCCCGAGGGGTCCGCGAGAATCAACGCCCGGTTGATCGCCGGATCGAGCCAGCTCGGCGACCAGGTGACGAGGAATCCCAGAATGAGAAGCACCATGGCCACCGGAAAAGCGAAGACCACGATGGGCCGGCGGGTCCAGGCGCCGAGGAAGAACGGCACGCCCGCGAAGAACAGGATCTGCGGGAGACCGAACAGCAGGGCCGGAATGAGGTAGTTGCCGGGAACGAACGGCCCGATGTGCGGGGTGTCCGCTCCCGTCGCCAGGACGTGGTTGAATCCGGCGGACAGTCCCAGGTTCAGGCCCCAGATGATCCCGAACGCCGCCACGGCTCCGGCGAAGCTGCCCCACACGTACTCCCGGGCGGTCAGGCGCGTCCCGTGGACGATCTCCCCCACCCGGAGTTCCGCGTCCCGGATCAGCACGAGGCCCGCCCCGATGGCCAGGAACCAGACACCCATGGCCGTGATCAGGACCGACTGGTACATGCTCTGGGCGGCCGCGGAGGTGATGTGCGACCGGAGTCCTCCCGCCGTCGCTTCGCCGCTGCTGATGGTCACGTTGCCCTGGGAGAACCCGAACGCGGTGAGCCCGAGAACACCGAGCAGAAACCAGTAGGACGGACGCCGCAACGCCGAGGACAGCTCCCGGCGCGCGACGGCGGCCCACCTCGCGAGCGAGGTCACGACTCGGCGCGCTCCGCGGCTGCCGGCGCCGGTTGGCCGTTCTTCGAAGCTTGGTTCCGGATGAGGAGCAGGTAGGCGTCCTCGAGGCTCGGAGGGATGGGTTCAAACCCTGGGGGCGGCCGTCCGTCCCGGACATGCACGCGCACCCGGTTACGTCCCTCGATCAGGACCGCCTGCGTTACCAGGAAGCGGCGCTCCATTTCGGCCAGGCCCTCCTTGGCGACCGCACCCTCGAAGATGGTGCCCTCGAGGCGCGCCCGCGCGTCTCCGGGGGCGGTGTCCGCCAGGACCTGCCCACCGCTTAGGACCGCGACCCGGGGACACAGCACCGCAATGTCCTCCACGATGTGCGTCGACAACAGCACCAGGCGGTCTTCCGCCATTTCGGCGAGCAGGCGGTAGAAGCGCAACCGCTCCTCCGGGTCGAGCCCGGCGGTGGGCTCGTCAACCACCACGATTCGGGGATTCCCCGCCAGCGCCTGCGCGATGCCGAGGCGCTGCCGCATGCCGCCCGAGTAGGTCCCGACCTTCCGCTTCGCGGCGTCCTGGAGATTCACGCGCTCGAGGAGCTCCGCGGCAAGGTGTTTCAACCCGCGCGGGGCCTGGACGCCCTTCAGCACGAGCAGGAAGCGGAGCATCGCGGCGCCGGTCAGGTGGGGATAGAAGCCGAAGGACTGCGGCAGGTAGCCAAGCTGACGGCGGATCCGCCGGGGGTCGCCGGTCACGTCCTCGCCGTCGAGCAGGACGGCGCCCGAAGTGGGTTCCAGCAGGCCGGCGACGATGCGCATGAGGGTGGTCTTGCCGGCGCCGTTGGGTCCGAGGAGCCCGAGCATGCCGCGCGAGGCTTCGAGCGAGACGCCCTGGAGCGCCGCCACCGGTCCCGGATAGACCTTGACGAGGTTTCTGATTTCGAGCATCACGACGCTCCGTTCAGGGTTCTTCTAACCGTTCCAACGCGGTTGCGTTCCCGCAGGTTCTCCGTTGCGTGGACGCCGCCGGGCGTTCGGTGGCCGGCGCATGATCTTCGAGGTGACGCTCGTGTCGAGGACCAGCATCAGAATCGCGGGTCGGTTCGACTCCGGCGTGCGGCCCGGATGGCCTGCTCGAAGTCTTCGCAGTCCTCCTGAAGCACCCGGAGTTCTTCGGCGCTCAGGTGATCATTCGAGAAGAACCCGTCGGGCCAACTCGCCCGCTCTTCAACGGTGTGTCGGCAGGAGTCAACGATGAGGCGGTTGCGGCTCTTGCCCTGTTCCTTGGCGATGCGGTCCAGACTTTCGAGAAGGGGCTCGGGAAAGTGAACGCGAATGTTGGGCATGGGTGCTTCCTGACCGAACATGTTGTACCAACCGGGGGGCGACGTGGCGACGTGCCGAGAGCGGCGTGCAGGAGGCGGAGTTCGGTTCGCCCGCGGGCCTACGCCCGGCGGTCCGGGCCGTATCCGCCGTGAGGCCGGGTAGCGGGGTGCGGTTTCGACCGCCTCTTGGCGGTCGATGCCGGCCGGAGGCCGGCGCTCCGAGGCTCCCTACAACTCCGCGTGTTGCGCGGCCGCGCCCGGGCCCAGGAAGGCTTCGACGTACTTGGCTCCGGTGCCGGTGTTGAAGAGGACCACGGTGTCGTCCTCGGCCACGTCGCCCGATTCCCGAAGCCGTCGCAGCGCGCTCAGGCAGGCGCCGCCCTCGGGAGCGGCGAAGATGCCCTCGGCGGCGCCGATCCGGCGGGCGTCGCGCATGAGTTCTTCATCGCTGACCGCGATCGCGGTGCCGCCGCTTTCCCGGACCGCGGCGAGGATCAGGAAATCTCCGAGCGCCTTCGGCACGCGCAGGCCGGAGGCCACGGTACGGGCGTTCTGCCACATCTCGGAGGCCTCCGTGCCTTCCTCGAAGGCCTTCGGGATCGGGGCGCAGCCCTCGGACTGCACCGACACCATCCGCGGGCGTTCCGAGCCGATCCAGCCGAGCTGCTCCATCTCGTCGAACGCCTTCCACATGCCGATGAGCCCGGTGCCGCCACCGGTCGGGTAGAGGATCACGTCGGGCAGGCGTCCGAGCTGTTCAAACACCTCGTAGCCCATCGTCTTCTTGCCCTCGATGCGGTAGGGCTCCTTGAGCGTGGCGACTTCGAAGAGGCCGCGACCCGGGGCCAACTCCGCGATCATCCGGCCGGCGTCGGAGATCAGGCCGTCGATGGAGTGGACTTCGGCCCCGTACACCGACGCTTCGATCCGGTTTACCTCGGGACAGTCCCCGGGCACCGCAACCACGCACTGCATTCCGGCCCGGGCCGCGTATGCCGCAGCGGCCCCGCCGGCGTTTCCCGCCGAGGGGAGCGCGATCCCGAGAGCGTCGAACTGATAGGCCGCGGAAACCGCGAGGCAGAGTCCCCGGTCCTTGAAGCTGCCGGTGGGGTTCATCCCCTCGTCCTTGATGAGGAGTTCCTGGATCCCCAGTTCGGCGCCCAGCGTCGGGGCCGGGTGCAGCGGAGTGCCGCCCTCTCCGAGCTTCAGGCAGTGGCGTTCCTCCTGGATCGGCAAGACCTCGTGGTAGCGCCACAGGTCGAAGGGGCGGTCCCTGATCGCCGCCGGGGTGAACGTCTCCGCCGCCGCCTCGAGGTCGTAGCGGGCGAGCAGGGGGTGCTTTTCGTTCGAGAGGTTCTGGGGAGCGAAGGCGTTGTGGCGGTGCCCGGTCTTCGAGCACTCGAGGTGGGTGAGATAGGAGTAGGGGGTCGCCACTGCGTCGTCTCCTCTCTCAGACCGACAGGATGCTCGCTTCCTTGCGGGCGGCGATCTCCACGATGCGCTTCACGTGGGCATCGGTGGACTTTTGGACCTCGGCCTCGAGGTCGTGCTCGAGATCCTCCGACAGCTCCTTGTTCTTGACCAGCTTCTTGGCGCGCTGGTTGGCGTCGCGCCGGACCTGCCGAAGCGCGTTCTTGTGCTCTTCCGCCATTCGGTTGATGCTCTTCGCGAGCTGCTTTCGCCGTTCCTGGCTGAGCGGCGGAATCGGGATCCGGAGCACGGTCCCGTCCGAGGCCGGGTTCAGATCGAGATCGGCCGCCCGGATCGCGCGGTCGATCGCGGGCAGCAGGTTGCGCTCCCAGGGCTGAACGGTGATGGTGCTGGCGTCGGGAGTCTTCAGGGTGGCGACCTGGTTCAGCGGCATGAGCTGGCCGTAGTAGTCCACCCGGACCGAATCGAGCAGGGCCACCGACGCCCGGCCGGTACGGACCGAAGCCAGTTCGTGCTCGAACACCTCGACCGTCTTGTCCATCCGGCGGTTCAGGTCGTCCAGAATCGTGTGATTCATCGCTTCCGCTCCCCCCGCGGCCCTACTCTTCGAGGGCCGGCGTCTCGACCCGGGTCCCGACGTCGTCGCCCCGAGCGGCTTGTTGAATGTCGTCCTGGTGGCACACCACGATCGGAAGGTCGTTCTCCATGCACAGGGAGATCGCGGTGGTGTCCATGAAACGCAGCTCCTGCCGGATCGCCTCCAGGTAGGTAAGGCGACGGATCGGGCGGGCCTCCGGGTCCTTTTCCGGGTCGCCCGTGAAGACGCCCGGAACCCGGGTGGCCTTGATGAGCACGTCCGCCCGAATCTCGTTCGCCCGGAGCGCGGCGGCGGTATCCGTCGAGAAGTAGGGGTTCCCGGTGCCCGCCGCGAAGAGCGTGATCCGTCCCTTCTCGAGGTGCCGGAGGGCTCGGCGGCGGATGAAGGGTTCGGCGACCTGCCGGACGGCGATGGCGGACATCACGCGCGTTTGGCAACCCAGCTTCTCGAGCGACTCCTGGACGGCGAGGGCGTTGATCAGGGTCGCGAGCATGCCCATCGAATCCGCGGTGACCCGGTCCATGCCGCGGGTCTCGGCGCCGAGGCCCCGGAAGATGTTCCCGCCGCCGATCACGCAGGCGGTCTCGATGCCGTCCCCGTGAACCGCGGCGACGAGCCCGGCCATCCGCTCCACCTCACCCGGCGAGATGCCGGCGTGTTCCTCGCCCTTGAGCGCCTGGCCCGACAGCTTGAGCAGAACCCGGCGCGGTGGGTTCGGCCGGCTCCCGCTCATGCCGCCATGGTACGCGGCTTTCACCGCGACCGGACGCTAGATCGCTTCGCCGCGTTCGAAGCGGATGAAGCGCCGCACCTGGATGTTCTCCTTGATCGCCTGCGCGGCCTCGAGGACCCGGTCCTGAACGCGGGTCTTCTTGGAGTCGTCGAGGGCGTACATCTGCTCGAGGAGCACCCGTTCGGAGAGGAATCGGTCGAGCTTCCCGGAGACGATGCGGTCCACCACCGCGGGCGGCTTGTGCGCGTTCTTCGGATCCCGCGCCAACTGCGCGCGGATCAGGTCGGTCTCGTCGCGGATCACGTCCTCGGGAACGTCCTCCCGCCGGACCCAGCGCGCCGGGGCGGGATAGGCGCAGGCGATGTGGATCGCCACGTCGTTCGCGAGGTCGCGGAACGTCTGGTTCCGGGCGACGAAGTCGGTCTCGCACGACAGCTCCACCATCACCCCGATCCGGTGGTCGTGGATGTACGAGTGGATGAGTCCCTCGGTGGTGGCTCGTCCCGCGCGGCGCTCCGCTGCCGCAGCGCCCTTCTCGCGGAGCAGGCGGATGGCCTTTTCGAAATCTCCGTCCGCGTCCACGAGTGCTTTCTTGCAGTCGGCGAAGCCCGCTCCGGTCTGGTCCCGGAGCTTCTTGACGTCCTGGGCGCTGATGGCGGCCATTTGGGGATCTCCTGTTGCAGCCGCCGGAGCGGCTGTGGTGGCGATATCTCGAGGGAGTCCGGTCAGCCGGTAGCGGCTGGCGCGGGATCCCCGGATTCTGAACTGGCGACGGCGCTGGCGGCCTCGGCCGCTTCGGCGGCCGGTTCCGGGGTGTCGCTCGCGGCGGCGGCTCCATCGGAAGCCGCGGCCCCCGCCGGGTCGGAGCTACTCGAATCCGTGCTTGCGGGCCCCGGACCGACCGCCTCCGGCGCCGCTCCGTCGGTCCCGGCCTCGGGCGCCGCTCCGTCCGATTCGGCAGCGAAGGCCGTGAGTCCGCGGAGTTGCCGGCCGTCTTCGAAGGCGCTGGCGATGCGCTCCGCAAAGAGACGGATCGCCCGGAGGGCGTCGTCGTTCCCCGGGATCACGTAGTCGATGAGGTCGGGGTCGCAGTCGGTGTCCACGATCGCCACGATCGGGATCCCGAGTTTCCTCGCTTCCTGAACCGCGATCATCTCGTTCTTGGGATCCACGATACACACGGCGTCGGGCAGCCGGTCCATTTTCTCGATGCCGCTCAGCGTCTTTTCCATCCGTCGGCGGCGCTTGTCGAGACGCGACCAGGCCTTGTTGGAGAAACCGCCCTGATCGGCATTCTCGGTGATCTCCCGCAGCTCCTGGAACTTGGCGATGCTCTTCCGGATCGTCTGGAAGTTGGTGAGCAGCCCTCCGAGCCATCGGTGGTTCACGTAGAACGCCTCCACCCGGGCGGCTTCCGAGGCGATGACTTCCTGCGCCTGGCGTTTGGTGCCGACGAAGAGGATCGTCTTGCCCTCGGCGCCGAGCTTCGAAATGAAGTGGAGCGCGTCCCGGAACAGCGGCAGCGTCTGGTTGAGATCCACGATGTGGATCCCGCTCCGCGATCCGTAGATGTACGGCCGCATCCGCGGGTTCCACCACTTCGTCTCGTGTCCGAAGTGGAGCCCCGCTTCCAGCAGGTCCCGCATCGTTACGGTCGTGGACATCGGATCAACGGCAGGCGGAAGCCCGCCAGCCAAGGCTCGGAAGCAGCGGGCGAGCCATCGTCAGCGCTTGGAGTACTGGAAGCGCTTCCGCGCTCCCGGCTGTCCGTATTTCTTGCGCTCCTTGCGCCGCGCATCCCGGGTGAGGAAACCCCGGCGCTTGAGTTCCGGCCGCAGACGCGCGTCGTTGTCGCTCAGCGCCCGCGCGATTCCGAGCCGCACCGCGGCGGCTTGGCCGGACAGTCCGCCGCCCTTGACCCGGGCATCGATGTCCACCGCGCCGCCCTGGTCGGTGGCGAGCAGCGGCTGGGTGACCCAGTTCTGGTACGCCTCTCGCGGGAAGTAGTCGGCGAGTGGCCGCTGGTTCACCAGGATCTCGCCGGAGCCGTTCCGGAGATAGACCCGGGCGATGGAACTCTTCCGCTTCCCGGTCCCGTAGGCGAGGGGTTCTGGCATCAGGATGACGGGGCGAGATGGACGGGCAGGGGTTCCGGCTGCTGCGCCTCGTGCGGGTGTTCGCCGCCCGAATACACCTTCAGCTTCGTGAACTGCGAACGCCCGAGGCTGCCTTTGGGCAACATCCCCCGCACTGCGCTCTCGACGAGGCGCTCGGGGTGGCTGCCGCGGACCTGGGCGGCGGTTCTCGACTTCAGACCGCCGGGGCGGCCGCTGGTCCGGTAGTACACCTTCTGCTCTTCCTTCCGGCCGGTGAGGCGGACCTGGGCGGCGTTCAACACGATCACGTGGTCGCCACAGTCGAGGAACGGAGTCCAGGAGGGCTTGTGCTTGCCGGTCAGCACCCGGGCCACCCGGCTCGCGAGGCGGCCGAGGGGTTGGTCGTCCGCATCCACCACGAACCAGCGGCGCCTGATTTCACTGGCGCGCGCGAAGGTCGTGCCTGCCGAACGGGACAAAACGCTGAGGATGCGGGTGGTTGGAGGTGCGATTGCGTTGGGTTCAGGTGTTCCAGAGTAAAAAAATTTCGGGCGCGTCGCTTCCCGGCAGGTCCCGGTCCGAATGCCGCCGGAACGTGCGGAGGTCGCGGAGTCGCCCGAAGCGGGCAGTATAACAGCCGACAGGTGATGTACAGCGTTCCGCTTCTCACGGCTTTCGCGGGGTGTGCCGGTAGAGTTGGCGGGGAGGTTTGGCGAGATGCAGGACAGCCGTCCCCTGGTTTGCGACGAACCGGCGTTCCGTGACCCCGCCGGTCCGTTGTCGCACCCCGCGGCGCTCCGCGCTGCCTGCCGCAACGGAGGGTTCGACGAAACCACCTCGGGGGCCTGCGCCGGTTTCGCCCAGGCCAACCTGATCGTGCTGCCGCGTTCGCTCGCCGGCGACTTCCGGACGTTCTGCGAGCGGAATCCCAAGCCCTGTCCTCTCCTGCTGATGAGCGAGACCCCGGTGTTGACCGCCCTGGCTCCCGGCGCGGATCTCCGGACCGATCTGCCGCGCTACCGGGTCACCCGGCGCGGCGGTCCGCCCGTCGAGGTCGTTCAGGTGCGCGAGGTGTGGAACACGGATCTCAGCGCCTTCCTGCTCGGATGCAGCTTCGGTTTCGAGGCGGGGCTCGTGGAGGCCGGTATCCGGCTCCGGCACCAGGACGAGGGGCGCGTCGTGCCGATGTACCTCAGCGGGCGGCAGTGCGAGCCGGCAGGGCCCTTCCACGGCCGCCTGGTAGTCACCATGCGGCCGATTCCGGCGTCCCGGGTGGAGGACGCGGTGCGGATCAGCGGCGAGCAGCCGCTCGCCCACGGGGCGCCGGTGCACATCGGCGACCCGGCGGCGCTCGGGATCCAGGATCTCGCCAGGCCCGACTGGGGCGAGGACGGAGGACTGCTGCCGGGAGAAGTGCCGGTCTTCTGGGCCTGCGGGGTGACCTCGCAGGTCGTTTGCCGGAACGCCCGGCCGGACCTGATGATCTCCCACGCTCCGGGCTTCATGTTCGTCACCGATGTCCCCGTCGCCGAGCAGAAGCGCCGCCACCACGCCGCGTGATCTCGACGCCGAGGTAATCACATGAGACTGGCTGCCTTTTCCGCGCTTGTTGCCCTCGCTCCGGGGCTCGTCTCTGCCCAGTGGACGAACCGCTACCCGAAGATCGAGGGGTACTCCCACCATGTGTACGTGGAGGGATTCGAACTGCCGATGGTGGTCGCCGGCCCAACCGATCCGGCGCCCTCGCCGGACGGCAGGACCATCGCCATCGCCGCGCGCGGCTGGATCTGGCTGCTCGATCCCGCGACCGGGGTCGCCCGGCGTGTCACCAGCGGGCCGGGACTCGACAGCCGTCCCGCGTGGCATCCCGACGGGACCCGGCTCGCCTTCCTCCGCGACGACAGCGAGCGCCTCACGATCTGGTCGCTCGACATCGCGTCCGGCGAGGAGACGCTCCTGTTCGAGGACGATTCGATCGTGCTGGATCCCGCCTGGTCCCCGGACGGGGACACGCTCTACTTCAGCGCCTCCACCGAGGGCGATCTCGACATCTGGCGGCTCTCGCTCGAGACGGGGGAGCCGGCGCGGGTCACGGAGCGGCGCGGGCTTGAGGTCCGCCCGCAGCCGCTACCGGACGGGCGCCTCGCCTACCTGTCCAAGGGGCGGTCCGCGCCCGATGCGGTCATCGTCCGGGACGCCTCCGGCGCCGAGAGTTCGCTGCGGGCCGAGTCCATTGCCTCGCAGGCCAGGCCCGGCGCCGCTCGCGGGCAGGCGGTGCTGGCCGTGAACTGGCCGGCCGGGGACGGCGGCGACGGCTACCGGCTGATGCTGCTCGACCCCGGAGAGGTGGACCCGATGGAGCTCGTAGCCGCGCGAGGACTGCCGCTCACCCCGGCGTTCACAGCGGACGGCGAGTCGGTGATCTACACGGAGGCGGACGACGACGAGGAGTTCCGCCTCCGGAAGATCAGCACCCGGGGCGGTCCGGTAACCGACGTCCGCATTCGCGGCTGGGACTTCGGGGCGCCGCTGGCGCGAGTCCGGATCACCACGCGGAAGGCCGGTGGCGGGCCACCCGTTCCGGCGCGGCTCGAGGTGCTGGACCCGATCGGACATCCGGCGGTGGTGCCCGGAGTGTTCCCGCGCTTCGACGGAACCCACGGCCGGATCTACTTCTATTCGCCGGGCGTGATCGAGGTCGAGGTTCCCGTGGCGACGGGCGGAGAGGTGCAGATCACGGCCACCCACGGTTTCTCAAGCCTTCCCGCCAACGCTTCGGTCATGGTCTCGCCCGGCGAAACGACTGCGGCCGATCTGGTATTCGAACCGCTCTGGGACGCGCGGGCGGCCGGTTACCGCTCCGCCGACCATCACTTCCACCTCAACTACGGGGGCGTGACCCGGCTTTCGCCCGACGATCTGGAACTGCTGCAGGCGGGGGAGGATCTGGATCTCAGCACCCCGCTGATGGCAAACCTCCACCACCGGCGGAACGACACCGAGTTCTTCATGGACCGCCGGGTGGACGACACGCCCGCGATCCTGTTCGGGCAGGAGGTCCGGTCCCACTTTCTGGGCCACCTCGGCCTCATAGGTATCGAGAGCGCCTTTTGGCCATGGTTCTGGGGGCCCGGCTACCCGGTGTACGAAGCCGACGACCGCCCGAACCTGGATGCGCTCGCGCATTCCCGGAGCCAGGGCGGGGTGAGCGCCTACATGCATCCGGTGTCGCGCCCCGATCCCTTCGGAAGCGAAGCAGGTCTGGGCGCGATCCCGATCATGGTGATTCCCGACGCCCTGCTCGGGGACGTGGACACCCTCGAGGTGGCGTGCCTCTGGACCAACGAGTTCGGCACCGCGGACCTCTGGCACCGGTTCCTGAATCTGGGAGTGCCGCTCGCGGGATCAGCCGGAACCGACGTGATGCTCGACTACCACCGGACCATGGCGGTGGGTACCACCCGGATCTACGTCCACGTGCCGGGGCCATTCCGGATCGCGGCGTACCTGGAGGCGTTACGGGCGGGGAAGAGCTTCGTGACGACGGGCCCTCTTCTGGACTTCCGGATGGAGGGTGCGCGTCCGGGCGAGGCGGTCGGGCGGGGTGGGGAGGCCGCCTGGACCCTGACGCTTGCCCATACCGGTCCCGTGGGACAGGTGGACCTGATCGTGAACGGGGAGGCGGTGGAAACGCTTTCGGGACTCGACGGTCCCGGGGTGCGGGAGCTGGCCGGCTCTGTGAGTCTCCCTGCCGGGGGCTGGGTCGCGGCCCGGGCCCACGGCGGCGAGGAGAGCTGGCCCGGAATGAACGGTTCGGTGTTCGCCCAGACGTCGCCCGTCTGGATCGGTGAGGTGGGGAGTCATGACCCGGCGGCGGCAGACGCGGCGGCCCGCGACCTGCTCCGGGCCCTTGATCACTCCGAAGCCGAGGTGCGCGAGCGCTACGGCGAGCTGCCGGTCCCCCGCATCCTCGAACGGTTCACGCTCGCCCGCGAGCGGCTCCGGGAGTTCTTGCGGTAGCCGACGAAACGGCCTGGACCGCCGGCTTCAGCCAACACGTCGGCCCACGAAGCCGCGAAATCAGGGAGATTGCCCCAGGGGTGCGGGGCTTGACTCTCCCCCGGTCCGACGGGCACGGCGATGGGTGGCGTACCCTGATAGCGCGCCTGTCGCCCCTACCCGCCACCCCATCCATGATCTGACACCAGGGAGTTTGCGATGAGATCGATCGATCGTCGGCTGTTTCTCCAGCGGTTGGCCGTGTCTGCGCCGTCCTTGATCGGGCTGGCGCGCCTCGGCGAGTCGCGGGGGCTCGCCCCGTCCGCGGTACCGGCCCAATCGACCGCGCCCGCGGTACCGGTAGAGCCGCTGCACGCGCCGGACTACGGGCAACTGGTGACCAGCTCGGACAGTCCCCAGTTCGAGCTTCCCGAGGGCTTCCGTTGCGTACCCCTGAGTTCGGGCGGCGTGGCTTCGTCGATACGACCTGATCTGGAAGTGCCCAACGCCTTTGACGGCATGGCCGCCTTCCCGTTGCCCAACGGCAACATCCGCCTGATCCGCAACCATGAGATGGTCGACAGCGCGACCAGTCCGCATGCGCGGCCCATCGGCGAGCCTTACTACGATGCACTGGCCACTGGAGGAACCACCTCGCTCGAGGTCCGCATCTCGGAGTCGGCTGGTGACTTGACAGTCGAGCTGGTGGATGAATTCGTGTCCCTGGCGGGCACTTCGGTGAACTGCGCGGGCGGGCCAACGCCCTGGGGAAGCTGGCTGTCCTGCGAGGAGACCGTACGGGGCCTGGAGGCCGGCTACCGGCGGCCGCACGGATACGTCTTCGAGGTTCCGGCGAGCGCCACCGGTCCGGTCGATCCAGTGCCTCTACGCGCGATGGGGCGCTTCGAGCACGAGGCCGCGGCCGTGGACCCGGCCACCGGGATCGTTTACGAGACCGAAGACCAGAGTTACGAGCCGGACGAGCATCCGGGTGCGGGCTTTTACCGATTCATCCCCAATCAGGTGGGAGTGCTGTCCGCAGGAGGCCGTCTGCAGATGCTGGCGATCACCGGCCGACCCGGAACCGCGATGGCGCGGGGACAGACGGTTGGCGCGGTGTTACCGGTCCACTGGGTGGACATCGATGATCCCGATCCCGCGGATGCCGAAGAGAATCCGCTGGCGGTCTTCAGGCAGGGCCTGGCAAAGGGCGCCGCGAGCTTCGACCGGCTCGAAGGCGCCTGGTACGGAGACGATGGCATCTACATCGTGTCGACCAGCGGCGGCACCGCCAGATCCGGACAGGTCTTCCACTACCGTCCGATATCCGATGACGCCGGCGAACTCACGGTGATCTTCGAGTCACGTTCCAGCCTGGTGCTGGATGCCCCGGACAACATCGTGGTGAGCCCCCGGGGCGGGGTCGTGCTCTGTGAAGACGGGACGGACGATCACTACATCCGGGGTCTGAACCGCGAGGGGCAAATCTTCAACCTCGTGCATGCACCGAACCCGGTCGGCGAGTACGCGGGAACGTGTTTCAGCCCTGACGGAAGGGTGATGTTCTTCAACGTGCAGGGATCGTCGTCCGTTGACGGCTCACGGGCCAGCACGACGTATGCGATGTGGGGGCCCTGGGAGGCGGGGCCGGTCTAGCAGCCTGTGGCAAAACTCACGCGGCATTCGACGCCCGCTGAATCCTCGCTGAACCGCTCGCCTTCGGCTCGCTCATCGTTGCGCTTCGGTCGGAATACACTCGGTATGCCTCCCTCGCGCGCCTTGTCAGCGAGGCCCAGCGGGCACCAGTTCTCCCGGTGGGGGGCCGGTGCTCACGCGAGTTTCACCACAGGCTGCTAGCACCGGGCCGATCTATTCCCCCAGGTTCACCACCCGGATGTTCCGCCAGCGCACCTTGATCCCGCCGCCGTCGTGGATCTGGAGCGCGATCGAGCCCTCGCCCGCCCCGATCTGGGCGTCCTCGAAATCCACCATCCGGGTCCCGTTCAGCCAGGTGGTCACCCGGTCGCCCACCGCCCGGACGCGCAGGGTGTTCCACTCGCCCATGTTCAGGGCCCCATCCAGCGCCGGGTCGGGTTGCACCAGCCAGCCGCGGCCGTACGACTCGTAGATCCCGCCGGTGAACAGCCCGGGAGGCGCCACCTCGGCCTGCCAGCCGTTCACGATCGTCCCCTCGACGCTCGAACGGAAGAACACCCCGCTGTTGCCGTCGGCCTCCTGCAGGAACTCGACCGTCAGGTCGAAGTCGCGAAACGTCCGGACCGTCTTCAGATAGCCGTATTCGGCGTCGGGGCCGCTCTCGCAGACGAGTTCCCCGTTCTCGACGTACCAGCGCTCGGTGCCGTGCACCTGCCAGCCGTCGAGATTCTCGCCGTTGAACACCGAGACCGGTTCCAGGGGCCGGATCCTGATGCTGCGGTACCAGACGTTCCTGCCGTGGTCCTGGAGGCCGATGGGCCCTGACGCCGCGCGCCCGTAACGCGGATAGGGAGCGAACTTGCTGGCCGCGACCAGTTCCTCCCATTCCGGCGAGCCGAACTCGTACTCCACCGTCTTCGTCCCGTTCAGCCAGTGCTCCACGTGGTTGTTCAGGACGCGGATGCGGCCCTCGTTCCATTCGCCGGGCCCGTGCAGGATCTTTTCGCCCGCGGCGTGGAGGTCGTAGTTGTCGCCGGTGAGGTGTTTGTTCATGTCCATCGTGCCCATCGCGATGTAGGCGTCGTCGTCGAGCACCTGGTACTCGGGGGCGTTGAACCAGATTTCGGAACCTTCTTCCTCGATCACCCGGTAGAGGACGCCGCTGTTGGCCACCTCGGAGAGCCGGAACTCGAACTTGAGGTCGAAGTCGGTGAAGGACTCGGTGGTGACGATGTCCCCGCCCACCGGGACGTCCGGATCCGTGGCCGTCGCGCCCACGACGAGCATGCCGTCGATGACCCCCCATCCGGTGTCCGGAAACTCTTCCCCGTTGTACCCGCGCCACCCCGCGGCCGTCTCCCCGTCGAAGAGGAGACGCCAGCCCGCGGCTCGTTCGGCCTCGGTGAGGGTGTTGGGCGGAGCGGGTCGATCCTCGGCGGGGGTGGCGGTCCCGGACTCGGCGACTCCGCCGCCCGGAGACCCGCCGCCACAGGCTGCGGCGAGAACCCCCGCCAGGAGCGCACTCCCGACGGTCTGGATGTCGTTACTCAGGTTCATCAGACGAGCCTCATGGCTTCGGGGTCCCAGCGGACGCTGCGGTCCCGGAAGTAGGCGAGATTGCAGGCGAGCGCGGGAGCGGCGGCCCGGAGGCCGAAGGCCGCGTCCTGAAGCGCCGGCGGCCCACCCCGGACCGCCTCGAAGAAGTTGAAGTAGTGGTCCACCAGCGCGCCGCGGTAGCCGCGCTCGACCGCGTGATGGATCTCCACCGGGGGCTGCATGCCGACCCGGGCGGGCAGGTCCTCCGGGTCCGCCGCGGCGTCGGCCATCTTTTCCCGGGAGAAAGCGTCCATCGGGTCGACCGCCACGTTCTTGCGCAGCACGACCTCGGTCCAGGTGATGTCCATGGACCCCTCGCTCCCGACCAGCCGCAGGAACGTGCTGCCGGACGTCCCGTCCACGAAGTTGACGCGCAGCGACAGGTTGAAGCCAGGGTGCGTGTCGGTCTCGGGGTAGTCGAACATGCCGAGAAGCACGTCCGGCACCTCGCGGCCATCCTCCCAGTAGCGCAGCCCGCCCGTCGCCTGGATGCGCGTCGGACCGCGCGAGCTCACGATGAAGTGCAGGCTCGAAAAGAGGTGGACGAAGAGGTCGCCGGCGACGCCGGTGCCGTAGTCGCGGTAGTTGCGCCAGCGGAAGACGCGCAGCGGGTCATAGGGAAGCTCGGGCGCCGGGCCGAGGAAACGCTTCCAGTCGACGGTTTCCTCGGACGCGTCGGCGGGGATCGGATACTGCCAGGCGCCGAGTGGGCTGTTGCGCGCCCAGAAGCCCTCGGCATAGTTGAGCTCGCCGATGGCGCCTTCTTCGTAGAGTTCCTTTGCCTTCTCGTTGCCGAGCGAACTCATGCCCTGGCTGCCCACCTGGAAGACGCTCCCGGATTCCTCCTGGGCCTGGATCAGGCCGTGCCCCTCGGCAATGTCGTGAACCATCGGCTTTTCGCAGTACGCGGCCTTTCCCGCCTTCAGGGCATCCACGGAGATGGGCTGGTGCCAGTGGTCGGGCGTCCCCACGATGACCGCGTCGACATCGTCGCGGGCGAGCACCTCCCGGTAGTCGCGGGTGGTGAAGATGTCCCCGTGTCGCTCGCGGGCGGCGCCCAGGCGGCCGTCGAAAATGTCGCAGGCGGCCACGAGTTCGACGCCGGGGATGCGCAGCGCGGTATCCACGCCGGCCATGCCCATGCCGCCCGCCCCGATCACGGCGAGGCCGATCCGGTCGGAGGGCGCGACCTGGCCGGCGGGAGACTCGCCGGCGAGCCCGTGGGGTTCGCGGCGAACCATCGCGCGGCGTTCGCCCGCAAACGCTGACGGAAGGGCCGCGGCCAGCGCCGGTCCGGCCGCGACGGTCCTGATGAACTGCCGCCGGGTGCGGGCGGGTGTTCCAGGGCTACGGTTGGGTGTTTCGCTCATGGGTTGGTCCGTTTGGAACTCGGTGCAGGGGGTGGATCGCCGGGGAAGGCGAGCATACGTGCCCCGGTCAGACGAGCGGGAAGAGGGTGGCCAGCACCAGCACCTGGATCACCCCGAACACCCCCACCGCGGCGGCGACCGCGGTCCAGGTGCGGAACGTCTCGCCTTCGCTGAACCCGGACATGCGTCCCACCACCCAGAAGCCACTGTCGTTCATCCAGGAGGCGACCATCGAGCCGAATCCGACCGCTGCGAAGAGGTAGGCGGGGTGGAAGGAGAGGGCGGCCGGATCGGGGACCAGTGACGCCACGATCGCCGAGCCGGTGAGGATGGCGACCGTCCCGGAGCCCTGCGCGAGCTTCAGCAGCGAGGCGATCCCGGCGGCGAGCAGGAGGAGGACGGTGCCGTCCGCGGCCGAGGAGGCCCGGGCGAGGTCCTCGGTGACTCCGGCCCCCGCGAGCGCGCGTCCGAAGGCCCCGCCGGCGGCGGTGATCAGGATGATGGGACCGGCCTCGCCGATGGCGTTCCCGAACGAGCCCAGGAGCCGCCGGAGCGGCGGCCGGTGGACCTTCCAGAGCACGAAGGCCGCGGCGAAGGTGGCGAGCAACAGCGCCGCGTTCCGGTGGCCCAGCACGACCGCCCAGGCTGCTGCGGGGATCATCCCGCCGCCGGCGGCGGCGATCGAGGCCCCGCTCATGAGCACCACCGGCAGCGCAATGGGAAACAGGGACGCGAAGAGTCCCGGGCGAACGGGGTGGGCGGTGGTTTGTCCGGAGTCCGGCGTTTCGGCCGGCTCGACGTTCCGGCCCCGCACGAACCGCGGTGCGATCAGGAGCGTGGCAGTGACGGGCAGGATCCCGAGCAGCAGACCAAAGCCGATGGCGGTGCCCAGGTCGAGCCCGAGGTTGTCGGCCATCCCCAGCGGGCCGGGGGTCGGGGGGACCAGCGAATGGGTGGCGACGGCGCCCGCGCAGATCGCCATGACGAACATCGGGTAGCGGCCGGGGGCCCGGCGGGCCAGCGCCCGCGCCAGCGGAACGAGCAGGAAGAACACGGTGTCGAAGAACACCGGGATCGAGAGTACGTAGGCCGCGGCGGCAAGCGCCCATATCGCCCGGCGCTCCCCGAACAGGCCGAGCAACGATCCCGCGATGCGGTCGGCGGCCCCGCTTCGCAGCAGGCAGTCGCCGATGATGGCGGCGAGGGCGATGGCGATCCCGATGGCTCCGACGAGGTCGCCGAAGGCGCCCCCGGTGGCGTCGAGAGCCGCGAAGACCCGTTCCGGGGCCGGAAGCTCCGACGGCGCGAGCGAGCCGGCGAGGATCGCGCCCAGCGTCAACGCCAGGAACGGATGGAGTCGCAGAACTCCGATCGTGACCGCGACGAACAGCGTGCCGAGGAGGACCGCGGTCATGGCGGCCGAAGGATGTCACGGGACCGCGGTCGCGGCGATGAAGCGGCGCAACGGGCGGAAGGCCGGGTGCGCCGCCCCCGCGCCCCGGCTACCGCGGGCGCGGGATGAGCAGCAGGCGCTCCATCCGGGGATCGATGTAGGGCGTCGCTGCACCGTCGAAGATCGCGTCCTCCTCGAGCGCGATCCGGACTTCCTGGCCGTCCCACTCCGGCACCGCGACCCGGGCGTTCAACTCGATCGCATGGGCGGTCATGGGAAAGAGCTCGTAGTCACCCTTGCCCGGCACGCCCGCCTGGCGGTCCCAGAGGCCGATGGTGGGTCCCGCCGCGTGGCCGTGGAAGCCGATCGGATGCGTGTAGATGGAGGCCTTGATCCCCTCGCTCTCCGCCTGGGCCAGGGCGGCGGCCAGGATCTCGTTGCCGGTCCGTCCGGCGACGAACTCGTTCGTCAGGATGTCCTGGAGCCGGTTGCCGGTCGAGAAGGCCTCCCGGAGTCCCGCCGGGGCGTCCGTCTCGCCGTGCCGGAGCACGTAGGCGTGCATCTGCGTGTCCGTGTTGAGCCGGAGATAGGTGATCCCGAGGTCCACATGTACCAGGTCGCCCGGCATGATGGTGTCCGGAGGAGGGCGAGACGAGAAGTCGCCCTGTTCGCCGGTGTCGCCGCCGAACATCGCGCCTTCACGGCGCTGCACCGAGACCCCCGGCTGGAACCAGGTCTGGAGCTTCAACTCCCGGATCCGCTCGCGGTACCACCAGGAGAGGTCCTGCGTCGTGGTGACTCCCGGCTGGATGGCCTTTTCCGAGAGTCCCTCCGAGAGGATGGTGCGGGCCAGGCGGACCACGGCCGGATAGACCGCCATCTCCTCCGGGGTCCGGGTTTCGAGCCACGCGATGGCGAGCCGCTCGGCATCGTGGAGCCGCCCGGCCAGGTCGGAACCGAGCGCCTCCCGGAGCGCCTCGTATTCGGTGGAGGTCATGCCGTCGGCGAGGCCGAAGTCCGTCGAGCGGTTGACGCCGATCACCCGCGGGTTTCGCTCCCGGACCAGTTCAGCCACCCGCGCCCACTGGTCGGGTTCGCTCTCGGGATCCCAGGCGCCCGGGATGCCCCCGATGTCGTAGCGCGCCACCGCGAAGCGTTCGACGTCCTCGTCGGGCCCGCGGTCGTGGAACACCAGCACGGTGCGCCGCCGGGCCGCCAGCCAGGTGTAGGGGAGCATGGTGCGAATGACCGGGTCCTCGTTGTATTCGCGCGCCGCGACGATCCACAGGTCCACGCCCTCCCGCCGCATGATCTCCGGCAGAACGGTCTCGAAGCGGATCTCGAGCCAGCGGTCTACGAGCGCCGCCCGTTCCCGCAGGGGGAGGACCGTGGGAGCCGGCTGTCCGGCCGCGACCACCGGCAGCGTGAGGCCCGCGAGCAGAGCGGAAACGACCAGGTCCCGGTTCCAGCGCATGCGAATTCTCCCTTGCCGGTTCCGTTCGGCGGCGCCGGACCGGCGCGGGCAGCATACCGATAGACTCGGATGCAGCCCGTTCCGGCCGATGCGATCGCTGAACGGAGCGACCCGCGGAGGAAGACACATGGCCCGACGTTTTCTGCGACTCGCGCTCCTGCTGGTGGCGGCGCTGGCCGTCGGCTGCGGGGAGCCCTACGACGTGGTGTTGGCCGGCGGGGCAGTGCACGACGGCCGGGGCGGCGCCGCCCGTGCCGCCGACGTGGGCATCCGGGACGGCCGGGTGGCCACGGTGGGCGATCTTTCGGGAGCCCGGGCCGAGACGACAGTGGACGTCTCGGGGCTCGCCGTGGTGCCGGGCTTCGTGGATCTCCACAGCCACGCCGTGCGCGGGGTGCTCCGCCATCCCCTGGCCGAGAACTATCTCCGGCAGGGAGTGACGACCGCCATGGGCGGCCCGGACGGCGGCTCCCCGCTGCCCATCGGCGAGTGGCTCGCGGAGTTCGAAGCCGAGGGCTCCGCCATCAACATGGGGCTGATGGTCGGCCACGGGACGGTTCGCCGCGCCGTCATGGGCCTTGACGACCGGGCGCCCACCGAGGCGGAGCTCGACGAGATGCGCGCGCTGGTGGACCAGGCGATGCGGGAAGGCGCCTACGGACTCTCCACCGGCCTCAAGTACACGCCGGGATCCTTCGCCGAAACCGAGGAGGTCATCGAACTCGCCAAGGTCGCGGGGCGCTACGGCGGTATCCACGTGAGCCACATGCGCGAGGAGGGACTCGCGCTGCTCGACTCGGTGCGCGAGACGATCCGGATCGGAGAGGAGGGGGAACTCCCGACCCAGGTCACGCACCACAAGGTGGTCGGCGCCCCGATGTGGGGAAAGAGCGCCGAGAGCCTCCGGCTTGTGGACGAGGCAGTGGCGCGCGGGGTGGACGTGACGATCGACCAGTACCCCTACACCGCCTCCTCCACCGGGCTGACGATCCTCTTCCCGGGTTGGAGCCTTGCGGGTGGCAACGAGGCCCTGCTCGAGCGCCTCGGGGATCCGGTACAACGGGAGCGGATCCGCCAGGGCGTCAAGACCAATCTGGAGGTGGACCGCGGTGGCGGGAGCCCCGACAACGTGCAGATCTCCCGGTGCGCGTGGGATCCCTCCCTCGAAGGGAAGACCATGGGCGACATCCTCCGGGAGCGGGGCCTCGAGGTGAATACCGACAACGGGGCGACACTCGCGCTCGAACTCCAGGAAAACGGGGGTTTCGGCGGGGTCTTCCACGCCATGCACGAGGAGGATGTGCGCCGGATCATGGCGCATCCCCTCACCATGATCTCATCGGACGGGGGGGTGGTGGCGCCCGGCGAAGGCGTGCCGCACCCGCGCAACTACGGCACCTTCTCGCGGGTGCTGAGCCTCTACGTCCGGGAGGCGGGCCTTTTGTCCTTCGAGGAAGCGATCCGGAAGATGGCGTCCTTCCCGGCTGAAAGGCTCGGTCTCGACGGACGGGGCGTCATCGAGGAAGAAGCCATTGCCGACATCGCCGTCCTCGATCCGGCGGCGGTGGAGGAACACGGCGAGTTCGGCGACCCGCACCACTACTCGACCGGCGTGCAGCACGTGCTGGTCTCCGGGATCTTCGTTCTCCAGGACGGGGAGGTGACGGGGGCGAGGCCCGGAAAAGCGCTCCGCCTGAACACGCCGTGACGCCCGTGGCAGGCGGAGGATCGCGGCCGCGGGTGGTGGCCGCGATCGACCAGGGGACCACCAGCACGCGCTGCCTGCTGTTCGCCCGGGACGGGACGGTTGTCGGCTCGGCGCAGGAAGAACACCGTCAGATCACGCCGCGTCCCGGCTGGGTGGAACACGACCCGGTGGAGATCTGGGACCGGACGGCCCAGGTCACGGCCGGCGCCCTCGCAGCCGCCGGACTCGAGGGGAGCGCCGTGGCCACGGTCGGCATCACCAACCAGCGGGAGACCACGGTCGTCTGGGACCCGGCCACGGGCGAGCCGCTCGCGCCCGCGATCGTGTGGCAGGACACGCGGACGGCGGGGTTCGCCGCCGAGCTCGCCGCCGCGATCGGCGCCGAGCGCCTCCGGGAGCTGACGGGACTCCCCGCTGCGACCTATTTCTCGGGGCCGAAGCTGCGCTGGCTCCTCGACCACGAGGAAGGTCTCCGGGATCGGGCCCGGGCGGGACGCGCTGTGTTCGGCACCGTGGAGTCCTGGCTGGTGTGGAAGTTGACTGGAGGCGCCGTGCACCGAACGGACGCGACCAACGCCAGCCGGACCCTCATGATGGATCTCGCCAAGCTCCGCTGGAACGAGGAGTTGCTCGACGCCCTCGGGGTTCCGGCCCGGATGCTTCCCGAGATCGCTCCCGCCTCGCACGCGGAAGCCTGGGGAGCGACCGCCCCCGACGGGCCGTTCGGCCGCCGGGTGCCAATTGCCGGGGTGATCGGCGACCAGCAGGCGGCACTGCTGGGTCAGTTGCGCCGCCGTCCGGGTGAAGCGAAGTGCACTTACGGGACCGGGGCTTTCCTGTTGATGCATACCGGGAACGAAGCGGTGGCGTCGGAGGCGGGTCTCCTGACCACGGTCGCCTACAGCGATGCGGCGGGAGTGGAGTACGCCCTGGAGGGTTCGGTGGCGGTCGCCGGCTCGCTCGTCCAGTGGCTCCGGGACCAGCTGGGGTTCGCCGGGTCGGCGGCCGAGGTGGAGCGGTTGGCGCTCCAGGTGGAGGACTCCGGGGGCGCCGTCATCGTGCCCGCGTTCTCCGGGCTCTTCGCCCCCTGGTGGCGGTCCGACGCCCGCGGCGTGATCTGCGGACTGACCCGGCACACCGACCGGCGCCACCTGGCGCGCGCCGCGATCGAGGCGTCGGCGTTCCAGGTCCGCGAGGTGATCGAGGCGATGCGCGCCGATGCCGGCCACGCGCCCGGGGAGCTGCGGGTGGACGGCGGGATGACGGTGAGCGGACTTCTGCTCGGCTTCCAGGCCGACATCCTGGGGATACCGGTGGTGCGTCCGCGGTGCGTGGAGACCACGGCGCTCGGAGCGGCGGTTGCGGCCGGTCTTGCGGTGGGTTTTTGGGAGTCCGAGACCGAGTTGGCGGGAGCGCTTGAAGAGGACGCCCGCTTCGAGCCCACGATGTCCGACGCCGAGCGGGATGAGCGGCTCGCGGCCTGGAGCAAGGCGGTGGAGCGCAGTTTCGGCTGGGTCTAGCAGCCTGTGAACAAAGTCACGCGGCATTCGAACGGCGATGCATCCCGTCTGAACCGGGCCGCTTTGCGGCCCTCATCGTTGCGTTTCGGTCGGAATACGCCCGGTATTCCTCCCTCACGCGCCTTGTCAGACGGGCGCCTCGCCGTTCTCGGTGCTCCCGTCACTTCATCCACAGGCTGCTAGGCCCGGCGCTCCCGTGGTCTGACTACGGGACCAGGATCCTCGTGTCGGCGATGGGCCAGTAGAGACGGACCGCGTCGCCTTCCCGGGCGAGACTCTCGAACAGGGTGTTGCCGCGAGCCAGCAGCCGGGCTCCTCCCTCGAGTTCGAGTTCGATTTCCAGGCGGTCTCCGAGGAAGGAGATTCGCCGGACGGTGGCGCCGATCCGGTTGAAGCCCGGCGCCGCCGGCGGGTGGCCGATCTGGACTACCTCGGGCCGCATGGCGAGGAGCATCTCGTCGGCCGCGCCGCCGGAACCGGCGGGGGCGGCCGGTGGGCCGCCGTCCCGCTCGGCGCGCAGCACCGGCCCGCCGGGAAGCCGGAAGGTGTCCGGGGTTCCCTTCTCGGGGACAGCGGGAAGCAGGTTCATCTTGCCGACGAAACTGGCCACGAACGTGTTGGCCGGCCGGGTGTGGAGTTCGAGGGGCGTCCCGACCTGCTGGAGCCGGCCCCGGTTCAGGACGGCAACCCGGTCGGCGACGGTCAGCGCTTCCTCCTGGTCGTGGGTGACCCAGACGGTCGTCGCTTCGAAGGACCGTTGCAAACCGCGCAGAAGCGACCGCAGTTCGCGCCGCAGCGTCTGATCGAGGCTCGAGAGCGGTTCGTCGAGGAGCAGTACCTCGGGACGGATGGCGAGCGCCCGGGCCACGGCGACCCGCTGCTGTTCCCCTCCCGAAATCTCGCGGGGATAGCGGCCCGCAAGTTCCAGGAGGCCCACGCGTTCCAGCATCTCGTCAGCGAGGTCCGCGGCCTCGCTGCGGGAGGCTCCGCGCCGTTCGGGCCCGAAGGCGACGTTCCTCCGCAGACTCAGATGCGGGAAGAGGGCATAGCTCTGGAAGACCATGCCCACGTTCCGGTTCTCGGGCGGCGCCTGGTCCATCAACTCGCCGCCGATCCAGACCTCTCCCGAGTCCGGCTCGAGGTGCCCGGCGACGCATCGCAGGATGGTGGACTTGCCGGCTCCGCTGGAGCCGAGCAGGGCCATCAGTTCTCCGCGTCCCACCCGCAGCGTCACGTCCGACACCGATTCGGTCTCGCCGAAGCGTTTGCCGAGGCCCTCGAGGGCGAGCCCGGCGTCGCGCGGATTCACGATCGTCCGAAGAGTGAGTCCGCTCCGGCGCCCGACTCCTCCGACGGGTCGCCGGACCCGCCGGGCTCCACGGCCGGAAGGACCGTCGTCGCCGGCTCCCGGGGCGCCGCCGGTTGTTCCTGGCCCACAAAGCTGCGAACGGGCGCCGAGTAAGGGAACTGATGCGGGTCGCGCACCACCGCGCCGCGAGTCAGGTTCGCGAAGCGGTCGCGGATGGCCCCCGGCGGGGGAGGTGCGAAGGGAGGGCCGGAAGAGGCCGTCAGGTCGGGACCGGCCTTGGGTCGAATGGTGACTTTCGCCCAGCGGATGCGGCGGCTCGACGGTGCGCCCGCCTCGCCGAACTCGTGCGCCTCGACGGCGACCCGCTCGGCGAGCGTGATCGTTTCCGGGTCCCGAAACCGCGGATAGTGGTCCGCGCTGAAGGGGACCCGCCGGGAGCGGGCTTCGAGCCACAGGGCGACCGCCGTGGGTATGTGGCTCTGCATGGCGATGGGTCCGGTGTCCGGGCGGGACCAGCCGGATACGGTCGCCGAGAAGGGATAGGTCTCGACCGAGATCGACTCGACGGCATCCGGGTCGATCCGGGGTAGCTTGTCCATGGCGGCGAGCGTGGACTGCACGGCCCGCGAACCGGGAAACTTCTTGAGCGCGATCGTGTGGATCGCCCTTGTTGCGGTACGCGGATCGAAAGGTGTAAGCCCCGGATGGCGCGACCGGCTGGAGAGCGAGGGTGCGGGAAGAAGCCCGATCGGATTCTTGACGCTGAGCGCGGTGGCCGCTCCGAGGAGTTGACCGAAGGCGCCGAAAAGCAGCTTCGCGCTCGCGCCGTCGCTGAACGCCCGGTAAGGGTGCAGCGGAGTGAGCGCACTGGCGCGCCGGATGCTCTGCGCAAGGTTCCGCGCGCCAATCCCCTCGAGACGGCCGACCGCGGCTGCGGCGGCCACGGGGGCGAGTGCGCCGGGCGAGTGGATGCCGGCCTCCTCCATCGCCGTCCCCACGGCGTCCCGGTGCCAGCTCCCGATGCCGCAGCCCACCACGATCGCATCGAGGAGTTCCCCCAGGGTGCGGTCGCCGGCTTCGGCGGTCGCCACCGCGGCCGCGATGCACTCTGGCCCGGCATGCAGTTCCTGGGGGTCCCCGACGAGGCGATTCCAGAGGATCGCGGACCAGATTCCCGCGGAGCTGCGACCCTCCACCGGTCGCCAGAGGGTCGCGGCCGGGGCGGACGTGCCCATGAACGAATCGAGAATGCCCGCCGCCTCGTCACCGCCAAGAAACGCGGGCAACGGCTCCGCGGCGCCAATGGCCAGCACGTCGGTGAGCAGCGTCATGGCCGCCCGCCGCTCAGTGCTCAGAAAGCGCGCGCCCGCGGCCCATTCCGCCGCGTCGCGGACCTCTTCGAGATGGGTTGCGCGGACGAGGTTGATGGAGTCCGGGTCCACCTCCGCAGGGTCTGGCGGCCCTTCCGGTATCGGCCGTTGCGGCCCGTTGATGCCGGCCCGGACCCACCCGTCGGCGCATCGCTCCAGCCAGCTCCGGAAGCCGGGGCCGCGGGATCCCAGGGCGACGGGATGCGGCATGAGACAGTCGACGAGCGCATCCACGCTCTCCCGGGAGTCGGGTGGTCCTCCGGCGGTCATGATCAGGGAATCATCTCGCGGCGGAAACGGGTCGCCCACGACGGACGCAGGTCCCCCAGGGTCACCATGTCGAGTCGCATGAGGGTTTCGGACGGCGGCAGGCCCGGGGGAATCTCGGTTTCGCTGCGCGACGGGACCAACTGGAGCTCCCGAGCCGCGGTCTGCTGGGCCTCGGAAGAGAACATGTAGTCCGCGAACGCCCGCGCCAGTTCGGGACGCCGGGTCCCGGTGACGATCTGGATTCCCTGCGGCAGGGCGATGGCGCCTTCGGCGGGAGCGGCCCATCCGACGGGCGCGCCCTCGGTGGCGAGGTGCCGGGCCTGGGAGGGCAGTCCCAGGGTGAGCCAGGCTTCGCCCTGGGCGACCAACTGGTTGTTGGCGGGTCCGCTGGTGCCGTACACCAGGACGTTGTTCCGGAGCCGGCCGAGTCGCCGAAACCCCGCGTCCGCGTCCGTCTCGTCCGCCGTGTCGATGCGCGCCAGGGCGGCGACGGTGAGCGGGCCGAGCGTGCTCCCGAACCCGAACAGGGCGAGCCGGCCCTCGAGAGCGGGGTCTTCCAGCGCCGCCCAGGAGGCCGGGGGAGAGGCGAAGTGCTCCGTGTTGTAGAGAAACCCGATGGCGGAGGAGAACGTGGCCGGGAGCGCTCGCTGGCTGAACCAGGCATCGGGGTCGGCCCACGCCGCGTTCGGCACGCGCAGTTCCCCCTCCCGCGAGGTCTCCGGGTCGAAGGGAGTTTCGAGGAGACCCTCGCGCGCGAGCAGCGCCGCCTCTCCGGCGTCGATCCACAGGACGTCGAGGGACGGATTGCCGCGCTCGACGCGCACCCGGGCCGCCTGATCGGCGGACCGGAGTCCTACCGGGATGAGCCTGGCGCCCGTCGCCGCCTCGAACGGGCCGGCGAAGTAGTCCTCGAGATCGGCGATGCGGCCGGGTGGCACGGCGATCACCAGATCCTCGTCGGCGCGCCCGCCACACCCGAGCGGCAGGCCCAACGCCAACAACAGGCAGAGGGTCCTGGCAGTCCGGCGCCGGTGCCGCCGACGCCGCCCGGTCTTCATCGAACGGGTTCCAGGCCGGCGGGACTGCTCCGCCGGTCGCCGCTTCGGGACGAGGAGTCCCGGGTCTGCAGCGGTCCGGAGATCCGGTCCGTCAGCACGGCGGCGGCCACCGCGGCGGCAATGGTGAGGGTGCTCACGGCGGCGACGGTGGGGTCCTGGTAGCGATCCACGGTCTCATAGATGGCCACCGGCAGGGTCACGGTCCGGCCGCTGGCCAGGAGCAACGACAGCGCAAAATTGCCGAAGGAGATCACGAAGGCGGACACCGCGCCGGCAACGATACCCGCGCGGGCGCTCGGCAGGGTCACGAGGAAGAGGGTCGCGAAGGGACCGGCGCCCAGGCTGCGCGCCTGGTCTTCGAGCGCCGGATCGGTGGACTCGAGGGACGCGGCCACGCTGCGCACCACCCAGGGGATGGTGATGAGGAGGTGGGCGGCAATCAGCGGCAGAAGCGTTCCGGCGGTCTGGATGCCGGTGGCGTTCGCGAGCACGGCGGCGCTCGTCAGCACGCCGAGACCGAGGACGAGGCCGGGGAGACTCAGCGGGGAGAGGAGGACGGCGAGGAAGGCCTCACGTCCGGGGAGCGAGCCCCGGGTGAGCGCGAGCGCCGCCGGGATGCCGGTGGCGAGAGCCGCTCCCGTCGCGACCGCTCCCAGCAGCAGGCTCGTGAGGAGGCCTGAAATGAGCCGCGGCTGGTCGACGAGGCCCGCGTACCAGCGAAGACTGGCCCCGGACGGCGGGATCTCGAGCGCGGCTCCCGGGCTTACCGAGTAGACGATCACGGCGAGAGGCGCCAGGAGGAGGACCGCGTAGGCGACTGCCGCGGCCGCCGCCAACGCGATGCGCATCACCGCCTCCTCAGGTCCCGAAGATGCGCGCCGACCGGCGGCGGCTCAGCAGCGCCGCTCCGCCGAGCAGCGCCGAGGCGAAGAGCAGCAACGCCACGGAGGCGGCGGCCGCGGTGGGCCAGTCGAAACTGATGGTGACCAGTTCGTAGATCTCCATGACGAAGGTCCGGGCCGCCGACCCGCCGAGCAGGGCGGGGACGGCGTAGGCGGAGAGGCTGCCGACCAGGACGAAGCTCGCTCCGGCAATGAAACCGGGGAGGGTCAGCGGCACCACGACCGCAAGGAAGGCGCGGGCCGACGAAGCTCCCAGCCCGCGGGCGGCGGCCAGGAGATCGGGGTCGATCCGGTCGAGGCTGGCGGCCAGCGCGAGGATCATGAACGGTAGAAACGACTCGGTCAGCGCGAGGAGCACCGCGGTCTCGGTGTGCAGGAGGCCGACGCGGGGAAGCGAGAGGGCCGCGAGCGTTTCTCCGACGAATCCCTGGCGGCCGAGGATCAGCATCCAGCCGTAGGCGCGCACCACCACCGACATCAGGAGCGGGGAGACGATGAGCAGGGTCTGGACCCGGCGCGAGAGCCCCCGCGAGCGGGAAAGGAAGAGGGCGACCGGAAAACCGAGGACGGTGACCAGGACGGTGGTAAGGAGCGAGAGGCGGAGCGTCCGCAGGGCGACCGACGGATACGGAGCGCTCAGCAGTCCGGCGAAGGAATCGAGCGCCGGGCCCCCGCTGAGCGGCGCGACCGGGCCCGGGGGATAGAGCGCCACGCGGAACAGCAGACCGATGGGCACGGCGGCCACCACCGCCACCACGAGGAGGGCCGGCAGGAGCAGCAGGCCAGCGACCCGTCGCCTGCTCCGGTCCATGTGCGAGACGGATTCTATGGGCGGGACAGCCCGGCTTGAACGGCCGGTCCGCATAGACTCCCGCCGAGCGACTCGCTGCGGAGCAAGCAAGAGGACTGATGGATATCCGGAGACTGGCGATACGGGCGGCCGTGCTGGCGCCGCTCATCGCGGTGGCGGCGACGTTCTTCCTGAACGTCTGCCACCTGATCTACGACTGCGGCTGCGTTTCCATCTGGAACGGCGGGGCGGCGTTTTGCAACATCCAGACGGCCGGCCCGCCGGATTGCCCCTTCTGCGCACGGCCGAACGTGGCCTACGGCTCCCTCTACGGGACGTTCCTGGTGCAGGGTGTCGTCATGTTCGCTCCCGCCTCGCTCGGCCTCGGCATCCGGGCACTGCTCGGGCTGGCGGCGTTCCCCCTGGTGGTGGGCGCGACCGGGATCGTTCTGGGGCTCTGGGTCGGCTACTGGACCTGACAGCCGGGGGACCCCGGATATCATCGGAACCCGCCCCCGGGGGGCGGGAAGGGGAGGTCCCGTGTCAGCGAGAGATCAAGTACGTCACATTCGCTGGGAAGCGATGGAGAAGGAGCGCCTGAGCGACCAGCTCAGTCGCCGGATCATCACCGCGGATCGGGCCATGCTCACTCACGTCTATCTCGACAAGGGTGCGGTGGTTCCGATGCACTCGCACGACAACGAACAGATCACCTACGTGATCAGCGGCGTGCTTCGCTTCTGGATCGAAGACGAGGATTCGGAACCCATCGACGTGAAGGCGGGAGAGGTGCTGGTCCTTCCCTCCTGGGTCCCGCACAAGGCGATCGCGCTGGAAGACACCCTGGACGTGGACATCTTCACTCCGCCGCGGCAGGACTGGCTGGACGGAACCGACGACTACCTTCGGGGCGGAGGCGATTGATCCGGTTCAACGCAAGGAGAGCCTGACGAGTGCGACGCTCCGACTACGCCCCGATCATCCGGCGCTACTTCGTGGCCGGCGCGGCCACGAGCGCCCTGGGTGTGGTCATCCTGCACTCGCTGGCGGCCGTTTCCTTCGGGTTGATCCCGGGGTGGCTGCTGGCATCGCTGGCGGGACTCCTGGCGGGCGTGGTTTCGCTCGTGGTCTTCGTCGGGCTGACCCGGGTTGCCGAGCGTCTCGTCGAGTGGCTCTCCACGGATGCGTTCCTGTTGCTGGTGGCGGCGGGAGCGAGTCTCTGGCTGCTCCGGAGCACCATCTTCCGCTGGCCGGAGGCGCTGTTTCCGGGACTCCTGGTGGTCGTCTTCCTCGGGCCGTTCCTCGTCGGTTCCGGTCTCGCCATGGTGTTTCGCCCGCACGGCGCGGCCTACGGCCGGGGCGGCCTTGTTCTCACCCTGGTGGGAGCCGGGCTCATCGCCTACGGGGGAATGTGGTTCTTCGGTCCCGGAGAGGATCCCTACGTCCGCCCGGCGCAGGTCCAGCCGAATCCGCCCACGGCCCTTGCCGAAGACCCCGCGGCACGGGGACCCCATGCGGTTCGCCTCCTGACCTACGGCAACGGGCGGGATCCGTACCGGCCGGAGTACGGAGACGCGGTGACCATTCGCTCGCCTTCGGTGGACCTCAGCCGGGTGCTCCCGGAGTGGCGCGGTTTTCGCGCGACGCACCGGGAATGGTGGTGGGGATTCGGGCTGGAGGACGCTCCGCAAAACGGCCGGCTCCACCTTCCGGACACCGCCCCCGGGAACCGGCGTCCGGTAGCGCTGATCGTGCACGGCAACCACCGGATGGAGGATTTCTCCGATGCCGGGTACGACTACCTCGCGGACCTGTTGGCGAGCCACGGAATCGCGACGGCCTCCGTGGACGCCAATTTCCTCAACGGGACGTGGTCCGGTGATTTCGGCGGACGCGAGATGCCGGCGCGCGCGATCCTGCTGCTCGAGCATCTCCGGCTGTTCCGGACCTGGAACCGGGACCCGCGTTCACCCCTCTACAACCGCCTCGACCTCGATCGGGTAGCCCTGCTGGGACACTCGCGCGGTGGGGAGGCGGCGGCGATCGCGGCGGCCTTCAACGATCTCCCCACCTTCCCGGATGATGCGAACTACCGGTTCGACTACGGCTTCGGAATCGAGTCCGTCGTGGCGATCGCCCAGATCGACCGCCGTTATTCGCGGCGCATCGAGCTGCAGGACGTCAACTTCCTCGCGCTCCAGGGTTCCTACGACACCGACGAGCCCAGTTTCCACGGACTGCGTCAGTTCCACCGCACCCGCCTGGACGGGGCTGCCGACCGCTCCGCAGGAGCCCTGGGATTCCGGCTGAAGGCAGGGGTCGTCGCACACCGTGGAAACCACGGTCAGTTCAACACCACCTGGGGCATGGATTCGGGGCTTTGGGGGATGTTCTGGCTCAACCGCGCCCCGCTGCTCACCGCGGCCGAACAGCAGAGGATGGCCCAGGTGTACGTTCTGGCCTTCCTGCGCGCCACCCTGCTGGGGGAGTCGGAGTTCGTGCCACTCCTCCGCGACTACCGCGCCGGGGCGCCGTTCCTTCCCGAGACCCGTTACCAGAGCCAGTACGCGGACTCGCGAACCCGAATCGTCGCGGGTTTCGAGGAGGACCTTCATCTCGCCACCGCCACCGCCGAAGGCGCCACGATCGAGGCCCGCGGTCTTGTTGGCTGGAGCGAGGAGGAGGTCCTTTTCCGCGACGGTTCCAAGCAGGCCACCTCCGCCGTCCGGCTGGAGATGTCCGGAGGCGAACAGGCCGAGGACCCGGTCTACGAGATTCGCTTCGCCGAACCGATCGTGGTCACTGGCGAGGACGAGTTCGTGTTCTCCGTGGTCTGGCATCCGGACCCGCCCGAGGACGAGGCCGACGCGCCGGCGGCGGCGCCGCCCATCGCCATGACGGTGCAACTGCTGTTTCCCGACGACGTGGAGGGGCCGGCGTTCCCGATCGTGGACGCGATCTCCCCGGAACCCCCCTTCGAGGTCCAGTTCCTCAAGTCACGCCGGATGAATCGCGAGCGGTACCGCCGGATCGTCGAGGAGATTCCGCAGTCGGTCGCCATCCGGGGCCGGAGCCTCTTGCCGCCGCCCCTTCCGCCCCCTCCCGCCGTGCCCGGTGCGGCGC
>VXWI01000006.1 GCA_009835985.1 Acidobacteriota bacterium | reverse complement strand
GAGAAAGACAGGGGACGGGTTGGGTGGGCGCGGAGTCTGCCACGGGCACCGGCCTTCTCCGTATGATCGGAGCCGCCTGGAGGCTCCGATGCGCACCGCCCTTCCCTTCCTGTTCGCCCTGATCACCGCCCTCGCCTGGGGTCTCTATGGACCGACGCTGGGGCAGGCGCGCCTCGCGGACGCGACCGCCAGTCCCTTCAAGCCGTACCTGGGGATCGGGATCGCCTACCTGGTGGTGGCGATCGCGGGTGGCGCGGTGGGCATGTGGCTGCGCGGGGACAACTTCTCCTTCACGCCGATCGCGGGCAGCAGCCTCGCCTGGGGATTCGCAGCGGGCCTCCTGGGGGCGCTCGGGGCCTTCGGGCTGACCATGGCGATGTTCACCGGCGGCGCCCGCATCCCTCACGCGGTCATGCCCGTCGTGTTCGGAGGCGCGGTCACGATCACCGCGATCTCGACGCTGCTTCTCTCGGGAGGGCGGCTCCGGGGCGGGCCGATGCTTTGGGTCGGGATCGCCGGGGTGCTTCTCTCGGTGCTTCTGATCACCACCAACACGCCGCACGCGCCGCCGCCGTCGAAGGCGGCCGCCGAAGCGCCACCCGACGGATCGCCGAGTTGACCGGCGCTTTCTAGTCCGCGGCCAACACCCGGAGCCCCTCGCGGCTGATCCCGGCGCCGCTGAGCACGAGCCCCACGGACGCGAGCCCCGGATCCAGTCGCGGGAGCGCCGCCACCGGCAGGGCCGCGGAGCCCTCGACCATCGCAAACCGCTCCGCGAGCACCCGGCGCATGGCGGCGGCGATGTCCCCCTCGTCGAGCAGGATCCATGCATCCACGAGTTCGCTGCACAGCGCGAGGGTGACAGCGCCCTCCTCGACCCCGCCCGCGACCGCGTCGGCGAGCGTCGGCTCGAACGGCACGTCGCGTCCCGATTCGAGGAGGCGGCCGGCACGGACCGAAGCCGCCATGACGGCGGAGGCCCGCGGCTGGCAACCCAGCACCTGGATGCCGGGGCGGGCCTCTTTGAGCCAACCGGCGATGCCGGCGATGAGGCCGCCCCCGCCCACCGGAACCAGCACCGCGTCGAGCGGCTCGTCGCCGAGCGCGGCGTCCATCTCGAAACCGACGGTTCCCTGGCCCGCGATGATGTCCGGATCGTTGTAGGGCGAAACGAACGGCCGGCCACTCCGCTCCGCCTCCTCCCTGGCCGCGTATTCGGACTCCACCGCATCTTCGCCCACGAGGCGCAGTTCGACCACGTCGTCGTACTGGTCATCGAGGACGCGCCGCTTCGAATCGGCCACCGTCCGCGGCAGGAACACCACGCCTCGCCCGCCCAGCAACGCGAGCGCGTGCGCCGTTGCGCGCCCGTGATTCCCGGTGGACGCCGTGACGATTCCCGCTTCGAGCGCCCGGGCGCCTGCCGTGTCCCGCAGTACCAACAGCTTGTTGAGGGCTCCCCGAATCTTGAAGGACCCCGTAGCGCCGAAGCACTCGAGCTTCCAGCGAACCATTCCACCGGGTGCGGCGGCCGCCCGTTCGCCGCTCAGGCCACGGGCAGTTTCGAAGGGAGTCTCGTTCAGGAACGGACGGATCCGGGAGGCCGCTTCCCGCACCCGTTCCGGCAATTCGCGGAGCAGCGCGACGCCGGGGGGAACGCCGCCCGCGAAGGGCGTCTCTCGGGTAGCATTCCCGCCTTCCGGAGCCCCGGAATCTGACGTAGTCACGTAAGGAGCAAGAGTCTAATGAGCCAGGGAATTCAGGCCGTCCCCCGACCCAGCAACGAGCCCGTACGCGGCTACGAGGCGGGAAGCGCCGACCGCGCGGCGCTCGAGGCCGAGATCAGCCGGCAGTCGAATCAGATCGTCGAAATCCCGGTCATCATCGGCGGCAGGGAAATCCGCACCGGCAAGATCGCCGAGGTCCGGTCGCCGCACAACCACTCCCACGTCCTCGCCCGCTATCACGAAGCCACCCCGGACCTCGTCGAAGAAGCCGTAGCCGCCGCCGCCGATGCGTGGCGGACCTGGTCGGAACTCGATCACCGGGCGCGCGCCAGCCTCTACCTGCGAATGGCCGACCTGCTGGTCGGTCCCCGCCGCTACCGGATGAATGTCGCCACGATGCTCGGCCAGTCGAAGACCAGTCACCAGGCGGAGATCGAGGCGGCCTGCGAGTTCGCCGACATGCTGCGGTTCAACGCCTACTTCCTCGACCAGCTCGTGCGGCAGCAGCCGGTGGGCGATCCCGACCCCGGGGTCTGGAACTACCTCGAGTACCGCGCCCTCGAGGGATTCATCTTCGCGGTGAGCCCGTTCAACTTCACCGCCCTCGGCGGGAACCTGGCGATGGCTCCGGCCATCATGGGGAACACCATCGTCTGGAAGCCCGCGGAGACGCAGATGCTCTCGGCGTACTACCTGATGGAGCTCTACCGGGAAGCCGGCCTGCCCGACGGCGTGGTCAACATGCTCCCCGGGCACGGACCCACCATCGGGGCCCCGGCGCTCGCTCAGGAAACGCTCGCCGGAGTCCATTTCACGGGCTCTACCGCGACCTTCCAGCACATCTGGAAGACGGTCGGGGAGAACATCGCGAACTACCGCTCCTATCCGCGGGTCGTCGGCGAGACCGGCGGCAAGAACTTCGTGGTGGCGCACGAGTCCGCCGACGCGGAGGCGCTGGTCGCCAACCTGATTCGGGGCGCCTACGAGTTCCAGGGACAGAAGTGCTCCGCCGCGTCCCGCGCCTACCTGCCGGCGAGCATGAAGGACGACTTCCTCGAGCAGTTCCTCGCCGAGGCGAAGACCGTGACCATGGGCGACCCGACGGACTTCGCCAACTTCATGGGCGCGGTGATCGACGAGCGTTCCTTCAACAAGGTTTCGGGTTACCTCGACATCGCGCGGGAGGACCCGTCGTGCGATGTCCTGATGGGCGGAAACGCCGACCGGTCCGTGGGCTGGTTCGTGGAACCCACCCTGGTGGTTACCGACAACCCCGAGAATCGGCTGATGACCGAAGAGATCTTCGGGCCAGTGCTGGCTGTCTACTTCTACCCGGACTCCCAGTACGCCGAGACTCTCGACCTCTGCCGCAAGACGTCGCCGTACGGTCTGACCGGCGCGGTCTTCGCGAACGACCGCCTGGCCACCGAACAGGCGTACGGCGCGCTCCGTCACGCCGCCGGCAACTTCTACATCAACGACAAACCCACCGGGGCGGTGATCGGCCAACAGCCCTTCGGCGGCGGCCGGGCCTCGGGGACCAACGACAAAACGGGCCTGGGTTCCCACCTGCTGCGCTGGACCAACATCCGCACGGTCAAGGAGAACTTCGCTCCGGCGAAGGACTACCGCTACCCGTTCCTGAGCGCATAGGAAGCCTCCTCCGACACCCTCGACAAGGTGGACCCGGATCACTTCCGCCACGCCGTGGGCATGCTCGCGGTGCTCGGGTTCGTCCTCGCCGACCTGCCGGACCGGCTGCCGCACGGAGGCTGAGCCTGAGTCCCACGGCAACGCCGAGCCGCGTCCTCCGCTCCGACGCGATCACCCCGTCCGGATTCGGTCGGGTCGTCGAGGGGCTCTCGCTGGCCGAGGCCGCTGACGACCAACTCGCCGCGCTGCGCCGACTGTGGCTCGATTCGGGAGGACTCCTGGTGCTGCGCACCGGGGAAGCGCTCTGCCCGAAGGACTTCCTGCGCTTCTGCCGGGCGTTCGGGCCGCTCGAGAAGAACGAGAAGTACGACGCCGATTTCCTGCTTCCCGGCTATCCGGAGATCCTGCGGCTGGGCAACCTCTACCGGGAGGGCAAGTACCGGGCGCTCTTCGTGCGCGCGGAACCGGGCGAGGTGCTCTGGCACACCGACGACAGCTTCCGCTATCCCCAGCCCGCGGGTTCGATCTTCCACTGCCGGGCCCATCCCGAGACCGGCGGCGGCACCTGGTACGCCGGGATGGCGGACGCTTACGACGCCCTGCCGCCCCGCCTGCGCCGCCGCATCGAGGGCCGGTTCGCGGTCCACTCCTACACCTTCCTGGACGACCGGCTCCGCCGGGACAACCCCCACCGGCGGGAGATGCCGCTCGAAGTGCGGCGGACGCACCCTCCCGCGATCCGGCCCCTGGTGGTGACCCACCCGGAAACCGGCCGGCGGGCGCTACTGATCCCCGACTGCCACATCGAGTCCGTCACCGGCCTCGAGGAAAAGGAAACCAGGTCCCTGCTCGCCGAACTCCTGGCCCACGCCACCGGCCCCGACTTCGCCGTCTGCTGGCAGTGGCGCCCCGGTGACGTCGCCGTCTGGGACAACCGCTCGGCGATGCACGCCGGCTCCCCGTTCGACGAGCGCGAAGCCCGGCTCATGTACCGCGTCACCTTCACCGGCCCGGACACCTACGACGCCGAGCGGTAGTGCTTCCGCGTGGCGAGCGCCATACTCTGGCCGACGTGATGGCGGAACGGCTTGGAACGCCGACCTCTGGTCGGCATCGCGGCGCTGAGCGCCGCGAAACGCAGACGGTGAGCGGCCCGATTGTTCTTTCTCGCCGATGTGAAGGACCCAAATGGAATGAGTGACATGAGTGACCTCCTACGTCCACTCCTCGAAACCATCGAGACCGTTCGAACACGCATCCAAACCGCGGGCGGCTGGAAGGAAGCTCAGACTCGCGCGTCGCTAATTGATCCAATTCTGACGGCGCTTGGATGGGATGTCGCCGATCCGGCGCTAGTGCGGCACGAATTCAGCTCGCACGGCGGTCGAGCCGACTATGCCCTCTTGGCGAGCGAAGAGGAGTTGGCCGCAATCGTCGAGGCCAAGGCCCTAGGGAACTCACTAGAAACGAAGGAGATCGGCCAGACGGCGACCTACGCGAACATGCTTGGAGCCCCCTACGCGGTGTTGACCGACGGGAACCGGTGGGTGCTCTACGAGGTGTTCAAGAAGGCCAAGATCGAAGACCGACTGATTCTTGATGTATCGGTGTCGGTGACAGAAACACAGGCGACCGCGCTCGCATTGCTCGCACTTTGGCGCCCCAACGTACTGTCGAGCGATTGGCGAAAGCCCCATGATCCAAACACTTTCCCTATAGCGTCTCCCAGCGCGGGGCCAACGCCGAACGCCGTACTGAATCCGGCACCTTCGCCGACCGACGGCTGGATTCCGCTGCCTGACTTCCAAGGCCAGACGTTCGTCCCGCCGCCAAGTCCGGCGTTGCTACCTGACGGATCGAAACTACCGCTGAAATTCTGGAAAGACCTAATCAGAGGCGTTGTGCGATGGCTCCTCGAGGGCGGCACCCTCTCAGCGGAACGAATTCCGGTTCCGCTTGGCCCAAACAGCACGCAATACCTGGTGAACACGGAACCTCACCACCAGAACGGCAAGGTGATGGACGAAGCTCAGCAGATCGGACACGTCTGGGTTCAGACGTTTGGCAATCAAGACACCATCCGGAAGAACACATCGTGGATTCTGAAGTACTGCGGGGAAGACCCAAGGAAGCTCCAACTCCGGGCGAAGCCCTAAGGAGAACGCAGGCATCGCCTTCGCCGGTCCGAGACGAACTGAGGCGGAACCGCGTTGTGCCGTTTCGGAAGCTAGAAACACCGAGTCGCCGTCTATGCGGGAAACTCTGCGGTTGACCATGCGCACCCCCGCCCTGCTTACTGTTGCCCTGCTCCTTGGCGGCGCCGCTTCGGGCGCCGCCGAAGGCCGCTTCGACGCCCTGCGCTGGCGGCACATCGGCCCCGTCGGGAACCGCGTGTCCGCGGTCTACGGCATCCCGGGGGACCCGAACACCTACTACTTCGGCGCGGCTTCGGGCGGCGTCTTCAAGACCACCGACGGTGGCATCCACTGGACGCCCATCTTCGACGATCAGCCGGTCCTCTCGGTGGGCGCCATCGCGGTCTCGAGCGCGGATCCCAACGTGGTGTGGGTCGGGACCGGAGAAGCGCATATCCGCAGCAACGTCTCGCTCGGCAACGGGGTGTACCGCTCGACCGACGCCGGCGCGACCTGGACCCACACCGGGCTGGAGCCGAGCGGCCGCGTCTCCCGGATCGTCACCCACCCGACCGACCCCGAGACCGCCTGGGTGGCGGCGCTCGGCCACCTCTACGCCCCGCAGGAGGAGCGCGGGATCTTCCGGACGACGGACGGCGGCGGAACGTGGGAACGGGTGCTCTTCGTGGACGAGAACACCGGCGGCTCGGAGATCGTCATCAGCCCGGCGAACCCGGCCCTGCTGTTCGCCGGGATGTGGCAGATGCGGATGTGGACCTGGGGCCGGGAGAGCGGCGGTCCGGGCAGCGGCATCTTCCGCAGCCGGGACGGCGGCGACACCTGGGAGCGTCTGGAAGGGAATGGCCTGCCCGCACGACCCTGGGGCAAGGTCGCGCTCTCGCTGACCGCAGCCGACCCCCGCCGCATCTACGCGCTCATCGAGACCAGCTCGAACGAAGAGTTCGCTCCGCTCGACGAGCAGGACGGTGTCCTCTGGCGGTCGGAGGACGGCGGGGACACCTGGGAACTGGCGAGCCGGGACCACACCCTGATGCAGCGGCCCCACTACTACACCCGGGTGGTGGCGGCTCCCGATGACGCCGACGAGGCGCACTTCCTGGCCACCCGGCACACCACCACCACCGACGGCGGGCTCACCACCTTCCTGAACAACTCCGGCGGCGACCACCACGACATGTGGATCGCGCCGGACCAGCCCGACCGGATGATCGTCGGGCACGACGGCGGCGTGAGCATCTCCACGAACCGGGGAGAGACCTGGCAGCGCCCCCGCCTGCCGATCGCCCAGATGTACCACGTCTACACCGACAACCGGATCCCGTACCAGGTCATGGGGAACCGGCAGGACGGCCCGTCTTCCCGCGGTCCGTCGAACAGCCTCACCGGGGGCGGCATCCCGATCGGCGCCTGGGCGCCGGTGGGCGGCTGCGAAACCGGATTCGCGATCCCCGACCCGAACGATCCGGGAGTCATCTGGTCGGGCTGCTACGAAGGCATCCTCGAGCGCTACGAAGACCGCACCGGACAGGCGCGCAACGTGAGCGTCTGGCCCGACAACCCCGAGGGATGGGCGGCTGGCGAACTACGCGACCGGTTCCAGTGGACCTTCCCCATCCACATCTCTCCGCACGATTCGGACCGGGTGTACGCCGGCAGCCAGCGCGTCCACGTCACCACCGACGGCGGGCAGAGCTGGGAGGTCATCAGTCCGGACCTGACGACCGACGACGCCGATCTCCAGCTCAAGACCGGCGGGCTCACCTACGACGACGTGAGCCCCACCTACGCGGCGGTGCTGTTCTCCCTCGCGGAGTCGCCCCATTCCGCCGGCGTGCTCTGGGCGGGCAGCAACGACGGCAAGATCCACGTCTCCAGGAACAGAGGGGAATTCTGGGACGACGTCTCCGACAACCTCCCCGGGCTGCCGCCGCTCGGCACCTACTCCAACATCGAGCCCTCGCGGCACGCGGCGGGGGCGGCCTACGTGACGGTGGACCTCCACCAGATCGGCGACACGAACACCTACGCCTACAAGACCGAGGACTTCGGCGCAAGCTGGCGGCGGCTCGGGGAGGACATTCCCCAGCACACCCACAGCTACGCCCACACGATCCGCGAGGACCCGGTGCGCCCCGGACTCCTGTTCCTCGGAACCGAGAACTCGGTCTATGTGTCCTTCGACGACGGCGAGACGTTCGAGTCGCTGCAGTCGAACCTGCCGCACGCACCGGTCCATTGGCTGACGATCCAGGAGCGCTTCTCGGACCTGGTGGCGGCCACCTACGGACGCGGGTTCTGGATCCTCGACGACATCACGCCCATCCGGCAGCTGACCGCGGCCGCGGAGGAGGCGCCGGCGCATCTCTTCGCGCCCCGGGAGGCCTGGCGCTTCCGGATGCGGCCGACCCCGATGAGCCAGCCCGAGGACCCCGGCGCCGGCGAGAACCCCCCGTACGGGGCGACGATCCACTACCGGCTGGGCGAGGACCGCGCGGACGACGTGTCCATCGAGGTCGTGGATTCCGGGGGAGACGTCGTTCGCACGCTCGCCGGTGATGGCGACGCCGGACTCCACCGGGTGGTGTGGGATCTCCGGAACGAACCGACCCGGAGACCGCGCCTCCGCACTCCGCCGCTGGACAGCCCGCACCAGGTTCTGCCGGCGCGCGGGTTCCGCCTGTTGACCGAGTCCCGGCCGGTCGCCACCCTGCTCGCCCCGGGGAACTACACGGTGCGGCTGAACGTCGGCGAGGAGTCGTTCGAGCAACCGCTGACCGTCCACGCGGATCCGGAGGCGCCCCACGGTGGGGCCGAGATTCCCGGGCAGGTGGCGACGCTGCTACGGATCCAGGAGATGGTCGCCGAGGTCGGCGCCATGATCGAGGAAATCGAGTGGCTCCGGAAGCAGACGGCGGACCGGCGCGCCCTGGGTGGCGCGCTCGCCGCGACGGTCGAAGTCGCCGCCGGCGAATACGACAGCGCCCTCATGGAGCTCGAGGCGCGCTTCTTCGAGTTACGGCTGACCGGCGGGAACGCCGGCCAGGACACCCTCCGGTGGCCGCGGCGGCTCCACGCCAAGCTCAGCAGCCTGCACGGCTACATCGGCGGGAGCGACCACCGGCCCACGGATCAGCACCTTGAGGTTCTGGAACTCTACGAGGAGGAACTCGCAGAGACGCGCGAGATGCTCGGCCAACTCACCGGTGACGAACTCGACGCCTTCAACGAGCAGCTTTCGGGGGCGGGCCTCCCACCGGTCGTGCCGACAGGCGAAAGGGGTTCGCGGTAGGGATCCTCGTCCTCAAGGGCGAGGAACGGTGCGCTGCCGCGGCGCTGCGCGCCGCTGTGCCGGTGTGAACACCGGCGGTCCCTCGTCTAACCGGCCAGCTTTTCTTCCAGGAGACCGCGGGCGATCATCGTGAAGTCGTGCTCGGTCACGATGCCCACCAGCCGGCCGTCCTCCACGACCGGAAGCGATCCCACGCCCTTTTCGTTCATGAGCCGGATCGCCGCCATCGACGGCGTCGAGGGCGGAATGCTGATCGGATCCGTCTTCATCACCTCGCGGACCGGCAGGAACTCGTCCTCGTCGAGGGCGCTCTCGGCGACCAGCTTGATGATCGTGCGATAGGAAACCAGCCCCACCAGCTTCTGGTCCTCCTCGACCGGGACGTGCCGGATCCGGCCCCAGTCCATGAGGATGGCGGCCCGGCGGACGGACTCGTCGGGGTGGACGGTGAGGATGTCCCGAGTCATGAACTGCTCGACCCGCAGGTAGTGGTGCTTCCACCCGCCCGAATCGCTGAGCGTCGGGGGTTCCCAACGCGCCACCGGAACGCCGGCGCCCTGCTGGCGGCGGGCGGCGCCGGTGATCGCGCTCAGCCGCTCCGAGAGCGAGGCGTGGGGGCGCAGCGACTCGTAGCCCTCGAGCATCCAGCGCGCTCCCGAACGGCCGGTCCGCACTCTCTCCTCGACGATGCCGATGTAGTGATCGATGTCCCGGGAATCCACTTCCTTGCGGGCAAGTCCCTCCCGGGCCCTGGGCAGGAGTTCTTCGAGCAGGAGGTCCCTCACCGGCCAGTGTTTCCCGTCGAGCCAGGTCAGCTCCGCCTTCAGCCCCAACCGGCTGGCGGCGAGGAAATTCTCGGAGACGTCCGCAAAGGGCATGGCCTCGTGCGGCTCGACCCCGTCCCCGGAGAGCGCGCTCATGAGACCGAGCCAGAGCGCCATGTTCGCCACCTCGTCCGGAATGGTCGGTCCCGACGGCAGATAGCGACTTTCGATGCGTAGGTGGGGCTTGCCGTCGGTAATTCCGTAGCAGGGGCGGTTCCAGCGCCAGACCGTCCCGTTGTGTAGCTGGAGGGCCGAAAGCCGAGGCGGATCCGCGTCAGCCTCCTCCTCGCCGCCGGCGTCGAGCAGCACCGAGTGGTGCGTGATGTTCTCCCGCAGGATCTCGAGCACGCCCCCGCTCACCCAGTTGCGGCCGAAGGCGCCGCGCGCGGCGCGCTGGCGCTCGGTGGCGCGGGCGCCGCGGGTGTCGAGACTCTGCTGGAAGAGTCCGATCCGGGTCTCCCGCCAGAGCCGGCGTCCGAAGAGCAGCGGTGAGTTGGGCGAACACGCGAGGATCGGCGCAGTGACGAGCTGCGCCAGGTTGTAGAGCCGGGTGAACTCCGAGGCGCCCACCTGCAGGTGGATCTGGAAGCTGGCGTTGCAGCCCTCGGGCATCACGTTGTCGTGGGTCGAGTGGATCTCGTCGGCCCCTGCCATGTGCAGGTGATACGGCTCGTTTCCCCGCAGCCGGCTCAGGGCCTCGTTGAGCACGTGGTAGCGCGCCAGCGGCGTCATGTTGTCGAGCGTCATGTCCGAGAGCCGGAGGGTGGGGAGAATCCCGGTCAGGCAGACATCCACTCCGACGCGCCGCGCCGCGTCCGCGGCGGCGGACATGACTTCCTCGAGACGTTTCTCGGTCCGCGACAGGAGGTCGCCGGACATCATCATCGGCTCCAGGTTCGCCTCGAGGTTGAAGCGGGCGATCTCGGTGGTGAACGAGGGGTCGTCCAGCTCTTTCAGGACCTCCATCGCCATCGGAGCGGGACGGTTCCCCTCCCCGATCAGGAACATCTCCTGTTCCACCCCGACCCGATAGACGCCCTCCTCGATCCGCCCCTCGCCGATCATCTCGCTGAGCCTGCGGAGATCGGTGAACAGCCTCTTCTCGAACCGGCGGAGTTCCTCGCCGGAAACCGCCCGCGCGTCGAGCCGACCCATTAGGTCCGGAATTCTACGGGCCCGGGCCGGCGAGCGTCGGGAAGCGCCCCGCGGGGGCTACGCCGGATCCGGAACGATGCGGCCGTCGAAGAGGTGGATGGAGCGCCCGGCGCGGTCGGCGTAGCGCGGGTCGTGGGTGACCATGCAGATGGTCGCCCCTCCCTGGTGGAGCGCATCCAGCAGATCCATCACCTCGGTGCCGTTCTTCGAATCGAGGTTGCCCGTCGGTTCGTCGGCGAGCAGGATCGAGGGTTCGCCCACGACGGCCCGGGCCACCGCCACCCGCTGCTGCTGCCCTCCGGAGAGCTGTGAAGGGAAGTGCTTGCGGCGGTGGGACATCCCCACGCGTTCGAGGGCCTCGAGGGTCCGGCGTTTCCGCTCGGCGCCCGGGGTTCCCCGGTACACGAGCGGCAGTTCCACGTTCTCGTAGACGGTCAGGTCTCCGATCAGGTTGAACGCCTGGAAGATGAACCCGACCTCCCGGTTGCGGATCCGCGCGCGTTCGGTCAGGCCCAGATTCGCGACCGAACGCCCGCCGAGCAGGTACTGGCCGGCGTTCGGCGTGTCGAGGAGACCCAGGATCGAGAGCAGCGTCGACTTGCCGCACCCGGACGGGCCCGCGATCGCCACGTAGTCGCCCGCGTCGAAACGGAGGCTCACTTCGGAGAGGGCGTGGGTTTCCACTTCGTCGGTGTAGAAGATCTTGCTGATGCCGCTCAACTGGATGACGGGGTCGGACACGGGTGCTCCTTTCAGAACTCTGGGTTGAATCTTCCTATCTCGCCGGGTTCCCGATTCCTGCGTTGAACCCGGCCATCATCGCAAACGGATCCGGTCGTGCCCCGCCCAGGCCGATGGGTCGGAGAGGATCACGGTGTCGCCCTCGGCCAGGCCCTCGCGGATCTCCACGGTGTTCACCGAGGCCTTGCCGAGCCGCACCCGCACCCGGACCGCGTGGTCGCCTCCTCCGCTCAGGCGGAAGAGATCCACCTCGTCCCCTTCCTGGCCGAAGGCCGGACGACCCATGTGCAGCACGTCGTCGAGACGCTCGATCTCCACGAGGCCGTCCACCGACAGTTCGCTGCGGGCGCCCCGCGGCAGATCCCCGGTGAAGGCAACGTCCACCGTCACGGTGCCGTCGCGGACCGCCGGCTCCACGCGGACGACACGTCCGGGCACGATGCCGTTCCGGGTGTCCACGGTGGCCGACTGCCCGACCTCGACGTCCTTCGCCTGGACCTCGGCAATCCGCAGCTCCGCCTTCAGGCGAGCCGGTTCGGCGACCCGGGCCAGGTTGTCACCTTCCGCAACCTGCTGGCCGGCCTCTGCGGACACCTCTTCGAGAACGCCCGCAATTCCGGCGCGCACCTCGAGCCGCGACACGAGTTCGCGCTTCAGATCGGCGACTGCCCGGAGCCGCGCGACCCGGGCCTCTTCCGCCGCGAGTTCCGCGGCCGCCACCGTTTCGGCGAGCCGCAGCCGTTCCACTTCGTGCCGGGCTCGGGTCTCGAGTTCGCTGGCGGCGCCCTGGCTGTCTTCCAGGGTGATCCTGCCGATGATCCCCTCGGCGTAGATCTGGGCGTCCGCCTCCGCGTCGAGGGCCGCCTGGCGGGCTTCCGCCTCCACCGAAGCGAGCACCGACCGCTGATTCAGCACCTGGCGGCGCAACCGGACGCGGCGGTCGTCAAGATCCGCCTCGGCAGCCGCGAGTTCGAGCTCCGCCGCCGTCAACTCCTGGACGAGGCTGGGGTTCTCGAGCGTGAGGATCGCCGTGTCGGGCTCGACCCGGACCCCGGGGAGCGCATGCACCGCGGCGACTCTCCCGGAGCTGCCTGCCGCGACCCGCCTGACCTCCACCGGCACCAGCGTGCCGGGCCCCCGCACGCTCAACAGCATCTGCCCACGCCGCACGGTGTCCACGAACACCGTGCCGCGGTCCACGCTGGGCGCGGCGGGCGCCAGGCGGAGGGCGAAGAGCACGAGCGCCACCAGCCCGCCACCACCGAGCGCCACCAGAACGAGGCGCCGGCGGCGGCCTTCGGCGATTCCTGCGCGGGCGATGTCCATCCCGAGTTTGCTTTCCCCGCAATTAACGCTGCTGGCCCGACGCGGTTCCCCCGGTCGGACGGACCAGGGGCGCCCCACCCAGCAGCGAGCGGCCCGGTAGCGCCGGATCCGCCGGCAGCCCGAGCAGGTCGAGCGCGGTCGGCACCACATCGAGAGCGCTGGCCCGCGGCCATTCCGACCCCGCCGGAATCCGCGGCCCCCAAGCGGCCACCACCGCAAGCATGTCGCGGCGCGTCGGCGCGAAGCCGTGGTTTCCCGCCGGGCGGACCGGCATCACGATGTCCTCCGCGGGTCGGGCCGAGGTCAGGAAGCCCGGCCGCAGCAGCGGAAACAGGTCCCCCGTGGTGGCGCCTCCGGGCTGCACGCGGCCCCGGGTGACCGGCTCGAGGAATCCGGTGACCACTGGCTCATCGCCCGCGCGAATCGCGAGCAGGGCCGCGCGGACCGCCGCGAGCACCCCCGCTTCCTCATCCGGGGGCACGGTCCCCCCGGGCCGCGACGCGCGGTTGATCGCCACGCTGCCGTCGGCGGTGGTCAGGAGCATCGCCTTCGTGCGGGAGAGGTCCACCGTCCCGTCGGCGCCGAAGGCCAGGAGCCCGGCCCGCTCGAGCGCCACGTTGAGGTGCAGGAGCCGATCGGTGCCGGACATCCCGTGATCGCTCAGCACCAGGAGATGGGCCCCCGACGCCTCGGCCAACGCGAACAATCGCCCCAGGACCCGGTCCACGTCGGCGAACGCTCCGGCGAGAACCGGCCGGAGCGATTCGGCCAGCGGGGGGAGATGCGTGGGGAGCCGCTCGTCGAGCCGCCCGTAGAGCAGGTGACCCATCTCGTCGGCCATCGGCAGATAGAGGGCAATGAGACTCCAGTCCGGGACCGCAACCGCGGCGTCGAGGTGGGCGAGGGCGGAGTCCGCCGCCGCACCGGCGATCTCGAGCAGCCGCGACTCGGCGACCCCTTCACCGCCTTCGGCCCGGATCCGGCCGAGGCGCCCCGACGCGTACTCCTGAGCGCCGACGGTACGCGGCCATTCGGGCGCGCCCAGCCGGTCGGTCCAGAACGCCTCCGGATGCACCCCCATTTCGCTCGCGCCGCCGCGGAAGACGAGATAACGCGCCGGTGACCCGGCGCCCGGCGCCGCCGCCGCGAACGCCCGCACCCGGAACTCCACCCGTCGGCCCTCCGCTTCGGCACTGATCGGTCCGGAGAACTCCGCCTCCGCCCCGATCTCCACGCGCGCCAGCCAGATGGGAGCGTCCGGTTCCGGATGGTGCTCACCGGGGTCCTCCAGCACTCCAAAGGTGTCCCAGCCACTCTCCGGATTCAGGGGATCGTCGAGGAACACCCCGAGGAAGCCTGCCCCTCCCACGTCGAAACGGAAGAACCCCGGGCTTCCGCCAACCCGCGGAGAAACGCGCTCCGCAGCGAGGGGCGCCGGGGGCGCGGCGAGCAGCGGATTCCGGACCTCGTTCAGAGTCGCCGGGGGCAGACGCAGGTCCCCGTAGCCGGTGAGAATGTAGAGCTCTCCGCGCTGCTCCGGGCCGAGCCGGCCGAGCGCCGCATCGAGCGGCCAGGTGTGGGTCGTGTGGAGCGCAACGGCCCGCCGGCCGGCACGGGCCACGCGCGTCCAGAGCGGATCGTTCCGGAGCAGCGTCGCGGAGAATCCGTCCCGCGTGTCCAGCAGGGTGTGGGAATCGGCCGGCAGCGCGAGGACCGAATTGCCGGTGATTCCGGTCTCCCGTCCCGGAAGCCCCGTCCAGATCATGGCGAAGGAGGGAGCGGTCTTGGACGGGAACGCCGTGACCATCCCGTCCGAGAAAGCCCCTTCGTCGCGTAGCCGGGCGAGGTTGGGCAGTACGCCGTCCCGCAGGAATCCCTGTACCAGCTCGTAGCCGGCGCCGTCCACGGCGAGCACGAGCAGACGTGGTTCCGGTGCGGCCGCGGCAACCGTCGAGGAGGCCAGGAGGAGCGCCGCGACCAGCCGCATCCAGCCCGAAAGAGTCCTCACCCGGCGAACCCTAGCGGCAAGTTGGCGCGTGCTACGATCAAATCCGTGCGCCAGAAGGTCTTCACTTCTTCCGCGACCACCCGGGGAATCCGGGTGGACGTGGAGGCGCGTTTCGCGGACCGGCGCCCCGAGCCGGACCCGGCCTGGCTCTTCCAGTACGACATCGCCATCACCAACGAGTCCGAGGAACTGGTGCAGTTGCTGAGCCGGCACTGGGTCATCGAACACGGCGAGGGCCGGGTCGAGGAGGTCCGCGGTCCCGGAGTGGTCGGCGCCCGTCCCTATCTGGTCCCGGGCGAGTCCTTTCACTACTCCTCGTGGTGTCCGCTGCGGGCCCCTTTCGGTTCGATGCGGGGGTCCTACCTGATGGAGATTCCGGGCGGGCAGCGCTTCAAGGTCGAGATCGCGCAGTTCACGCTGAGCGAACCGGTCACGCTGCACTGAGAGAGGGGGAAGTCCCTCCGACGATGCCGTATCCAGCGTCGCCACCTTCGTTTTCATGAGCCGGGGCAGAAGGCGGCGTCCGTCCATGGCCGACCAGGCGGACCGCTACCAGCTCTACCAGAACTCCGTCCAGGACGCTCCGGCCGACGCCGCTTTCCTGGACGACGAGTTCCAGCGACGCCGGGCGCGGCGGGCGCGCTCCCTGCGCGAGGACTTCTGCGGCACCGCCGCCCTCTCCTGCGAGTTCGTCGCCCGCCATCCCGAGAGCCGCGCGATCGGCGTGGATCTCGATCCGGACCCGCTCGCCTGGGGACTCGAACACAACATCGCCCGCCTGAGCCGGGGAGAGCAGGGCCGGATCGAGCTGGTCGAGAGCGACGTGCTGGAGATCGATGAGCCCAGGGTGGATCTGGTCGCGGCAATGAACTTCAGCTACTGGATCTTCGAGACCCGGGACCTGATGCGCGATTACTTCGAGCGCGTCCGCCGCTCCCTCAACCCCGACGGGCTTTTCTTCATCGACGCCTACGGCGGCTCCGACTGCCACGAGGAGAAGGAGTACGCGCGCGAGGAGGACGGGTTCGATTTCATTTGGGACCAGGTCGCGTTCGACCCCGTCAGCGGACGCATGCACTGCGCGATCCACTACGAGTTCCCGGACGGCAGCCGGCTGAGGAACGCCTTCCGCTACCAGTGGCGCTTCTGGTCGCTTCCCGAGTTGCGCGAACTGCTCGAAGAAGCCGGGTACTCGCGGACGGTCGTGCTCTGGGAAGGGGCCGACGAGAACGGCGACGGGAACGGCGAGTTCGAAGAAGTCACCGAAGGCTCCGCCGACGAGACCTGGATCGCCTACCTCGTCAGCGAGCCCTGACGGCGGCCGGGTGCCGGAAGGGAACGCCGGTCCTCAGACCGGCACCACCGAACGGCGCGAGGCGGAAGGCCTCGACGCGCGCCCAACTCGGCGCGCCACCGCCGCATTCCTCGTCATCGGCAACGAGATCCTCTCGGGCAAGGTCGCGGACACGAACACCGGCCTGCTGGCCCGGCTGCTCCGCAAGAAGGGACTCGAGCTTCGCCGGGTCGTCACCATCCCCGACGAACCGGAGGTCATCGCCGCGGAGACAGCCCAGCTTGCGGCGTCCCACGACCTCCTGTTCACATCGGGCGGCGTGGGCGCAACCCACGACGACGTCACCATGGAGGGCATTGCCCGCGCGTTCGGGACCGGGGTGATCCACCACCCGCGCTTCCTCGAATCGCTTCGGCAGCGCGGCCTCGAGACGAGCCACCGGGACCTCGCCCGCGTTCCGGAGGGCGCCGAGCTGCGCGGCGGACAGCGCGGCGCCTGGCCGGTCGTCGTGATGCGGAACGTCTGGATCCTCCCCGGCCTGCCCCCGGTCTTCGAGCACAAGCTGGAGATCCTGGAGGAGTGCCTGCCGGAGGGGCCTCGGTACTTCGCCGATGAAGAACTCGTTCCCCGCCCCGAAGAGGAACTGATCCCGCTGCTCGACCGGATCGTGACGGCCTACCCCGAGGTCCAGATCGGCTCCTACCCGGTGGCGGCGGGCACCCGGATCACGCTCGACGGCGATGACGGACAGGCGGTAGCGAACGCCGCCGCGGTCCTCCGGAAGGGACTCGCCGAGTTGTAGCACGCGCGCTGACCTTCCCTCTCAGGTGCGCTACCCACTCGTTTCGGGTCAGAATGACCGGGACCAATGAGCGCCGTCCCCGCCGTCCGGCCCGATCCGCTTGCCGCTCTGCTGGCAACGCTCATCCTCGCCGTTCCCGGCTTCGCCGGCGCGCAGGACCTCTTTCCGCTCTCCGAAGAACACAAGCGGTGGCTCGAGTACGACGCCGTGTACATCATCAGCGACCGCGAGAAGGACGCCTTCGAAAAGCTCCAGTCCGAAGCCGAGCGCGAGTCGTTCATCGCCGCCTTCTGGTCGCGCCGTGACCCGGAACCGCTGACCCCCGAGAACGAGTTCCGGATCGAACACTACGAGCGGATCGAGTACGCGAACACCATGCTCGGGCGCGAAACCTCCGTTCCCGGCTGGATGACGGACCGCGGGCGGATCTACATCCAACTCGGAGAACCCGACGAGCGGGAGACGTTTGCAGCAGTGCCGGCGCTTTATCCGGCGGAACTCTGGTTCTATCTCGCACGAGACGAACTCCTGCTGCCACCGATCTACGTCCTGTTCTTCCGCGAGTACTACGCAGGTCCCTTCATCCAGTTCAACCACGTGATCCACCAGCCCGAGGAACTGATGCCGGCCCAGTCGTTCAACACCGGGGATACCCGGATGGAGGCCTACGAGTTCCTGCAGGAGATTTCGCCGCAGCTCGCCCACGCGACCATCACGATGCGGGCGGACCGGGGCGTGGCCGCGAGCCTGTTGCAGCCGGACATGGAGATCCTCCAGACGCAAACTCTCCTCCAGGACATCAACCGCGCCCCTTACCGACGCCTGGACACCGGATGGGTGACGGGAGCGGAAGCGGGCCGGGGGCTCGTGGAGAGCGAATACCTCTTCAACTTCGTACCGAGCGCGGGGGTTGCTCGCGTCCTTCCCGGCCGGGAGCCGGACTCCTGGTTCGTGCACTACGCCATCGAGATCGAACCGCAGCACTTCACGCTCGCCCAGGAAGAGGGCGGCAACGAGTACTTCACCCGGTTCGAGGTCACGGGTGAGGTCTCAACCCCGGAAGGCGACGTCGTTCACGACTTTGTCGTCACGCCCTTCCTGCGGCTGACCGAAAGCCAGCTTCAGGACGTCGGCGCCCGACCGTTCACCTACCGGGGAATGTTCCCGGTGATCCCGGGAGACTTCCGGTTCCGCGTGATCTTCAAGAACGACGCCCGGACCGAATACACCGTCTTCGAGGACGAGTTGCGCGTCCCCACCGGCGCGTCAACCCTCTCGCGCCCGTGGTTGCTCCACACCCTGCCGGTACCGGTCGAGCCCGTGGACCCGCGCGCCTGGCTCACTGGCGGCAACCAGCTTCTGCCGAACGGCCGTGCTGTCGTGGCGGTCGGGATTCCAGTCCGGGCGGTCGCCTCGGCGACCGGCCGGGAGGCGGTCACCTTCCGGGTGACTCCCTGGAGCGCTGCAGACGAATCGGGGACCGCGGGAACGCCCCTCCAGGAAGAGGAAGTTGCGGTCGAGAACGGGCTGGCCGTCTGGTCGGCAAACACCGAGTCGTGGGAATCCGGCCGCTATGTCCTGTCGGTGCACGGCGCGGAGACCGAGCGGACGGTTACGTTCGACCTGAACCCGCGGCGCCGCGTCGCGATCCCCTGGGGTCTCAGCGATTCGTTCGACGGTGGAACCCCGGGAGCTCTCTCCGCCGCGCTCGGCGAGCAGTCCCTCCGAGCAGGCGACCATGATGCCGCGCGCCGGCACCTCGAGACCGCCCTGACCCAGAACCCGAATCTGGGCCGGGTGCGCCTCGCGCTCGGACGGTTCGCGCTCGACGACGGCGATCCGCGCGCAGCGGTGCGACTCCTGGAGCCGGCCCTCGCCCAGGCGCCCGAGGACGCGATGGTGCTACGGGTGCTGGGGGACGCTCATCGCGAGTCCGGCAACCACACCCGGGCCGCGGAACTCTACGAGCGTTCCCTGCCCCTCCGGGCGCCGGATCCGGCGCTCCTGAACGCGCTCTCCTGGTCGCTCGCCGCGGGCGGCGACGCGGCCCGCGCGATCCAGTACCTGGAGCAGTCCCTGCGCCTGAACCCTGAGCAACCGGAAGTCCAGGAACTGCTCGCGACCCTGCGGGCCGGGGTCTCACCCGGACCCCGGTAAGAAAGCCCGCTCCAAGATTCCAACCGCCTGATTCGGTTCGTTGGACGCCGGACTCGTCCGGCGCATGCCTCAAACCGAGATAAGCCCAATAGAATTCGCGGCTTTGAATCGGTTCTTCAAGTTGCGCCGGTAGCATGGCATAATCGTTGCCTATTTTTCGCGCTTGCACTTTCTACCGCGGAACCGGCGCCGTCGGGCCGCATCCCTGAAATCTCCAATACCTCACAGAGGAGGAACCATGCGGAAGTCCACTTTCGCGCTGCTTCTCGCAGCGGCCCTCGCCCTTCCGGCCCTCGCGTTCGGACAGGGCGGCGACTCCAGCATCCGCGGCACGGTCACCGACGACTCGGGGGCGGTGCTCCCAGGCGTGACCGTGACGGCCACGAGCCCGGCGCTGATCGCTGCCGAAGTCGGCGTAACGGACAGCCAGGGTGGCTATCGCTTCCTGAACCTGCCGGTGGGTGAGTTCACGATCGAGGCGTCCCTGTCCGGCTTCGCCACCTATCGCCAGGAAGGCATCCTGGTCCGCGCCAGCACGAACATCGGCGTGGACGTGGTGATGTCCATCAGCCAGGTGGAGGAGACGATCACGGTCACGGCCGAGACGCCGATGCTCGAAATCGCCCGCCCCGGCAACATCCTCACCATCGAGGGTGAGTTCCAGCGCGACCTGCCCATCCAGGCCCGCGGCAACTGGAGCGACTTCCTCGAGATGACGCCCGGCGTGAACGCCCGCCCGTTCGACGACGGTTCCGGCCGGATGGTCTATTTCGGCCACGCGACCGAGCACTTCTCCCACGTCATCCAGATCGAGGGAATGGCCGCGGCCGGCTACAACGACGCCCAGATCACCTACGTGGGCATGGGCGCCGACGTGATCGAGGACGCCTCGGTCAAGACCGGCGGCGCGGAGGCCAAGGATCCGATGGGCACCGGCCTGATCATCAACATCATCACCCGGAGCGGCGGCAACGAACTCTCCACGTCCGCGTCCTATGACCACCAGGAGTACGACTGGGGCACCGGAGACGCAGACGGCCTCACCGGTTTCTTCGGCGACAACGAACTCCCGAGCGGCTTCGACCCGTTCGCCTCCGAGAAGGCGAACTTCGCGGCGATGGGCGTGTTCGACCCGCCGGATACAGTCAATGCCGGCGCCGGAACTCCTACGGCGCACCAGGTCCACCAGGCCGACTTCTCGATCGGCGGCCCCCTCGTCCGCGACAAGGCCTGGTTCTTCGCGACCTATCGCTGGGCGGATCTTGCGGCCCGCATCAGCCGCTCGGCCCTCGACGTAGGTTTCCTGCAGCAACTCTCGGGACTCCCGGCGAGCGGCGGATACACGACGCCGACCTACAGCGAGTTCCCGAACACGACCAAGAGCCACCAGCCGTACCTCAAGCTGACCGCCCAGTTGAGCGGGAACCATGAGCTGTCCGGCTACTACCAGCGGGATCAGTTGCAGAACACCTCGAACCGCGAGTACGACCTGGCGCACCGTTACATCGTGAAGACCGGCGGCGACCTGTTCGGCGCCAAGCTGACTTCGGTCTTCGGCGCGAACACCACGGGTCAGTTCCTCGCCTCGTGGAACAACAAGGCGGCCGAAGTCAATCTGGACGACCAGCCGCAGTTCGCGGACACGCCGTCCTACATCGAAATCCACAGCGGGTACTCGGTGAACGCCAGCGGAACCACCGCCAATGGCGGGCGGATCGCCGCATTCGGCAGCAACTCCGCGGGAACCAGGCGTCCGACCCGGCTTCTGCTGCTCCGCGCGGACATGACCCACTACCTCGACAACGTGGCGGGCTCCCACGAGATCGGGTTCGGCGTCTATGCCGCTCCCTGGAATCGCTATCCGCAGTACTCCGTGTACAACACCGCTACCGGCTGGAACAGCCAAAACCATACTCCGGTGGACGCGAACGGCAACATCGTGACGGAGGACAATCTCTCTCAGGCGGTTGCCACCCGGTGGTATTACCGCCAGCGGGCCGGCGACGCGAACGGGCCCGCCAGCGAACTGCAGACCAGGGACGCTCAGGACCGCGACATCGCGTTCTACCTGCAGGACGCCTGGAAGCCGACGGACCGCCTGACGCTCAACATCGGCGTGCGCGCGGACTTCGTGAAGCGCTTCGACGGCATCCTCGACATCAATCGGATGGACACCCTGGCCCTCGGGCCGCGCGCCGGGTTCTCCTACATGGTGACCGAGGACGGCCGGACGGTCCTCCGGGGCAACCTCGGCCGGGTCCACGAGCAGATGAACGGCCGCGACGCGGTGACGTCGAGTCACGCCGGAGCCTCCATCGGGACCTACTACGAGTACGACCACGACCTGGATGGCATTCCCGACCACAACCGTTACGTCGGGCCGCGCACGAATCTCGACCCGACCTTCCTGTTCGACCCGGACATCGGCCAGCCGTTCGTGAACGAGGCGATACTCGGAGTCCGCCGCCAGTTCCAGGGACAGTTCGCCATGGACGTCGCCCTGGTGCACCGGCGCTACAACGACAACTACGAGTACCTCGAGCAGAACGGTTACTACCCGGCCTCTTCGCCGGCGCAGCCTCCGCTCGGCGTGTTCCAGTTCGGAAAGGTGGACATCGACGAGGGCCGGATCCTCCAGCAGACGAACAACACCTGGGTGGACCTCGTGTACACGGCGATCGAAATCACCACCACCCGGCGCACGGAGCGGATGTCCGCGACGCTGAACATCAACCGCCAGTGGCAGAAGTACAACGGCGACTGGAACCCGCACGATGCGGCGCGCTTCATCTCGCCCGAGAAGTTCAACAACACGAAGGCGCTGCACATGCCGCGCGGCAACCGCGACCACACCACCTTGCCGTCGAGTTCCTACTCGCCGACGTGGCGTCAGTGGTCCGTGCGCGGCGGCTTCACCTACCTGCTGCCTATGGACATTACCGCTGGAGTCAGCTATACCGGCAACGCCGGCCCCTGGTCCGGCCCGGTCCTCGACCGCCTCGCGGCGGATGATCCGGAGGTCACCCAGTACGGTCCCGGCCAGGCGAACAACGGCGAGCCGAACCCGCTGGCGACTCGGTTCCGCTTCGTCGGACAGGATCGCGGCGATCTCCAGGTGCAGTCACCGGCCGTCCACACGGTCGGCCTTTCCGCGGGCAAGATCTTCGATATCGGGGCGATGCAGCTCGAGACAACGGTGCAGTTCTTCAACCTGATGGACGCGTACAACCACAACCAGTTCACCTACAGCTCGGCGAACCGGACGTACAGCCCGAACTTCCTGCAGCTCAGGAGTCGGCAGAACGCCCGGACGTTGCTGGTGCGGACGACCCTCCGCTTCTAGGCGACTACCCAAGCACCTTCAAGGGGCCGGCCCTCACGGGCCGGCCCCTTTTGTTTGTACGCGGGCGTCGCATTCGCTTGAGGGTGTCTTCCAGCCTTACGATGCGAAGGGCTCCGGTTGGAGGTGTCTCATGCACTTCGCACTGCTCCTGACCGCACTTCTCGGGGTTTCCACCCCCGCGCTCGGAATGCCGCCTGAGCAGAAAGACGCCCGCTCGGAAGAGGCCCTCACGGCCGAGGCGGTCGCACCGGGAAAGGGTCCCGCGTGGGACTACGAGGTATTCGCGCGGGGAGGGCTCGCCGGGCTTGCGGCCGGTGGTGAAGTCGTCTGGACGTCCCTTCCCTGGCCCGCTGCCCAGCTAACCACGGATCCGTATCCGGAGTTGTCCCACTTCGCCCGGAAACCGGTGTGGGGAGTCGGGATTCGAACGATGCGGGGACGCTGGGGCTTCGAAGCGCAGTACCAGCGCATCACGACCAACGTCTTCCAGCCCGGCAGCCTGATCCTGGAGACTTCCGTCCGGCCGCTGCGTAACCCGGTAGTCGCCCCGGGACCCGAGAACCTACTAACCGTGCAGGGAGTCCTGGAAACTCGGCTCGCACGCGGCGGCGCTCGGCTCTTTGCCGGAGTCGGGGCCGGGGCTGCCCGTGCGGGAGGAGCAGACGCCGGCCGCATCGGGATTGTGCCGTTCGCGCGCTACGCCGCCATCCGGCGTCGGGGCGAAGAAGTCGTACACATTCTGTCCAACGATTACGCGTCCCACGAGGAGAGCGCGGACCGCCTCTCCTTCCTGGTGAGCGGATCCGCCGGCATCACTTTCCGCAGACAGCACTTCTTCGTTCGGCCGCGGGTGGACGTGCTCATCGGCCAGACACGCCACGCCGAATCGAGCTGGGACGTGACTGGCGAAGTTGAACCTCCGGACCGCAGTCGTCATTCGATTGGTTTGGGAACCGATTCGGTCGAGGTGTCCGTGCGTCCGATCTTCGTCCTCTTCAGCGTCGACATCGGCTGGTCATCCCGCAGATAGATCGGACACGCCCGGCGGTGACACCGGTCGGGAATCGGGCTGATTCCTCGCGTCGGCCGTAGGGCTAATGCGGTAGCAGTTCGCCCGTCCGCACAAAGCGCCGGAAGCGGTCCTGACGATTCGTGCGGAGCCCTGGCGAATCGCAGGCCTTCGGTCCGCTCCGTGAACGGCAGTGCTGGGCGAGACGAATCCGGAAGGAACCACTCCCCATCGCCTGGCGCAGAACAAGGAACGTCCAGTGCGGGCCGCCGTCCGCATAGAGCTGTCCGATCCGAACCGCACCGTTGAACCCCACGGGATCGCCCAGACCGAGAGGCTCGCTCGCGAGCGGCAGTTCCGGACAAAGTGATCCGCGGCGCGTCTGGGGTACTGACTCACAGGTGTGAATCGGTATCCGCGACGCTTCGATGCGGTTCGGCTTCACGGTGACCTCCGCCGGAAACGGGTAACCCGAGTGCTTCTTGACCCATTCCTCGGCGCGTCCCCACTCCTCCTCGCAGGCTCCGGAGCAGACCACCTCTTCCTCGGTGCCCTCCACCTCGGGCAGGGTCGAGGCCGTCTCCGGGACGGTCGCGCATCCGGCCGCTCCCGCAATCGCGAGCGCGGCGATCCAGGCAATGCTTCTCTTCCGGAACAGCTTCATCGTCGACAGTGCATGCCAAATCCGGGCCACTTCGCGCCTCGTGGCAGCTTGCTCCGACGGTGGGACCTAGATATCTTGGGATTGACTCATGAAGCAGATTGAGATCTCAAAGTTCAGGACAACCTGCCATTCAGTCCTGGACCGGGTTGTCCGGACCCGGGAACCGGTTCTGGTGATCCCGCGCGGAGAACCCATCGCGACACTCGTTCCTCACACTCCAGGCACGGCGGGCCGTTGGCTCGGCTCGATGAAGGGATCCGTCACGATCCACGGCGACATCGTCGCGCCGGCATTGGAATCCCCCGTCGTGCGACACCCGCCCGGGACCTGAGCCGGATCATGGAGTCCGCCGGTGTCGGATGCAGCCGGCTGGCGCGACCTGAGTCACCAGGCCATCCATACGGCCGCACGCGACGAGCTGGAACCACGGCTCGGCAAGGGGGTCGCCGACCGGGTCGAGACGGCGGAGCGCACCGACCATGACGTCGATTGACGCAGACTCGCAGCGCCATCAACGCGGAAATCTCGGCATGACCCGCCGAGATTCGCGCGCTAAAGAGTCCGCGAGAGCAGTCTCCGACGACGAGCTTCCGGGAATCTACCGTCGCGAAGACCAGCCCACCTCCACATTGAAGAGGAAGAGCCTTGGCCGCATTGTCGTGTTCAGGGTCAGCGTGGTCGCGAACTCGTCCTGAACCTCGGGGACGTGCAGGTGCATCCCCCAGCTTTCCTCGGTCGTCCGGGCGCGTCCGAGAAAAACGTCAAACCGCGGGCGCACGAACATCCGGCCCATCCTTAGCGTGAGCCCCAGCGAACCCCCCAGGACCGCGACGCCGCGGTCCGCCCGGAAGTCACCCTCGGTCATCTCGATGGCCACTTCGTGGGACGCGCCGCCGAAAGTCGCCATCCGCGAAATACCGGGAGCGAGGTCTTCCAGCACCAGCCGGCCGGAATCCCCTCCCATCAGCAGGTAACCACCGCCCGCAGCCAGGTGGAACCGCGCCCGCCCTTGGACCAACGGAAACTCCCGAACGGCGAACACACTCAGAAGATCGTCCGCCGAATCGGTGAGCGGCAGCTCCTCGGCTCCGAACCAAGGGGTTTCGCGCATCATCGCGGCCGGCATGAAGCCCCGGCTCGCCACCCGGTGATGCTGAACCTCCACACCCCAGCGGCCGCGGATCACCCGGAGACCCGCCCCCCAGCTTCTCTCGCGCGAGTAGCCCACGGTTTCATCCACCGGGCCCACGCTGCTCGCGATTGCGAGTCTGACCTCTCCCCGCGAAATCAACCCGGCGGCGCCGCCGTGACCCGCGACCTGAATCTCCCAGGACGGCTCCTCATCCGATGGCCTCGACGACAGACCGGCCTCCGCCGGCTGATCGGACGGGTGTCGGTCGGGTTGCACACCCGCGGTGGCGCTGGTAGCCGAAACGAGCCCCAGCAGCAGCGCCAGCGACGCCAGGCGCAACGTCCTCCCTCTCCGAAGGGCCGGCGGGCCGGACACGCCTCCCCCGGCGTGGTCCCCGGTCAGGTCCTTCCCGATCAGTTCGACAGACCCACGTCCACGGAGAGGAGGTAGATCCTCGGGGTCACGCTGGTGGTGTAGCTGAACTCGGGCATGCCCAGCTCGTCGGTCTCGGGCAGTCCCAGGTCCGCAAGGCCGGGAAAGCCCACCGTCAGCTCGGTGGTCAGCGCCCGCGCAATGACCACGTCCAGCCGCGGACGCAGAAGAATCCGGCCGGCCCGGAACGAGAGGCCCAGCGAGCCGGCAAAGACGATGGAGCTGCGGTTGGCGTTGAACTCCACCTCCGGGACGAACGATGCCACGAGCTCCGGGGGAACGTCCGGCGGCAACTCTCCGACGATCTCTGCCGGATCCGGGAACCCCGTCCCCGAGATCAGACGGTCGGTGCTGGAATCGGTCGCCCGCATCCACCCCGCGCCGAGGCCCACGAACAGCTCCATGGTATTGGTCAACGGAAAGGCGCGGACGACCTGCCCCACGAGGACATCCGCCTTGGACGCGACGACCGGCAGATCGAGAAACCCGGTCGTCAGTTCACCGGCCGCCGTCTCGTCCGCAACCAGCCACCCGGGCGAGAGGGCGAGGCTGTCCAAGACGGTGTACGTCCCTTCCATCCCCCAGCTTCCCGACATGAGCCGGGCGCCTACCCCCCAGCCGAACTCCGAGACGCGTCTCGACGCCGAAAGGGAGGCCATGTCGCCGGCCATTCCGGCCGCGATCCCGAAAGAGTCCTCGGCCGTCACGTTCACGGACGACAACCCGAGACGGCCGAACAACTCCATCTGCCTCCCGGACGACACGGAAAAGCCCTGGGCGGCAGCCGAGGGCAGCGCGGCCACACCTTCGAAACGGCGAGTGAGGTCCACCTCGGCCGGACCGGCGGTGGGCTCTCCAGGGTTCCGTTCCACATCCCCCGCCCCATCCCGGGCTCCTCTCTTCGTCTTGTCGTCAGCGTGCCCCGCAGCGGCGAACAGGAGTGTGAACAACACCGCCAATGCCGATCGGAGTCCCGGTCTCGTCATGAGCGCACTCTACCGTGCCGGCCGCCTCGGACCGGCACTCCGCAAGGATCGGCGCGGGTACACTCGAAGCCCGGTTCGGACATCATCCGCTGAGCCTGGAGGTCCACGATGCGTATTCCCCGTTTACTGCTCGTCCTGCCGCTTGCCGCGCTCCTCGCCCCCGCAGCCTCCCTCGCCCAGAACGGAGACGCCGACGCCGCCATCACGCAGTTCCTGAACGCCCAGCGCACCGACTTCGAGGAGGTCGCGCTTCGCATCTGGGACTGGGCGGAGGTCGGCTACCAGGAGGAGAAGAGCTCCGGGCTGCTCCAGGACCAGCTCACCGCCGGCGGTTTCGCCGTGGAAGCCGGGGTTGCAGGCATGCCGACCGGATTCGTCGGCGAGTGGGGCTCGGACGGGCCCGTGATCGGAATTCTCGCCGAGTTCGACGCCCTGCCCGGAGTGAGCCAGGCCGCGGTTCCGGAACCCATGGAGCGGGAGGGCGTCGGCGCCGGGCACGCCTGTGGACACCACCTCTTCGGGACCGCCTCGGTGGCCGCCGGGCTCGCGGTCAAGGACTGGCTCGAACGGTCGGAGACGCCCGGCAGGATCCGGGTGTACGGCACCCCTGCCGAGGAGGGCGGCGCCGGCAAGGTGTACATGGTTCGGGAGGGCCTTTTCTCCGACGTGGACGCGGTGCTCGCCTGGCATCCCGGCGACCGGAACGACGCGAGCCCCGGCGACTCGCTCGCCAACCTGTCCGCCAAGTTCCGCTTCCGGGGAATGTCCGCCCACGCGGCGAGCGCTCCCGACCAGGGACGGTCGGCGCTCGACGGAGTGGAGGCCATGAACTTCATGGTGAACCTGATGCGCGAGCACGTCCACGAGCGCAGCCGGATCCACTACGTGATCACCCGGGGCGGCGAGGCCCCGAACGTGGTCCCGAACTTTGCGGAGGTCTATTACTACAACCGGCACCCGTCGGTGGAAACGGCCCGCGCCAACTGGGAGCGGATCCTGAAGATCGCCGACGCCGCGGCGCTCGGGACCGGGACCGAGGTCGAGCACGAGATCATCCACGGGCTCTACAACCTGCTCCCGAACGAGCACATCGGCCGGCTGCTTTACGAGAACATGAAGGCGATCGGCGGTTTCGCCTACACCGAGGAAGAGCGGGCCTTCGCCGAGGAAATCCAGAAGCACCTGCTCCATCCGCGTCCCATCGGATCGCAGGAGGAGGTCATGGAGTGGCGGCGGACTCCGGCGGGCGGCTCGACCGACGTGGCCGACGTGAGCTGGGTGGTCCCGACGGCGCAGTTCCGGACCGCCACCTGGGTCCCGGGCACGCCGGCGCACAGCTGGATGGCGGTGGCCTGCGGCGCCACGAGCATCGGGCTCAAGGGCATGCATCTCGCCGCCCAGATCCTGGCGCGCACCGGGGCCGACCTGTTCGCGGAACCGTCCCACCTGACGGCGGCGCTGGACGAGCTCAACGCCGCGCGGGGGCCGGACTTCGTGTACGAGCCACTGGTGGGGGACCGGCCGCCGCCGCTGGACTACCGGCGATAGGCGGCCCATCGCCGCCACTTGAGCGAGTAGCGGAGCGCGTTTCGCCCGCCTCGCGGCGGGCGATGCCGGCCGGAGGCCGGCGCTCCGAGGCGCTCCGACCGGCGCTCCCATCGCCTATCTGCCATACTCGCAGGTTCCGCGGAGGACCCTGTCCATGGCCAACCAGACAAGAACGTCCCGACTTCTCCCCGCTCTCGTCGCCGGCGCTCTGACCGCCGGGCTCGCTGCCGAGACGGTCGCTCAGGACCGCCTCACCATGGCGCTGACGGGCGATTCGATCATCACCCGCAAACTGAGCGTCTACGAGGAGCCCGAGTTCCTGGCGATGATCGATCTCCTGCGGGGCGCCGACCTGGCGTTCACCAACGTGGAGATCCTCTTCCACGACTGGGAGTCCTATCCCATGAGTTCGAGCGGCGGGACCTACATGCGCGCCCAGCCGGAACTCGTGCAGGAGTTCGTCTGGGCCGGAATCGACATCGGGTCGCTGGCCAACAACCACTCGGGGGACTACGGGCCGCCGGCGATGCTCCTCACCGAGAAGTACATCCGGGAAGCGGGCATCGTCGCCGCGGGGATCGGACGCAGCCTCGCGGAAGCCCGGGAAGCCAAGTTCATCGAGACGAAGGACGGCCGGGTCGCGGTGATCTCCCTTGCCTCGACGTATCCCGACCACTCCGTCGCCGGAAAGTCGCGCGACGACATTCCCGCGCGGCCCGGCCTGAATCCCCTCCGCTTCCAAACGACCTACGAGGTCACCAGCGAACAGCTCGAGGGCGTCCGCGCCACCATGCGCGACCTCAAGATGAACCCGCCCGCGTCCGGGGACAGCCTGAACTTCCTCCGCAGCCGGTTCGAACTCGCCGACGCGCCCGGCGTGCGCACCGAGCCGCACCCCGAGGACATGGCGGAGATCGCCATGATCGTGAGCAACGCCCGCCGCCAGGCCGACCACGTGATGGTGACGATCCACGCCCACGAAGGCGCGCCGGGGCCCAACAGCCGCATGGAGCCCGCCCAGTTCCTGGTCACCTTCGCGCGGGCGATGGTGGATGCCGGCGCCTCGGTCTTCGTGGGACACGGACCGCACGCGCTGCGCGCCATCGAGATCTACAAGGGCGCACCGATCCTGTACAGCCTCGGCGACTTCATCTTCCAGAACGAGACGCTCCAGCGGCTGCCGTACGAGAACTACTACCGGCTCGGGCTCGACGAGAGCGACGGCCTCGCGGACTTCAACGAGGCCCGCTACAACAACGACACGACGGGGTTCCCCGCCATTCCGGAGATCTGGGAGGCGGTCATCGCGGTACCGGAGTGGAGCGGGCAGCAACTGGTCGAATTGACCCTTCACCCGATCACGCTCGGCTTCGGGCAGCCGCGCCACGTGCGCGGCCGGCCGATGTTCGCCGAGGGCGAGCTCGCCGACAAGATCCTGCAGGACCTCGTGCGTCTCTCGGAGCCCTACGGCACCCAGTTCGAGATCGAGGACGGCGTGGCGCGGGTGGTGCTGCCGATGGAAACGACGGACGCACAGCAGTAAGTGACCGTTCCCGGCGTGCGGCGAGGACGCTGCCGGAGACGCCATTCGTTCCGGGCAGCGCTGGCGGCCCTCTGCCTCGCCGCGTCGGCGCTCGCCGTCGGCCCCGCCGCCGCGCAGGATGAGGACCCGCTCCGCATCGACCTCCACTCGCATCCGTCGCGCTTCCACCGGGCCAACGTGCCGCGGATCAGCGATGAGGAGATCGCGCGCTACCTGGACCGCGGGATGGACGCGGTGGTGGCCAACATCAGCACCGACACCCCCTACCGCGGCGGCTACGTGCTGCGCGACGGCACCCGGATCGAGAGCGGGAACCGGCGGCCGGACCCGGCGGAGCCCTGGGAGTACACCCTCGACCGCTTCGAACGCCTGACCCGCACCGCCGCCGAAGGCAACGCGGTCTTCGTGCGGACTCCGGCCGAGGCGAGAAAAGCCCGCGCCGACGGGGCGCTCGCGATCCTGCCCGCGATCGAAGGTTCCGACTCGCTCGAGGGCAAGATCGAGCGGCTTCACGAACTGCACGAGATGGGACTCGCCGTGGCGCAGCTCGTCCACTTCCGTCCCAACGGGATCGGCCACATCCAGACGTGGCCCTACACCCCCGGCGGGCTGACCGAGTTCGGGCGCGAGGTGGTGCGTGAGTGCAACCGGCTTGGCATCGTCATCGATCTGGCCCACGCCAATCCCGAGACCATCCGGGACACCCTGGAACTCTCCACCGCCCCCGTCATCTTCAGCCACACCGGCGCCTTCGCCCTCGGCGAGGCCGACCGGAACCTGCGCGATCCGGAGATCCTGGCGATCGCCGGGGACGGCGGGGTGATCGGGATCTGGCCGAACGGCAGTCAAGTTCCCACCGTTTCCGACATGGCGCGTCACATCCGCTACGTCGCAGACCTCGGGGGGATGGGCGCGGCGGGGATCGGCAGCGACCTGAGGGGAATGTCGGCCTACAGCGAGGGGTTCGGCGACGAGGCCAACTTCGAGGCCATCGCCGAGGCCCTCGCCGAAGCCGGCTTCGCCTCCGACGACGTCGAGGCAATCCTCGGCGGCAACTTCGAACGGGTATGGGAGGCGGTCACCGCCCACCTGCCCGTGGACGAACCATAGGGGGCAAGCGATGAACCGCCTGGCTTTCACGAACATTGACCCGCGGCTGCCGGCCGCGCTCACCATCCTCGCGCTGTTCGGCGGATGCGGCGGAGGCGAACCCGAACCGACGCTCGACGAGACCTTCGCCACGATCGTCGCGGAGGCGCGCGACGCTGCCGGCAGTCCCGGCCTTTCCGCCGCCGTCGCCGTGAACGGCGAAATGATCTGGAGCGGCGCTTCCGGTCTGGCCGACGTCGAGAACGGGGTCCCGGCGACCGCGGACAGCGTCTACCGGATCGCTTCCATCTCGAAGCCGGTGGCCGGGATTGCGGTCATGCAGCTCGTGGAACAGGGCGCCATCGATCTCGACGCCGAGGTACAGATGTATTTCCCGGCGTTCCCCGAAAAGGAGCACGCGGTCACCGTCCGGCACCTCATGACGCACACCTCCGGAATCCGGCACTACAACCCGGGCGAGATGGACATGAAGGACCACTTCGACACCGTGGAAGCCGGGATCGAGATCTTCAAGGACGATCCGCTGCTCTTCGAGCCGGGCACCCAGTACAGCTACTCCTCCTACGCCTGGAACATCCTGGCCGGCGTCGTCGAAAACGTCTCCGGGCAGCGCTTCGACGACTACATGCACGAGAACGTGTGGGGCCCCGCGGGAATGGATGCGACCTACCTGGAGCACCAGGGCGAGATCGTCCCGAACCGGGTCCGGCAGTACGTGAAGCGCGAGGATGGCGCGGGGGTTCTCAATGCCCCGTTCGCGGACCTCTCGATCAAGTGGGCCGGCGGGGGAATGATCGCGAAGGCCCCGGATCTCGTCCGCTTCGCGCTCGCGATCGACGCCGGGACGATCCTCTCGGCGGACGCCCACGACCGGATGACGACGCCGTATCAGCTCGCCGATGGAACCATGAGCGAGTACGCGCTGGGCTGGCGGATCGCGACCGATGAGATGGGCACCTGGGTGGCGCACTCGGGAGGCGCCACCGGCGGTTCCACCCGGCTGCTCCGCCTCCCGGAACGGGGAGTCGCGGTCGCGGTCTTCTCGAACGTCCAGAGCGCGGGGGGTCTTCCCGAAACCGCCCGGCGGCTCGCCGAGGCCGCAATGGAACACACCGCGGCGCCCTGAAGGCCCCGCGATCCGCGTCTCAGCCAAAGTCATCCCGAAGGAACTTGAGCCCGGCGTCGTTCCAGGCAGGCTTTCTCGTTGGGCGGACTATGCTCTGGCCGCGGCGCAGCCCTGAAGGCAAATGACCCCTTACTCCGACACCGAACTCGAATCGTTGATGTTGGACCTTGAGTCCGATCGAGTGGAACGGAAGGAGTCCGCCACTGAGGATCACAAGATCCGCCGCAACATCTGTGCTTTCGCCAACGATTTGCCGGGAAATCAGCAGCCAGGGGTACTCCTTATCGGCGTGGAGGACGACGGGGCATGCGCCTCACTCCCAATAACGGACGACCTCCTAAAGCGCTTGTCCAACATTCACGGAGAGGGCTCGATTCTTCCCCTGCCTTCGATGACAGTCCAGCGACGAACGCTACGAGGTTGTGAAGTCGCCGTAGTGACGGTGGCTCCTTCCGTGGCGACGCCTGTCCGCTACCGCGGACGGGTCTGGGTACGGATAGGCCCTTCCGTTCGACAAGCCTCTGCTGAAGATGAACGACTGCTCACCGAACGCCGGCGTGCCGCAGATCTTCCATTCGACATGAGACCGGCTAGCGGCGCTGCTTTGGAAGACCTCGACCTTGACTCTTTGCGGCGCGTTTACTTTCCAGCCGCTATCTCGCCGAATGTCCTGGACGCAAATACGCGGTCACTGGACCTCCAGCTTCGATCATTGCGCCTGATGCGCGAGGACCGACCGACTTGGGGTTCGGTTTTGGCGTTCGGACGGGATCCTCAAGCGTGGATCCCAGGAGCGTACGTCCAATTCCTCCGCATCGCCGGAGACGATACAACGGACGCGATTCAGGATCAGAAACAGATCACCGGACCGCTAAGCGATGTCCTCCGGCGCCTTGACGAGATCATCGAACTCCATATCCAAGTGCGCACACGGGTGGCGGGCGTGCAGCGTGAACGGCAGCAGCCAGACTATCCCGCGGATGCCCTTCGGCAGTTAGTGCGAAACGCGATCATGCACCGAAGTTACGAGGCGACCAACACCCCTGTGCGAATCCACTGGTATCGAAACCGGGTTGAGATTGTGAGCCCCGGAGGCTTGTACGGCCGCATGACGCCCGAAAACTTCGGTAGCGGAGATACAGACTATCGCAATCCCCTGGTCGCTGAGATTATGCACAACCTCGGTTTTTCCCAACGTTTCGGTCTCGGAGTGCGGTTGGCGCGGGAGGCGTTAGCCCAGAATGGGAACCCGCAGGCCAAGTTTGAGTTCCAGTCCTCGCTGGTCGCTGCGACCGTGAGGGGGGCGTCATGAAGAGCATCGCAGTCTTCAACAACAAGGGCGGTGTCGGAAAGACATCTCTGGTGTACCACCTCGCGTGGATGTACGCCGAACTTCAGAACAGCGTGCTCGTGGCCGACTTGGACCCCCAGGCCAACCTTACGAGCATGTTCCTAGAGGACGATGAGGTCGAAGAGCTCTGGAATGGGGACGGAGGAAACACGATCTATTCGGCGCTGCGCCCTTTACTGGAAGGAGAAGGCGATGTCACTATCCCTTCGGTGATCCGACCGGCACCCGGGATCGGTTTGGTCGCAGGTGACATGCTCCTGTCCGGAGCAGAAGACGAGTTGTCGAGTCAGTGGCCGGGCTGTCTGGACGGCAAACCACGGTCATTCCGTGTCCTGTCAGCGCTCTCTCGAGCGATGCGGAGCGCTGCCAAACAGGTTGCCGCTGATCTGATTCTGGTCGATGTCGGGCCGAACCTCGGCTCCTTAAACCGGGCAGCGCTCATCGCGGCCGACTACGTCGTCGTACCGCTCGCACCGGACTTGTACTCCATCCAAGGGCTCCGGAATTTGGGTCCCACACTTCGCCGCTGGCGGCGGGAATGGGCCAGCCGACAAGACCACAACGCGGTGACGAATCTTGAACTGCCCAGCGGAGCGATGAGGCCCATCGGTTACGTGGTGCTCCAGCATGCAGTGAGATTGGATCGGCCCGTTAAGGCTTACGAACGGTGGATGGACCGCATTCCGGGTGCCTACCGGAGCCTGGTACTCGAAGAACCTGCTGTGAATGCGCCCTCTGTATTGGAGGACGGCAACTGCTTGGGCACGTTGAAGCACTTTCGGAGTCTGATGCCGCTCGCTCAAGAAGCGCGTAAGCCCATGTTCATGCTCAAAGCCGCCGATGGCGCGCTAGGTGGCCATACGTACGCCGTACAGGATTGCTACACCGATTTTCGAACACTCGCGAGACGAGTAATGGAGGCGAGCGAAGAGACTTCGCGGCTCAGCGAGAAGCAATAGCCAAACTGCTTGGGGCCTGTAAGCAATTTTGTGTGCTGAGCCGGTTTTCACAGTTACACCGAGAG